>NZ_JBAGKH010000006.1:0-314751 GCF_036689765.1 Streptomyces poriticola
TGCTTTCCAGGTTCCCGCTCTCGCGTTTCCCTTTCCGGCGGTTCTGACTCTATCAGATCCTTTCGGCCCTGATTCCCTGTCAGCGGGGTTCGTCCTCGCGGCTGTTGGGCCGTTCCGACGGGGTGAGACTTTAGCGGATCCTCGGCTCTCGAGCTAATCGAGAGCAGCGTCCTTTCGAACGTGGATTCCTCATTCCGTAAATACGCATGCCACACATGTCGACTGTCGTCGAAGAGTGCTGGTACTTGCGGAATGGCTGTCCGGGGACCGACCTCGGTCGGCGCTCACGTCGGACAACTCGGAGAACACTACGGAGCGGAGCGGGACGTGTCAACTTCAGTGCGCGGGGCCCTCGGGAGGCGTACGGTGGGGGGCGTGACGACGCGTACGTGTAACCAGCAGTGGTGGGCCGCCTGACGGCGGCCGGACTCACGTATGCACACAACGGCCGCCGCCTCGGCGGCCGTTCTCGTATCTCTCTCCCGGAGGGGCGGTCGGCCGAGAGCGGCGGTCCCGACCAGGAGGTGGAGAGATGACGCGGGTCTTCAGCGGGGTCAAGCCGACCGGGCATCTGACGCTGGGGAACTATCTCGGGGCCATGCGGCAGTGGGCTGCCGTCGACCAGCACCAGGCGGACGCGCTGTTCTGCGTCGTCGATCTGCATGCGCTGACCGTGGCGCACGATCCGGCGCGGGTGCGGCGGCTCAGTCGGCAGTCGGCGTCGCTGCTGCTGGCGGCCGGGCTGGATCCCCGGCTGTGCACCGTGTTCGTGCAGAGCCATGTGGACGAGCATGCGCGGCTGTCGTACCTGCTGGAGTGCGTGGCCTCCGACGGGGAGATGCGGCGGATGATCCAGTACCGGGAGAAGTCGGCGCTGGAGCGGGGGCGGGGCGGGAGTGTGCGGCTGTCGCTGCTGACGTATCCCGTGCTGATGGCCGCGGACATCCTGGCGTACGCGACGGACGAGGTGCCGGTCGGGGACGACCAGAGCCAGCATGTGGAGCTGACCCGGGACCTGGCGGTGCGGTTCAACCAGCGGTACGGGCAGACTTTCGTGGTGCCGCGGGTCACTCATCCGAAGGTGGCCGCGCGGGTGATGAACCTGCAGGATCCGGCGTCGAAGATGGGCAAGAGCGACGATGCCGGGCCCGGGATCGTCTATCTGCTGGACGAGCCCGATGTGGTGCGGAGGAAGGTCATGCGGGCGGTGACCGACAGCGGCCGGGAGGTCGTGTACGACCGGGAGGGCCGGCCCGGGGTGGCGAATCTGCTGGAGGTGCTGGCCGCCTGCACGGGTGGGGTGCCGGAGGAGCTTGCCGCCGGGTACCGGTCGTACGGGGATCTGAAGCGGGATGTCGCGGAGGCCGTGGTGGAGGTGTTGCGGCCGGTGCAGGAGCGGCACCGGGCGTTGTGTGCCGACCCCGGCTATGTGGAGGACGTACTGCGGGACGGTGCCGAGCGGGCGCGGGGGATGGCGCGGCCGGTGGTGGATGCCGCCTACCGCGCGATCGGGCTGCTGCCGCCCGTGCCGGCGGTTCCGGCGGCGCCGGTGCCCGTGGCGGCGACGGTGGTGAACGCGGCGCGGTAGGCGCGGGGGCTGGTGGCGAGGCGCGATGCGAAGTGCTGGCGCATCGTGACCTCGCTGCCGAAGCCGGCCCGGCGGGCGATCTCGGGCATCGGCAGGTCGGTGCGTTCCAGCAGCCGCTGGGCTGCGGCGAGGCGCTGGTCGAGGAGCCAGCGGCCCGGGGTGGTGCCGGTGGCGGTGGTGAAGTGGCGGGCGAAGGACCGCGGGGACATGCCGGCGCGGGCTGCCAGGTCGGCGACGGTGAGCGGCTCGTGCAGGTGGCGCAGGGCGTGTTCGCGGACGGCGGCGAGGGCATCGGCGTCTCGATCGGTGCGCGGGGTGGGGTGCTCGATGAACTGGGCCTGGGTGCCGGTGCGGAAGGGGGCGGTGACCATCGCGCGGGCGATGGTGGCGGCGGCCTCGGCGCCGTGGGCCAGGCGGACGAGGTGGAGGCAGAGGTCGATGCCGGCCGCGGTGCCGGCCGAGGTCCAGATGTTGTCGTCCTGGAGGAAGAGGGCGTCGGGGACGACGGTGACCTGGGGGTGGTGGGTGCGCAGCAGGTCGGTGAGGTTCCAGTGGGTGATGGCGCGGCGGCCGTCGAGCAGGCCGGCCTGGGCGAGAGTGAAGGCGCCACCGCACAGGGCGGCGAGGGTGGTGCCGCGGGTGTGGGCGCGGCGGAGGGCGGCGAGGACGGGGGCGGGTGCCGGGGTGAGGTGATCGTCGAGGCCGGGGACGACGACGAGGTCCGCGCGGTCGAGCCAGGCGAGGGCGCGGTCGGGATGGAGGGCGAGGCCACCGCGCATCGGGACGGCGGTGGTGCGGTCGGCGGCGACCCGGCGCAGGTCGTAGGCGGGGGCGCCGCGGTCGGTGCGGTCGGTTCCCCAGACCTCGGTGATCACGGAGACGTCGAAGGCCCGGATGCCGGGGAAGGCGACGAGGGCGACGCGGTAGGGGGTGGCTGTCTCCGCCATGGTGGCAGTAAACCATCGAACGCCGACTTTGCGACCTCTGGGGCGGGGGGCCGGACGGCGGCACGATCGGGGCATGGACATCACGGAGAACGCGGCGCTGGTCGTCGTGGACGTGCAGCAGGGATTCGAGGAGACGGACTTCTGGGGGGTGCGGAACAACCCGGGGGCGGACGGCAACATCGCCGCTCTGATCGACGTGTGGCAGTCGACCGGGCGGCCGGTGGTCTTCGTGCGGCACGACTCGGTGACGCCGGGGTCGCCGTTGCGGACCGGGCGGGAGGGCAACGGGTTCAAGGGGTACGTGGAGCAGCGCCGGGGGAAGGGGGCGGGTGCGGAGCTGCTGGTGACGAAGTCGGTGAACTCGGCGTTTCTCGGCGCGCCGGATCTGGCGGCCTGGCTGCGGGCGGCCGGGATCGGTCAGATCGTGCTGGCGGGCATCCAGACCAACATGTGTGTGGAGACCACGGCGCGGATGGGTGGGAACCTCGGGTTCGATGTTGTGTTCGTCCATGACGCGACGTACACGTTCGGTCTGGAGGGGCCGTTCGGCTGGCGGCAGAGCGCGGACGAGCTGGCGCGGGCGACGGCGGTGTCTCTGCACGGGGGCGGTTTCGCGCGGGTGGTGACCACGGCGGAGGTGGTCGGCGCGGCGGGGTGACCGCCCCCGGCGGGCGGGTCAGCCGGTGTTGCCGGAGAGGGGGTCAGCCGGTGTCGCCGGAGGCGAGCTCCCGGCTGCGGTCCCGGGCGGCCTGGAGGGCGGCGATGAGGGCGGCCCGTACGCCGTGGTTCTCCAGTTCGCGGATGGCGTTGATGGTGGTGCCCGCGGGGGAGGTGACGTTCTCCCGGAGCCTGACGGGGTGCTCGCCGCTGTCGCGGAGCATCACCGCGGCGCCGACGGCGGCCTGGACGATCAGGTCGTGGGCCTTGTCGCGGGGCAGGCCGAGCAGGATGCCCGCGTCGGTCATGGCCTCGACCAGGTAGAAGAAGTAGGCCGGGCCGGAGCCGGAGAGGGCGGTGCAGGCGTCCTGCTGAGCCTCGGGGACGCGGAGGGTCTTGCCGACGCCGCCGAAGATCTCCTCGGTGTGGGCGAGGTGCTCGGCGGTGGCGTGGGTGCCGGCGGAGATGACGGACATGGCCTCGTCGACGAGGGCGGGTGTGTTCGTCATGACCCGGACCACCGGAGTGCCGGTGGCGAGGCGCTCCTCGAAGAACGCGGTGGGGATGCCTGCGGCGCCGCTGATGATCAGGCGGTCGGCGGGGACGTGCGGGGCGAGTTCGTCGAGGAGGGTGCCCATGTCCTGCGGCTTGACCGTGAGGATCAGGGTGTCGGCGGTCTTGGCGGCCTCGGCGTTGCTGACCGGGGTGACTCCGTAGCGGGTGCGGAGCTCTTCCGCCCGTTCCGGGCGGCGGGCGGTGACCAGGAGGTCAGCGGGGGCCCAGCCGGCGCGGATCATTCCGCTGAGCAGGGCTTCGCCGATCTTGCCGGTGCCGAGGACTGCGACTTTCTGGGTCATGGCTTTCGGTGCCCTCCGGAGGTGCGTCGTCCGTGGTCATCCTCGCATCCCGGGGGTGCGGTGGGGTGGGGTGTCCAGTGGGCGGGATGTCGGCGGGTGGCCCGGCCTCCGGCGCTGGACGGGTGGATGGGTGGATGGGTGGATGGGTGGACGGGGCTAGGCCGTCCTGCGCCGGAGGGTGGCCGCGCCCAGGGCCAGGACGAGCAGCGCGCAGCCGGCGACGATCAGGACGTCGCGTACGAAGGCTGCGGTCATGTCGGTGTGGAGCAGGACCTCGTTCATGCCGTCGACGGCGTAGGACATGGGGAGGACGTTCGAGACGGCCTCCAGGACCGGGTGCATGTTGTCGCGCGCGGTGAAGAGGCCGCAGAGGAGGAGCTGCGGGAAGATCACGGCCGGCATGAACTGCACGGCCTGGAACTCGGAGGCGGCGAAGGCGGAGACGAAGAGGCCGAGGGCGGTGCCGAGGAGGGCGTCCAGCAGGGCGACGAGCAGCAGCAGCCAGGGGCTGCCGGTGACGTCCAGGCCCAGCAGCCACAGGGCCAGGCCGGTGGCGAGGACCGACTGGACGATCGCCAGGATGCCGAAGGCCAGCGCGTATCCGGCGATGAGGTCGGCCTTGCCGAGGGGGAGGGCGAGGAGGCGCTCGAGGGTGCCGGAGGTGCGTTCGCGCAGGGTGGCGATCGAGGTGATCAGGAACATCGTGATCAGCGGGAAGATGCCGAGGAGCGATGCACCGATGTTGTCGAAGGTGCGGGGACTGCCGTCGAAGACATAGCGCAGCAGGAAGAGCATCACGCAGGGGATGAGCAGCATCAGCGCGATGGTGCGCGGGTCGTGGGCGAGCTGGCGCAGGACACGGGTCGCGGTGGCGGTCGTGCGGGAGAGGTTCAGGGCGCGGGGCGGGGCGGCCGGGGGTGAGGCGGGGCCGGGGCGCGCGGTGGGTGTAGGGGTCATGAGGTGCGCTCCTTGGTACGGGCCGCTGCCGCCTTCGCTTCGTCGACCAGGTGCAGGAAGGCCGCTTCGACGGTCTCGGCGCCGGTACGGGTGCGCAGCGCGTCCGGGGTGTCGTCGGCGAGGAGCTCGCCCTCGCGCATGAGCAGCAGGCGGTGGCAGCGCTCGGCCTCGTCCATGACGTGGGAGGAGACCAGGAGGGTGGCACCGCGCTCGGCGGCGATGGTGTGGAAGAGGTTCCACAGGTCCCGGCGCAGGACGGGGTCCAGGCCGACGGTGGGCTCGTCGAGGACGAGCAGTTCCGGGGTGCCGAGCAGGGCGACGGCCAGGGAGACCCGGCTGCGCTGGCCACCGGAGAGGGTGCCGGCCAGGGCGTCGGCATGGCCGGTGAGGTCGACGTCGGCGATGGCGCGGGTGACGTCGGTGCGGCGGCGGGCGGCGGCGGCGCGGCCCGGGGCGATGATCGCGGCGAAGTAGTCGAGGTTCTGGCGGACGGTCAGGTCGTCGTAGACGGAGGGGGCCTGGGTGACGTAGCCGATGCGGGTGCGCAGGGTGGGGTGGCCGGCGGGTCGGCCGAGGACGTCGAGGGTGCCGCCGACCCTGGCCTGGGTGCCGACGACGGCCCGCATGAGGGTGGTCTTGCCACAACCGGAAGGGCCGAGGAGTCCGGTGATCTGGCCGCGGGGGACGGTGAAGTCGAGGCCGTGCAGAACGGTGCGGGAGCCGCGGACGACGGTGAGCTGCTCGGCGTGGACGGCCTGGGGGCCGGGGGTGGGGGGTGGCTGGCGGTGGGGTGGGCCGGCCGTCCCGGGAGGATTATTCACCATGTGATGAATAATCCTCCCGAGGGGCGCCGCGCGTCAAGCAGTGTGCGGATGCGCACCCGGGTCGACGGCCGTGAGCAGGACGACCTCGTACGTCTCCTCCACGGCTCCGTCCGGGAAGCGGGCCAGGAGGCGGTCGCGCTCCTCGGCGAAGAAGGCGGTGTTGCGGGTCTCGTCGTGGATGAGGAACGCGGAGTGCGTGCCGAGGTTGGCCAGGTGGGTGTCCACGGGGACGCGGCGGCTCCAGCGGACCTGACGACGGACGAGGCCGAGCCGGCCCCCGGGGTCGGCGGAGGACGGGCCGAGGCGGCGCAGCTCTTCGGTGGCGTCCCGGCCGAAGTGGCGGCCGAGGCGCTCGGCCTGTTCCGCGATCCACGGCACGTCGAGGGCGGCGGTGTTCCACCACAGCGCCAGCGTGCCGCCCGGACGCAGCACGCGCAGCGCCTCCGGCACGGAACGGGAAGGGTCGGTCCAGTGCCAGGACTGGGCGTAGGTGAGGACGTCCACGGTGTCGTCCGCGAGGGGCAGGGCATCGCCGGTGCCGCGGACGATCGGCACGTCCGGGAGAGTGCGCCTGAACTGGGCCGCCATGCCGTCACCGGGTTCGACGGCGATCACGTCGGCACCGCGGGCGTGCAGCAGGGCGGTCGCCAGGCCCGTACCGGCGCCGATGTCGGCGACGCGGGTGCCGGCGAGCGGACGGCCGGCGAGTTCCTCCAGCGCGTCGAGGAGGGCGGGCGGATAGGAGGGGCGGTGGGCGGCGTACCGGGCAGCGGCGGCGTCGAAGGAGCGGGCCCGGGTGGAGCGGGCCGGGAGGGAGTCTGCCGGGGCGGAAGGTGGCCTGGCCGAGTGGGACAGGGCGGAGCCGGACTGTGCGGAGCCGGACTGTGCGGAGCGGGAATGCGAGGAACGGGGCAGGTCGCAAGGGGACCCGACGGGCTGGGACCCGACGGGCTGGGACGGCTCGGGAGTGGCGGTGCCGGAGGACGTCGTCATGTCCGCCATGGTGGCCGTGGTCGCTGCGGAGTGCAGGCGGTTCCCGGCAGCGGCTGTTACCGGTCGGGTCCGGGGCCAGGGCGTCAGTGGCGGCGACTGGTCCCGGCAGCCACTGGTCCCGGCAGCCGCTGGTCCCGGCAGCCGCCGAGGTCGCGAGCCTCAGCAGCAGCGGACGAACCGGATCGACACACGGCCGTGGAACCCCACCGGCGCCGGCCGATCCCGGCCACCACCGAAGCCACGCATCCCAACGACCGCGCACGGCCCGGCCCAGCACCGGACCGCGAACCCCAGCAGCGCGGGCCACCCCAGCCACCACCGGTCCGCAGGCCCTCAGCGGCAGCGGCTGGTCCCGGGCGCCGATCGGGCCGCGGGCCTCAGCGGCGGCGGCGCTTCTTCGGGTTGCCCGAGCGGCGGGAGGTGCGCTGCTCGTACTGGCGCCGGGCCGTCTCGTACTCGGTGCGGTGGAGCTTCTCGCCGGGGGCCTCGAGGAGGGTGCGGAAGAAATAGGCGGCCAGCGAGCCGATGAAACCGATGGCCAGCAGTCCGCGCAGGGAGGCCTGGCGGTCGGGGTCGGGGCGGGCGGCGAAGCCGCTCCAGGTGTGGCGGAAGGCCAGCGCGCTGCAGACGGCGAACATGACGACCATCAGGATCGTCACGAAGCTGCCGATCTCGGCGATCTGCAGCCCCTGGTAGGCGAAGCGCAGCACCAGACAGGCGGCGACGGCCGCGGCGAGTGAGCCGACGGCGACGGCGACGCGCCGGGCGGTGTAGCCGCCGTCGTGGTGCACCCAGGTCGTGCCGAAGAAGCGGATGGGCTCCGGGCGGGGGCCGGAGCCCGGGGTGCCGTCGGTGCCGGGGGTGCCGTTCTCTGCGCTCACGCGTCGATTATGGCGCCGGGGGCGGGCCGGGCCGCGGTCGGCCCTAGGAACAGCGCCGGGCCACGTAACCGTCGCTGCCCGTGTAGATGTACGCGTCCGAGACGTACTGTCCGTTGGCGATGTTGTCCCAGATGTTCGACGTGCCGTACGGGCCGCGGATCCGGGTGCCCGGGGTCTGGCAGTAGATGGCGACCTTGGAGCCCTCGGGCAGGACGCGGACGACGGAGTAGCCGGTGCCCGGGCCGCTGCGGACGTTGAGGCGGACGCCGGGTGCGACGGAGTAGTAGCGCACGGACGCCGCCGCTGCCGTGATGACGGCCTCCGGGCCCCTTCCGTCCGCGGTCTCGGTACCGGCCCCGGTCACGCTCTCGGTCGCGGCGGTGTTCTCGGTCTCGGCCGTGTTCTCGACGGATGACAAGTGGACCTCCCCCGTTGGTCCCCATGCGGGTCATGGGGACACGTTGATTCCCTCGGATCACGTGGCAAACACCTGTACGTGATGCGCTCACGGAGGCTAGCAAGCCTCCTCGGTCCCGTTATGTCCCATGGACTAGGCTCCGAGCGTCGCGCGCGCGAACGAACAGCACGGGGGTGGTTCCATGGCGCCACAGCGGAACGCCGGGGCGGGCGCGGAAGCGGAACTTCCGGAGTACGCCGGTCACTACCGGCTGGAGTCCTGTCTGGGGTCCGGTGGTATGGGCGTGGTGCACCTGGCCCGCAGCACCTCCGGGATGAAGCTGGCGGTGAAGGTGGTGCACGCCGAGTTCGCCCGGGACCCCGAGTTCCGCGGGCGGTTCCGGCAGGAGGTGGGGGCCGCTCGGAAGGTGAGCGGTGCCTTCACCGCGCCGGTCGTCGACGCCGACCCGGACGCCGGGCGGCCCTGGATGGCCACCCAGTTCATTCCCGGGCCGACCCTCGCGGAGCAGGTGAAGCGGAACGGCCCCATGGAACCCGCCCAGTTGCGCCGGCTGATGGCCGGGCTCGCGGAGGCGCTGCGGGACATCCACCGGGTCGGGGTGGTGCACCGGGATCTGAAGCCGAGCAACGTGCTGCTCGCCGAGGACGGGCCGAAGGTCATCGACTTCGGCATCTCCCGGCCGTCGGACAGCGAACTGCGCACCGAGACGGGGAAGCTGATCGGCACGCCGCCGTTCATGGCGCCCGAGCAGTTCCGGCGGCCCCGCGAGGTGGGCCCCGCGGCGGACGTCTTCGCGCTCGGGTCGGTGCTGGTGCACGCGGCGCGCGGACGGGGGCCGTTCGACTCCGACAGCCCGTATGTCGTCGCCTACCAGGTCGTGCACGACGAGCCCGATCTGACCGGTGTGCCGGAGGAGCTGGCGCCGCTGGTGCTGCGATGTCTGGCCAAGGAGCCCGAGGACCGGCCCACCCCGGACACGCTGATGCGCGAACTGCGATCGGTGGCGGCCTCGTACGACACGCAGCTCTTCCTGCCGGCACAGCGGACGCCGGTGGCGGAACCGGCCGCGGAGGCGAACCCGGGGACGGGGGCGGGCGCGGACCTCGGCTCGGAGGCGGAGGGAGCGGGCGGCGGCGCGGGGCAGGGCCGCGTGGGGCGGCGGCGCTGGGGCCGGCGGACGGCTCTCGGTGCCGGGGCGGTGGCCGTCGCCGTGGCCGTGGCCGCCGCGGTGGTCTCGGTGCGGGCGGCGGACGGGGGCGGGGATCCGCGAGGTGACGACGCCCGGCACGCCATGGCCGCCGGGGTGCGGGCCTGGGAGGCCGCGTCCACCGGCGGGCAGGGGATGCCGCAGTGCTCGTACGGCGCGGGTGCGCTGGTCTGCGGCCGGAACGGGCTCGTCTACGCACTCGACCCGGCCGACGGGCGGCTGCTGTGGCGGCACTCCGTGGCCCCCCTGCTGCGCAGCACGCCCCCGGTGGTGGCGGCCGGCCTGGTGCAGCCGGAGGTGGACCACGGCGCTGGCCTGGAGGCGCTCGACCCTGCCTCGGGGACAGCGCGCTGGCAGCGCGACGACCTCCCGCACACCGGGTCGACCACGGCAGGCAGTGTGCTGCTGCTCACCGGGGACGACGGGACGGTCACCGCGGTGGACGGCGGCTCGGGGGACGTGGTGTGGAACCGGCGGGTCCCCGGCCTGCCGGACCCGTACTTCCGGTGGTTCCCCGGGGAGCCGACGGCGTACGCCACGACGGTGACCGGTGACGGAGCACGCACCCGGGTGACCGCGGTGGACCCGGCGAGCGGTGATGTGCGGTGGGACAGGAAGCTGACCGGGAACCTGGATCTGCTCGGCGCGGCGGACGGGTCGGTCTACTTCACCGTGAGCGGCGCGGTCCTCGGGCGAACCGAGGCGCTGGTGCGGTACACGCCGGACACCGGTGAGGTGCGCCGGGTGGAGCTGCCGGTGCCGGTCGAGTCGGCCCAGGGGTCGGTGCACGGGGACGACGTGTATCTCAGCGGCCTCGGCGGTTCCCTGGTCGCCGTGGACATGGTGGCGGGCGAGCAGCGCTGGCGGCTGGAGACCGGCATGGCCAGCGGCTCGGCCCCCGTGACCGACGGCCGGCATGTCTACGTCACCGGTCCCGACGGGCGGCTCCTCGGCGTGGACGCCCGCGAGGGGCGGCTGCTCGGCCAGACGCCGCCCCGGCTCGGCGACGGCGACGGCGTCCCGGCCTCGCTTCCCGCGCCGGTGGTCGCCGACGGCCTCGTCTACGCCGGGGCGCCCGACGGGACCGTGTTCGCCGTGGACGGGCGGGATCCGGCCGGCTGGTAGAGCGGGCGGGGACGGCCGCTCGAGGCGCGGGGACGGCTGCCCGGGACGCCGACGGGGCCGGTGGTCGCAGCCGTCCGGTGGACGCCTGGCCGGTCGGCCCCTGACACCCCGCCCGGGCGGTCGGCCGCCTGAGCCAGGCAGGCAGCCTCGGCACCGCCGCCGGGACCTGATCACGCTGTGGTGCACGCCCCAGCACCGGCTCGGCTTCGCGGTGCAGATGTGCACCGCCCGGTACGTCGGCCGGTTCCTGCCGGACGACCCGTCGGACCCGCCATGGTCGGTGATCGACCGCCCGGCGTTGCGCCGTGGATCGAGGACTCCTTGGTGGTGCAGCGGTGAGGCGACCAGCCTCCGCGGACCGCGTACGACCACGCCGGGGGAGATCCCGGACGCCCTACGCCTGCGCCTACACCTGCAGCCGGTCCGAGGACCACGAGTGGAGCCGGAGTCCCGTACGTTCCGGCACGGGCGGGCCTGGGCGCACGCCGTGGGGCCGTGGCCCGGTCCGGCCAGGCGGTCGGGATGCACGCCCCGTGGCGGGCACGGCCCGGCGGGAGGACCGCGTGCTGCCCGGCGACCCGGTGGCGCTGCTCGACGTGCCGGGCCGCCACACCTTCCGCGCCCCGGGCCCGGCCGGCGGCGGGCTGCGGCCTCTGCGAGACCTGGCGGAGGCGGTGGACGAGGACGATGGGGCGGGGGCGGACCGAGTGTCAGGAACCGCCCAGGGCGCTGATCAGCTTCCGGAGCCGGCCACGTGCTGGACGTCGGCCGCGGTCGCAGGGGTGCGGTCCGGGGCTGCGCCGCCCTGGTAGAACGGATAGTCCGTGTAGCCGGCCTGTCCTCCGCCGTAGAACGTGGCCGGGTCGGCCGCGGTCAGGGGCAGGTCCTCCCGGTAGCGGCGGACCAGGTCCGGGTTGGCAAGGAACGGGGTGCCGAAGGCGATCAGGTCGGCGTGTCCGCTGTGCACCGCTGCCTGGGCGCGCTCGAGGTCGTAGCCGTTGTTGGCGATGAACGCACCGGCGAACCTCGTCCGCAGTACGCGGTAGTCGACGGATGCGGTCTTCGTCATCATGTCGCCCTCCAGGACGTGCGCGTACGCCAGGCCGCGTGCACTCAGCTGCCCCAGGAAGTACTCGAAGTGGCCGTGCGGGTCGGAGTCCGACATCGAGTTGAAGCCGTTCTCCGGCGTCAGGCGCACGCCCACCCGCTCGGCGGGCCACTCGGCGCACACGGCGTCGAGGACCTCGTTCAGCAACCGCATGCGGTTGGCCGCGCTGCCGCCGTACGCGTCGAGGCGGTGGTTGGTCCCGTCGCGCAGGAACTGGTCGATCAGGTAACCGTTGCCGGCGTGGACCTCGATGCCGTCGAAGCCCGCCTGCCCGGCCAGCTCGGCGGCGTGGCGGAACTCGGCGACGACTCCCGGAAGCTCGCCCGCTCCGAGCGCTCGGGGCGTCACGAAGTCCTGCGGGCCGGTGTAGGTGACCGCCTGGCCGACGGGTGTGAGCGCCGAGGGGGCGACGGGCGCCTGCCCGTCCAGCAGACTCGGGTGGGAGACGCGGCCGCAGTGCTGCAACTGGACGAAGATTCGGCCGCCCTCCTCGTGGACCGCGTCGGTCAGGCGCCGCCAGCTCGCCGCGTGGGCGTCGGTGTACAGCCCGGGGGTGAAGGGGTAGCCCACCGCCTGCGGCGAGACCGTGGTGGACTCCGCGACGATCAGGCCCGCGGTGGCGCGCTGCCGGTAGTGGGCGACCATCAGCGGGGAAACGCACCCGTCGGCTTCGGCACGGTTGCGGGTCATCGGCGCCATCACCATCCGGTTGGCGAGCTTGAGGCTGCCCAGGGCGAACGGCGTGAACAAGTCGAGGGGCATGCGGAGCTCCTGCGTTGTGGCGACCTCGTAGGACGACTGTCCTAGAGCGCCGCCACGCTAGGTCGCCCGCGCCGGAGATGTCAACGACTTGACGACCTAGGACGACTGACCTACGTTAGGGATCTAGGGCGACTGTCCTACGGCCTCGGAAGGGGATCACCATGCCTGCTGCGGCGACCCGCGATCAGATCGTCGCGGCGGCCGACCGGCTCTTCTACCACCACGGCTACGAGCACACCTCGTTCGCGGACATCGCCGGTGCCGTCGGCCTGTCGCGGGGCAACTTCTACTACCACTTCAAGTCCAAGGACGCGATCCTCGACGCGGTGATCGACGCCCGCCTCGCCGACACCCGGCGGGTGCTGGAGCAGTGGGAGGCCGAAGCGCCCACCCCGGCCGGCCGCATCATGCGGTACGTCGAGATCGTGCTGACCAACCGCGCCGACATCCAGGACTACGGCTGCCCCGTGGGCACCCTGACCACCGAGCTCGCCAAGCTGGAACACTCCATGCTCGGCCAGGCCGGTCGCCTGTTCGCCCTGTTCCGTGCATGGCTCCGCGAGCAGTTCGCACTGCTCGGACCGGCCGATCAGGCCGACGAGCTGGCGATGCACGTGCTCGCCTTCAGCCAGGGCGTCGCCGTCATGGCCAACGCCTTCCACGACGAGGCGTTCATCCGGCGGGAGGTCGACCGCATGCGCGACTGGCTGAGCACCTACGAGAAATGAGAGAGCGCATGTTCGTGGTTCTGCTTCGGTTCTCCGGCAACAAGGCCGCCGCCGACCGGCACCTGGCCGGTCATCAAGAGTGGATCAAGCGCGGCCTGGACGACGGGGTCTTCCTGCTGGTCGGCGGCATCCGGCCGGGCCTCGGCGGCGCAGTCCTCGCCCACGGCACCTCGCCCGAGGAACTGCAGAAGCGCGTCGCCGAGGACCCCTTCGTCGCCCAGGACGTCGTCACGGCGGAGATCCTCGAGATCGCTCCGGGGATGGCGGACGAGCGGCTGAGCTTCCTGCTGTGACGGCGCTCTTCCACGGCCCCGACGGCGCGCCGCGCTGCCCGTGGAGCGGAACAGCCCCGGAGTCCCTCGCCCACCCACGACACCGAACGGGGATTCCTCGTCGGTGACGACCGGCGCCTGCTCGAGACGCTGAGCCCGGAGTGCTCAGGTCCGGGCCGAGCCGGCGCACGATCCTGGCCGAGCGCGAGAAATTCCGCTCCGCCCTCGCGGCGTTCGAGGTCTCGGCCGTCGCCCGATCCGACCAGCGTGACGTCGGGCACCTCTTGGGCGACGTGGGTGTCGTCCGGCACCGCGGCAAGATCGAAGCGATGATCGACAACGCCCGCCGGGCCGCGGAACCGGTCGAGCGGGAGGATCGATCAACGGCCACGCCCGCGGATGCCCGATCCGGCCCGGGGCACGGCGGACCCGCGGAGAATACGACCGCACCGGACGAGCCGCCCCCGGGACCGGCCGGACCCGGAGTCCGACGGTTGCGGTCAGCCTGCCGTGCTCCCGGATGAGCTCCGCGAGCACGGCGAAGACGTGAAGGACGTGCCGGTCCGCCGGGAGCGGCTCCGGTGATTCAGGCGCTGGACCGGGCCGGGCCCGGGCGGGCCGCTCAGCCCAGCTTGGTCACGTCGCGGACCGCGCCCTTGTCGGCACTGGTCGCCATCGCCGCGTAGGCGCGCAGCGCGGCCGAGACCTTGCGGTCGCGGTTCCTCGGGACGTACCGGCCGTTCAGGGCCTGCTCGCGGCGGGCCAGCTCGGCATCGTCGACCAGGAGCTCGATGGAGCGGCTGGGGATGTCGATGCGGATCCGGTCGCCGTCCTCGACCAGCGCGATGGTGCCGCCGGAGGCCGCCTCCGGGGAGGCGTGGCCGATGGACAGGCCGGAGGTGCCGCCGGAGAAGCGGCCGTCGGTGATCAGGGCGCAGGCCTTGCCCAGGCCGCGGCTCTTCAGGTACGAGGTCGGGTAGAGCATCTCCTGCATGCCCGGGCCGCCCTTGGGGCCCTCGTAGCGGATGACGACGACGTCGCCCTCCGTGACCTGTTTGGTGAGGATCTTCTCCACGGCCTCCTCCTGCGACTCGCAGACGACCGCCGGGCCCTCGAAGGTCCAGATCGACTCGTCCACGCCCGCCGTCTTCACGACACAGCCGTCTACGGCGAGGTTGCCGCGCAGCACCGCCAGGCCGCCGTCCTTGGAGTAGGCGTGCTCGGCGGAGCGGATGCAGCCGCCCTCGGCGTCCTCGTCCAGCGACGCCCAGCGCTCGGACTGGGAGAAGGCCTCGGCGGAGCGGACGCAGCCGGGGGCCGCGTGCCACAGTTCGACGGCTTCCGGCGACGGGGAGCCGGCACGGACGTCCCAGGTCTTCAGCCAGTCGTCCAGGGAGGGGCTGTGCACGGCGTGGACGTCCTCGTTGAGCAGGCCGGCGCGGTGCAGTTCGCCGAGGAGGGCCGGGATGCCGCCGGCGCGGTGCACGTCCTCCATGTAGTACGTGCGGTCCTTGGCGACGTTGGGGGCGACCTTGGCCAGGCACGGGACGCGGCGCGAGAGGGCGTCCATCTCGGTGAGGCCGAAGGGGACGTCGGCCTCCTGGGCGGCGGCCAGCAGGTGCAGGATCGTGTTGGTCGAGCCGCCCATGGCGATGTCGAGCGCCATGGCGTTCTCGAAGGCCGCGGCGGTGGCGATGTTGCGGGGCAGGACCGAGTCGTCGTCCTGCTCGTAGTAGCGGCGGGTCAGGTCCAGCACCGTGCGGGCGGCGTTCTCGTAGAGCGCCCTGCGCGCGGTGTGGGTGGCCAGGACCGAGCCGTTGCCGGGGAGGGAGAGGCCGATGGCCTCGGTGAGGCAGTTCATCGAGTTGGCGGTGAACATGCCGGAGCAGCTGCCGCAGGTCGGGCAGGCGTTCTCCTCGATGCGCAGGACGTCGGCGTCGGAGACCTGGTCGTTGGCCGCCTCCACCATGGCGTCGACCAGGTCCAGGGTGCGGACGGTGCCGTCGACCAGGGTGGCGCGGCCGGACTCCATCGGGCCGCCGGAGACGAAGACCGTCGGGATGTTCAGCCGCAGGGCGGCGTTGAGCATGCCCGGGGTGATCTTGTCGCAGTTGGAGATGCAGATCAGGGCGTCGGCGCAGTGGGCCTCGACCATGTACTCCACGCTGTCCGCGATCAGGTCGCGGGAGGGGAGGCTGTACAGCATGCCGCCGTGGCCCATGGCGATGCCGTCGTCCACGGCGATCGTGTTGAACTCGCGCGGGATGCCGCCGGCCGCGACGACGGCCTCGCTGACGATCCTGCCGACCGGTGCGAGGTGGGTGTGGCCCGGCACGAACTCCGTGAAGCTGTTGGCGACCGCGATGATCGGCTTCCGGCCGATGTCCGCGCCCGGTACACCGGAGGCGCGCATAAGGGCGCGGGCGCCCGCCATGTTGCGGCCGTGGGTGACTGTGCGGGACCTCAGCTCGGGCATCGTCGCTCGCTCCTTCGGAGAGTTCTGCCAGGAAGCGCTGACAGTTCTGACTGACGTCGAGCGTACGCCGGTCATCCAGGGGGCGGGACGCAGTGTCCGGAATTCGGGATGCCCGTCTCCCCGGCGGAGGTGGTGAAGGGTCCCCTGGGGCGTCAGGGGCCGGTGAGGTGGCCCTGGACGACCGGTGCGAGGCGGGTGACGATCCGCTCCGGGTCCACCGAGGCCAGCGGCTCGACCTTGATCACGTAGCGCAGCATCGCTGTCCCCACCAGCTGCGCCGCCGCCAGCTCGGCGCGCAGCTCCGCCTCCCCCTCCGGCAGCTCCAGCTGGGCGGCTATGCGGTGCAGCAGCTGGGCGGCGATCAGCCGGCGGAAGACCGCGGCGGCGGTCTCGTTGTTGACGGCGGAGCGGACGATCGCCAGCAGCGGCGTACGGGTGGTGGGGTTCTCCCAGACGCCGAGGACGAAGCGGGTCAGCCGCTCCCCCACCGTGTCGAGCGGTCCCGCGGCGACCGTGTCCGAGGCCTGCAGGGCGGGGGCGAAGGCCACCTCGATGGCCGCCTCGAACACTTGCTCCTTGGTGCCGAAGTAGTGGTGCACGAGCGCCGCGTCGACGCCGGCCGCCTTGGCGATGCCGCGTACCGACGTCTTGTCGTAGCCGCGTTCGGAGAACTCCGTGCGGGCCGCGGTGAGGATGCGGGCGCGGGTGCCGGCGGACTCCGTGCGCGGCGGGCGGCCACGGCGGCGGACGGGCGGGCCTTCCGTGGTCCCGTCGGGCGTCTCACCGGGCGTCTCACCGGGCGTCTCACCGGGCGAGTCAGCGGACGGCCCGGCGGTGCGGTCGCTCATCGGCGCGGCACCTTCGCCGCGGAGGCCAGATGCAGCCGGGTGAAGGCCAGGGCCTCCGCGAGGTCGGCCTCCCGCTCGGCGCCGGACATCGCGCGCCGGGTGTTGACCTCGATGACGACATGGCCGTCGAAGCCGGTGTGCGCGAGGCGCTCCAGCACCTCGGCGCAGGGCTGGGTGCCGCGGCCGGGGACCAGGTGCTCGTCCTTCGCCGAGCCGCGGCCGTCGGCGAGATGCAGGTGGCCGAGGCGGTCGCCCATGCGGTCGACCATGGCGAGGGCGTCGGTGCGGGCGGTCGCGGTGTGGCTGAGATCGATCGTGAAGTGGCGGTAGTCGTCCTTGGTGACGTCCCAGTCCGGGGCGTAGGCGAGCATCTCGCGGTCTCGGTAGCGCCAGGGGTACATGTTCTCCACGGCGAACCGCACGTCCGTCTCGTTCGCCATCCGCCAGATCCCGGACACGAAGTCCCGGGCGTACTGCCGCTGCCAGCGGAACGGCGGGTGCACGACGACGGTGCTCGCGCCGAGCTTCTCGGCGGCGGCCCGGGCCCGCTGGAGCTTGGTCCAGGGGTCGGTGGACCACACCCGCTGGGTGATCAGCAGGCAGGGGGCGTGGACGGCCAGGACCGGCACCTGGTGGTAGTCGCTGAGCCGGCGCAGCGCCTCGATGTCCTGGCTGACCGGATCGGTCCACACCATCACCTCGACGCCGTCGTAGCCGAGGCGTGCGGCGATCTCGAAGGCCGTCGCCGTCGACTCCGGGTAGACGGAGGCCGTCGACAGGGCGACCTTCGCATCCGGAATGCGGACAACGTCCCTCGGTTCTGCCACGAGGGACAGGTTACGGGGTGGGGGCGGGTCGGGGCCGGGCGGCCGTTCGCCGTTGTGGCGTTTGCCATAGGCGGGTGCCGCACGGGGCGGGTGGTGGCCGGCGGCTCCGGCGGCCGGTGCCGGAGCCCGGGGTCACGCCGAGTCCATGTGGTCCAGCCGACGCAGGATCACGCCCTCCCGCAGGGCCCACGGGCAGATCTCCAGCGTCTCGACGTCGAACAGGTCCATCGCGGCCTCGGCGACCAGCGCGCCGGCCAGCAACTGTCCGGACCTGCCCTCGGAGACCCCCGGCAGTTCGGCGCGCTGTTCCGCCGTCATGCCGGCCAGCCGCGGCACCCACGTCTCCAGCGAGGTCCGCTTCAGCTCCCGCTGGACATAGAGGCCCTCGCCGGAGCGGGCGGCGCCGGCGATGCGGGCCAGCTGCTTGAACGTCTTGGAGGTGGCGACCACGTGGTCGGGGGAGCCGAGACGGCTGAACTCGCCGACCGTACGGGCGATCTCCGCGCGAACATGGCGGCGCAGGGCGCGGACGTCCTCCGGCCGGGGCGGGTCGTCGGGCAGCCGCTGGGCGGTCAGGCGCCCGGCGCCGAGCGGGAGGGAGACGGCGGTGTCGGGCTCCTCGTCTATGCCGTACGCGATCTCCAGGGAGCCGCCGCCGATGTCCAGGACCAGCAGCCGGCCCGCGGACCAGCCGAACCAGCGGCGGGCGGCGAGGAAGGTGAGCCGGGCCTCCTCCTCGCCGGTGAGGACGGCGAGCTCGACGCCGGTCTCGGAGCGCACCCGCGCGAGGACGTCGTCCGCGTTGTACGCCTCCCGGACCGCGGAGGTGGCGAACGGCAGCAGATCCTCGACGCCCTTGTCCTCGGCCGCCTGCAGGGCGTCGTGGACGACCGCGATCAGCTGGTCGACCCCGTCGGGGCCGATGGCGCCGCCCTCGTCGAGCAGCTGGGCGAGGCGGAGATCCGCCTTGTGCGAGTGCGCGGGCAGCGGGCGCGCGCCGGGGTGCGCATCCACCACCAGCAGGTGCACCGTGTTCGAACCCACGTCGAGGACACCGAGTCTCATATACGGAACGCTACTGCTAGCCGGGCGGCTGGATTCCCCCGGTGCGGGTGCCGGATGCCGGACGGGGATGGTGTATGGACCGGGTCCGGGCGACTTACCCTGGACGGGTGCCAAAGACGAAAAAGGCGAAAGGCGACGAGTCCGCCAAGTCGCCCAAGCAGGGTAAGCGGGACAAGAAGGGGAAGGTTCGGGGTTCTTCTTCGATGCGAGACGAGACGCCGGAGACGGCGGAGACGGCGGAGACGCCTGGGGCGGTACGGCGGCCCGAGCCGGCCGGGACGCCGGACGAGAAAGATCTCGACTTCGCGCGCGCATGGGTGGAGTTTCCGGACCCGGCCGACGGCGAGCAGGTCTTCCGCTGCGATCTGACATGGCTGACCTCCCGTTGGAGCTGCATCTTCGGCAGCGGCTGCCAGGGCATCCAGGCAGGCCGCGCGGACGACGGGTGCTGCACGCTGGGCGCCCACTTCTCCGACGAGGAGGACGAGCAGCGGGTGGCGGGGCATGTGGCCCGGCTCACGCCCGACATCTGGCAGAACCACGCCGAGGGCACCCGCGCCGGCTGGGTCTCCGAGGACGAGGACGGCTCCCGGCAGACCCGCCCGTACCAGGGCTCGTGCATCTTCCAGAACCGGCCCGGCTTCGCCGGCGGCGCGGGCTGCTCGCTGCACATCCTGGCCCTGAAGGAGGGCCGCGAGCCGCTGGAGACCAAGCCGGACGTGTGCTGGCAGCTGCCGATCCGGCGGACCTACGAATGGATCGACCGGCCGGACGACACGCGGGTGCTGCAGGTGTCCATCGGTGAGTACGACCGGCGCGGCTGGGGGCCGGGCGGCCACGATCTGCACTGGTGGTGCACGTCGGCGACGTCGGCGCACGGTGCGGGCGAGCCGGTGTACGTGTCCTACCGGGCGGAGCTGACCGAGCTGATGGGCAAGGCCGGCTACGACCGGCTGGCCGAGCTGTGCGAGGAGCGGCTGGCCTCGCGGCTGCCGCTGCTGGCGCCGCATCCCGCGGATCCGGTGGACCGGGGCTGACACCCGGCCGGGGGCGGCGTGCCGGCGCGGTTGGACCGGCGCTGCGTCCGCTGCCGACTCTGCGGCAGCTACCGGTTCCACGACTGCTTCCGGCTCCGCGGCGGCTACCCGCTCCGCGGGGGCTATGGCGCCGACGGGCTCGGGTCGCCGCCGTCGCCGGGCGCCGGGCTCGGACCGTCCGTGGCGGTCGGCGACGGATCGGTGGGTGTGGGGTCCGCCGTGGGCGGCGGCGAGGACGGGGGACGGCTGGGCGTCGGGTCGGGGGGCGCCGGGGTGGTCTGGGCCGGGTCCGGGTCGGAAGGGCGCGAGGTGCCGCCGGGGCTGCTGGGCCGGGGGTCCGGGCGGGAGGGGCTGGGGGCGGTGCCGTAGCCCTCGATGGTGACGACGGCGCCGGCGGGCGAGACGGCGACCCTCGCGGTCCAGTGGCCGGACGGCTCGCGCAGCTGGTCCACGTAGACCCTGACCGTCAGTGTCTCCCCGGGGCCGAGCGTTCCCGAGGACTCGCTGAAGTAGAGCCAGGGGGCGTCGGTGGAGGCGGACCACCGTACCGGGGACCGGCCGGCCACGGTCAGGGTGATGAGCGTGGTGTCGCCGCTGTGACCGGCGCTCACCTCCAGGTGCCCCGCGCTGTTCCGGTCCGCGCCGGAGACGCTGACGACCTCGACCGAGACATCGGCCTTGCCGTCCTGGCCGAAACCGGTCTCCGGGGTGGTGCCGGCGTTGCCGGTGTTCTCGTAGCCGCCGGCGCTCCCGCCGTCCGCGCCGTCGGGGCCGTGCGCCTCGCTGGCGCTGGCCGGGCTGCCCGCCTGGCTCTCGCCCACGGGGGTGCCCCGGTAGGCGGCCCACAGGGCGAGCACGGGGGCGGCGACGACGGTGGCGACGACCGTAGTGGTGACGGCACGCGCGCGGATGCGGTCGCGCCGGGCCGCGCGGTCCCTGGGGTCCATCGGGAAGCCGCGCCGGTCGAAGCGGGGCGCGGCGGCCCGCGCGCGCGGGAGATGCGCCTGGATCATGTGCAGCGCCGCGCGGGGGGCGGGCAGGACCGGCAGCTCGGCGGGGGTGACGCTGGTGCCGGGCCAGCGGCCGGGAATGGCGCGCTCGGCGGTGCGGCGGCAGCGCGGGCAGTCGTCGACGTGCCGGACCAGCTCGCGGCGCAGGGCCGAGCTGAGCACCAACTGGTCGTTGCCGGTGAAGCGGGCCACTCCCGGGCAGGTGCCGGTCTCCACGACGGCGAGGGCGGCGCGGGTGCGCTCGACCTCGCAGGCGGCGGAGGCCAGCAGCTCGCGGGCGGCGGCGGGGTCCATGGCGAGGACGGCGGCGACCTCGTGGGCGGCCAGGTGGTGGCGCACCGCGAGCTCCAGGGCCTCGCGCTGCTCCGGGCTGGTGCCGGCCGCCTCCGGCCAGGCCAGCAGGGCCAGCTCCCGGCGGCGCTGCGCCCGGACCTCCGCGGAGCCGTCCGGTGCGGTGGCCGGCGGCGGGTCCCGGCGGGCGGCGGTACGGCCCGCCGCATGGCTGCCCGGACGTTTCTGCTTGGCCTCGGCCAGCTTGCGCAGGCAGGCCCAGCGGGCCAGGGCGTAGAGCCACGCGCGGCGGTCCGCCGGGGCCTGCGGGCGGCGGTTGCCGCGGCGGTCGGCGAGCGCGAGGGCGTCGCCCAGGGCGGCGGTCGCGGCGTCGTGGTCGCACAGCACGGAGAGGCAGTAGGTGAACAGGCCGTCCAGATACGGCTCGTGGCGCGCCGGAGGCCGCTGCGCCACCGCGCGCGCCGCGGCGCGGTCACGCGCTTCCCGGTGCGCCCGGTGTGCGCCGGTCGTGCGGGTCGTGGTCTGCGGACTGCTGCTCATCACTCGGCGACCGTAGGGGGCTATGGGTGGCGCGAACTGGCGCGTTGGCCACTTTTAATCCGTACGGGTGAAACGATCCCTCAATAGGGGACAGGAGGCCTTTGTTCCGCCCTCGCACAGAGGAGGCGGATGGCCGATTCCGGACGGCGGATGGCCGATACGGGGTGCAGGGGCTCGTGGAGCGGTGCGGGGTGGGTGGGGTGTCAGTGGGGGCGGCTACCGTTTCGGACATGGCTGCCCGTGCGAAGACCACCAAGGACCGGCCGTCCTACCGCTGCACCGAGTGCGGCTGGCAGACGGCCAAATGGCTCGGCCGCTGCCCCGAATGCCAGGCCTGGGGCACGGTCGAGGAGTACGGCACGCCCGCGGTCCGCACGACGGCGCCGGGCCGCGTCACCAGCTCCGCCCTGCCGATCGGCCAGGTCGACGGCCGCCGGGCCACCGCCCGCTCCACCGGCGTCCCCGAGCTGGACCGGGTGCTCGGCGGCGGCCTGGTGCCCGGGGCGGTGGTGCTGCTCGCGGGCGAGCCCGGCGTCGGCAAGTCCACGCTGCTGCTCGACGTCGCGGCCAGGGCGGCGAGCGACGAGCACCGGACGCTGTACGTCACGGGCGAGGAGTCGGCGAGCCAGGTGCGGCTGCGCGCCGACCGGATCGGCGCCCTCGACGACCATCTGTACCTGGCCGCCGAGACCGACCTCGCTGCGGTGCTCGGCCACTTGGACGCGGTGAAGCCGTCCCTGCTGATCCTGGACTCGGTGCAGACCGTGGCCTCCCCGGAGATCGACGGCGCGCCGGGGGGCATGGCGCAGGTGCGGGAGGTGGCGGGGGCCCTGATCCGCGCCTCCAAGGATCGCGGCATGTCGACCCTGCTGGTGGGCCATGTCACCAAGGACGGCGCCATCGCCGGCCCCCGCCTCCTCGAGCACCTCGTGGACGTCGTCCTGCACTTCGAGGGCGACCGCCACGCCCGGCTGCGGCTGGTCCGGGGCGTCAAGAACCGCTACGGCGCCACCGACGAGGTCGGCTGCTTCGAGCTGCACGACGAGGGCATCACGGGCCTCGCCGACCCGAGCGGACTCTTCCTGACCAGGCGGGACGAACCGGTCCCCGGCACCTGTCTGACCGTCACCCTGGAGGGGCGCCGCCCGCTGGTGGCCGAGGTGCAGGCGCTGACCGTTGACTCCCAGATCCCCTCGCCCCGGCGCACCACCTCCGGTCTCGAGACCTCACGGGTGTCGATGATGCTGGCCGTCCTGGAACAGCGGGGCCGCATCAGCGCCCTGGGCAAGCGGGACATCTACTCCGCCACGGTCGGCGGGGTGAAGCTCTCCGAGCCCGCCGCCGATCTGGCCGTCGCCCTGGCTCTGGCGAGCGCTGCCTCCGACACCCCGCTGCCGAAGAACCTCGTCGCGATCGGCGAGGTCGGACTCGCCGGGGAGGTGAGACGGGTCACGGGCGTGCAGCGCCGGCTCACCGAGGCGCACCGCCTGGGATTCACACATGCCCTGGTTCCGGGCGATCCCGGCCGGATTCCGCCGGGTATGAAGGTCCTGGAGGTGGCGGACATGGGGGACGCCCTGCGCGTCCTTCCGCGCTCGCGTCGCCGAGAGGCCCCACGGGAGACGGAGGACCGCCGGTAGACTTTGCCCTGGTCTCGCCCGTCCGTACGAACCGAGTGTGCGACACGGGAGCGCCCCAGAACCTGCGACCGGAGGAGTGCAGTGGCAGCCAACGACCGGGCAGCAGCTCCCGGAAAGTCCGGTGGGAGTGCCGGTTCCGATGGCCTGATGCGCGCCTCGCTGAGCGCCGTGGCACCCGGCACGGCCCTGCGTGACGGACTGGAGCGCGTGCTCCGCGGCAACACCGGCGGGCTGATCCTGCTGGGCTCCGACAGAACCGTCGAGGCGATGTGCACGGGCGGCTTCGTGCTGGACGTCGAGTTCACCGCGACCCGGCTGCGCGAGCTGTGCAAGCTCGACGGCGGCATCGTGCTCTCCTCGGACCTGTCGAAGATCCTGCGGGCCGGCGTCCAGCTGGTCCCGGACCCCACGATCCCCACGGAGGAGACGGGCACCCGGCACCGCACCGCGGACCGGGTCAGCAAGCAGGTCGGCTTCCCGGTCGTCTCCGTCTCCCAGTCCATGCGGCTTATCGCGCTCTACGTCGACGGCCAGCGCCGCGTGCTGGAGGACTCGGCGGCGATCCTCTCCCGTGCCAACCAGGCGCTGGCCACCCTGGAGCGGTACAAGCTCCGGCTCGACGAGGTCGCGGGGACGCTGTCCGCGCTGGAGATCGAGGACCTGGTCACCGTCCGGGACGTCTCCGCGGTCGCCCAGCGTCTGGAGATGGTGCGCAGGATCGCCACCGAGATCGCCGAGTACGTGGTGGAGCTGGGCACCGACGGGCGGCTGCTCGCACTGCAGCTGGACGAGCTGATCGCCGGCGTGGAGCCCGAGCGCGAGCTGGTCGTGCGGGACTACGTGCCCGAGCCGACCGCCAAGCGCTCCC
Organism: Streptomyces poriticola; assembly: GCF_036689765.1. Taxonomy (NCBI): domain Bacteria; kingdom Bacillati; phylum Actinomycetota; class Actinomycetes; order Kitasatosporales; family Streptomycetaceae; genus Streptomyces; species Streptomyces poriticola. The sequence goes on from NZ_JBAGKH010000006.1 coordinate 23,927, forward strand.
GCACGGTCGAGGAGGCGCTGGCCGAGCTGGACAAGCTGTCCCACGCCGAGCTGCTGGAACTGTCGACGGTGGCCCGTGCGTTGGGGTACTCCGGCTCGCCCGAGACGCTGGACTCGGCGGTCTCGCCGCGCGGCTTCCGGCTGCTGGCCAAGGTGCCGCGGCTGCCGGGGGCGATCATCGACCGGCTGGTCGAGCACTTCGGGGGTCTGCAGAAGCTGCTGGCCGCGAGCGTCGACGATCTGCAGACCGTGGACGGGGTCGGCGAGGCGCGGGCCCGCAGCGTCCGGGAGGGGCTGTCGCGGCTGGCGGAGTCCTCCATCCTGGAGCGTTACGTGTAGCGTCCGGCGGTTCCGCGCCCGGCGCCCGTCCAGCAGTCGTGGGGCGGGCGCACGCAGCGGGAGCGGCCTGGTCCGGGCGGTGACCCGACGGAAGCTGTGCGGGGAATGTCGGGTGACCGGCACCGGTGCCGCGGCAGGGTGGGCGCATGGATGACACGACCCCGGTATCCCGCTTCCTCCGCGACGGCTTCGTGAAGCTGGAGGGCGCCGTCGCACCGCGCGTGGCCGCGGACTGCACGCGGCTGCTGTGGAGGGAGACGGGCTGCGCCCCGGACGATCCGGCGACCTGGACGCAGCCCGTGCACCGGCCGGCCGGCATGGCGCAGGGGCCGTTCGCCGCAGCGCCCAACTCCCCCCTCCCTGCACCGCACGTACGACCCGCTCGTCGGCGCGGGACACTGGGAGCCGCGCTACTCGCTGGGCACGTTCCCGCACCATGGGGTGCGGCCACGCTTCATGGCCGGCCGCGCCGTACGAACTGGAGCGGGGAGCGGGCCGACGGCACGTACCCACCCGTGGAGATCGCGATCCGTCGGGGCCTGGGACAGGACACCCCGGCGACCGGCCTTCGCTGAACAGTGTCAGTTGCCGGTGAGCCAGTCCCGGTAGCGGGTGGGGGCCAGGCGGGCGCCGGGGCCCGGGGTGAGCGCGTCGCCCTCGACGGCGGCGAACAGTCCGGCCTGGTCGTCCACGACGACGGGTCGCTCGTCGCGGCGGGCTGCCAGGGTGATGCGTCCGATCTCGTCCAGGGTGAACGTGTCCGGTCCGGCAACCTCGGTGACGGCGTTGAGCGGTGACCCGGTGGCCACGTCCGCGAGGGCGTCGACCACATCCGCGCTGGCGACGGGCCGCAGCGGAGTCGCGGGCAGGCGTACGGCGGTCTCGTCCGACGTCCAGGACATGGTGGGCTCCATGAACTCGAAGAACTGCGTGGCGCGCACGATCGAGTACGGCGTCGGGCCACCGCGGAGGAGTTCTTCCTGGAGCAGCTTGGCGCGGTAGTAGTCCAACTGCGGCACCTCGTCCACGCCGACGATGGAGAGCACGACCTGGTGGCGCACGCCGGCGCGCTCGCCCGCGGCGAGCAGGTTGCCCACGGTGGTGCGGAAGAACTCGATCGACTGCTCGTCGAAAGTGGGGGAGTTGGTCACGTTGACGACCGTGTGGGCGCCGGCGACGGCTTCGTCGAGGCCGGCACCCGTGAGCAGGTCGACGCCGGACGACAGCGACGCCGTCGTGACGTCGTGGCCCTGGGCGGTGAGCTGGGCGGCGAGCTGGGAGCCGATGAGGCCCGTGCCGATGACGGTGATCTTCATGGTGTGCCCTTCCTCCTGTGAGCCGAGCGCCCCCCTCACGCTAACTCGGATATCTCGTATCCGAGAATATACTCGGACATGCCACATCCGAGTCAAAGGGGAGACGGCATGAAACTGTCCGGTGGCGTGGAGTGGGCGCTGCACTGTTGCGTGGTGCTGACCGCGGCGAGCGCGCCGGTGCCGGCGGCCCGGCTGGCCGCGCTGCACGACGTGTCGCCGAGCTACCTGGCCAAGCAGATGCAGGCGCTGTCGCGTGCGGGCCTCGTGCATTCGCTCCAGGGCAAGACCGGTGGCTACGTCCTCAGCAAGAAGCCCGCGGACATACCCCTGCTGGACGTGGTGCAGGCCGTCGACGGGGCGAGCCCGGCCTTCGTCTGCACGGAGATCCGCCGGCGCGGGCCGCTGGCCACACCACCGGAGCAGTGCGTGAAGCAGTGCCCGATCGCCCGGGCGATGGGAGCCGCGGACGCGGCGTGGCGGGCCTCGCTGGCCGCTGTCACGATCGCCGATCTCGCCGCGTCGGTGGAGGGGGACAGCGGGCCCGAGGCGCTGCCGAGGGTCGGCGCCTGGCTGGACGAGGCGACAGGCGCTCGTCGCTCCGACTGAGCGCTCGCGCGTCCCGTGGCCCGGCCGGCCGCCCGCCGGGCCCGCCAGGCCCGCCAGGCCCGCCGCGGACGACGCGGACGACGCGGACGAGCGGGCAAGGCGTAGTCCTCCCGCGAGAACCGTGCCTATCTGCGGCGACGCCGCATCTGCGGTTTCAACCCGGCGAAGAACGACCGGGCCGGCACCGTACGAAGGCCCTAGTCGGCTTCCAGGACGAAGGACGTCTGTACCTTCGTGAAGCCCGCGGGCTCTGCTTCGACCAGGTAGGTGCCCGGGGCGGCCGAGCCCGGCGGTGGGGTTCCGCACCCGGGGGCGCTCGGCTTGCGGTCCCATCGCACGGTGTAGGTGACGGCGCTGCCCGCGGGCACCCGGTACTGGAGGCTGCCGGCGCCCTTCGGGCAGTCCTCGGAGGACCAGTAGGCGTCCTCGGCACCGGCCCGGGTGATCGTCACCACGGCCCGCTTCGGGCCGAGATCGACCTTGCAGTCGCCGCCGGAGGTGTTGCGCGCGGTCAGTTCGAAGGCGGGTGTCCGGCCGGGCTCGTAGGCGTTGCGGACACTGCGGAGGCTCAACCTGACCGCGTCCGCGGTGCAGTCGGGCAGTCCGGACCCGGCCGGAAGGGCGTCGCCCGCGCCGACCCCCGTGCCCGTACCGCCGCCCGCGCTGCCCCCGGCACCACCGGACCCGGAGCCCGCCCCGTCATCGGAGCCGTCCCCGCCCGAGGACCCCGAGCCGGAGCCGCCGGTCTCCTCGTCGCCGGACTCGTCCCGCCCGCCCGGCGCCTCGCTGATCGCCGGGCCGGAGCCGGACGGCCCCGGAGTGATCGAGGGCGCGGGATTCTTGCCGTCGGCACCGGTGCCGCGCCCGCTGTCGCCGCCCCCGCCGCCCGCGGTCACGATCCAGGTGACCAGCAGCGCCAACACGGCGATCACAGACAGAAGTACGGCCCTCCGTCGCCAGTAGATGGTGGAGGGAAGCGGCCCGACCGGATTGCGCAGAGATCCCACGGCGCAAACTGTACGAGAGATCGGCGCCTTCCCTTGCCCCACCCGCCGTTGAAGGCCGCAACTTTTGCGGATCATCATCTCGCAACCGGCCCCCGCACCCCTGCCGTTCGTCGGGTGGTGCAGCTGACGATCGCAGGGTGTGACCGTTCCGCGGCGCCGCCTACCGTCCGTGACCATGGACTGCGACGACACCGAGCTGTACCACGACATCACCCGCTTCGCCCACGACTCCCCCGAACGGGTCCGGCACACGGCGGAGTTCGGGACGGAGGCCGGACTCCTGCGTGTTCGCCGGGCGGTCCCTGGCCGGCTGGTGGCGGGCGCGCCGGGACATCTCGCACGCGTTCGCGATCGCGGTCCTTGCACCCCTGGCCACGGCTGTGGCGTATGTGTGCAGCGAGCTGCTCAAGTCCGGCTTCGCACAGGAGCGTCCGTGCCGGGCGGTCACCGACGCCGCCGCCTCCCTCGCGGCCTGCCCGCCGCACGGCGACTGGTCCTTCCCAGCAACCACGCCACGATCCCGGGCGCTTCGGCCGTCACACTGGTGCTGGCCCGGCGTGCGGTGGTCCTGGTGACCGCGCCGCTGGCGCTGCTGCGCGCGGGCCCGCTCCTCGCGGGCGAACCGGCCGCCGCCCGCGCCTCGGCCGAGACCCTCGACGACATGGCGGGCCACCGCCCGTGCCCCCGCGATCAGTTCGTACGGGTCACCGGACTTCAGCAGGAACCGGTGGCACCGCCGGACAGCGCACGGGACACATACGCATGTTCGGAGAAGGTGGTCGGCATCGCCACCGCCGTGCCTGGGCGGTGCGGCCCATCGCCTCGTCGTCGGCCGGCAGTACTCGGATCATGGTGAGGGGTCCTTCGGTCCTTCTGCGGTGGCCGTGGTGGCCGTGGCCGTGGTGCGCATGGTGTCCACGGTGCGCGTGGTGCCCGTGGCTTCCGCGTGCGGGATCACGTCCTTCGCGGTCAGTCGCCCTGAGCCGGGTTCGAAGCGGAGGCGGAGGTGATCGACGGAGACGAGGAGTTCGCTGCTCGCTCGGCTGTAACGGCAGTCCGTTGCCCGGGGGCCGCGCCGGGGGGGCGGTCCACCGGCGGGTCGCGGAACCCGGTCCGGCAGCACCCTGGCGATCTCGGCGGCCGACGTGCCGGGGCGCAGTTTCGCGTGGGCCCCGGCGCTGGGCACGGAGTGCGTCTGCGTGTACGCGTACCAGGCGAAGCCCCGCCGACCAGGACCGCACCCGCCCCGGCGACGGCCCGGAGGCCGAGGGCGACCCGGCGGCGGGTGCGGGTGAAGGGGGGCGGCGGGAGGGTCGCGGGGCGGTCCGGCGGTCTGCCGGGCCGGACCGGGCGAGTGGGCTGGTTCGGACGGCTCGGACGGCTCGACGGCGCAATCGGCTCGACCGGCGCGAACGGAGCGTACGGCGCGAACGGCTCGGTCCGGGGTGGTTCATGCGCTCGACGCCACAAGCGGCGGGCAGGCGGCACCGCTGCCGATCGTCAGGGGTCCGGTCCGCCTCGGGGGTGGCGGTGCGCCCGTACGGGCCTCCTCCCGTGGCAGGATCGGAAACGTCATGACTGTGCCCATGAAGCCTTCACGCACCGGTTCCGCCCACCCCTCGCCCGCCACGACCACCGCCGCCCCCGTCGCTCCCCCCGTCGTTCCCGGGGAGCCCTCGGCACCCGCGCTGCACTCCCCCGTCATCGGCTGGTTCGACGAGCACGCCCGCGACCTGCCCTGGCGGCGCCGGGAGGCCGGGGCCTGGGGCGTGATGGTCAGCGAGTTCATGCTCCAGCAGACCCCGGTGAACCGCGTCCTGCCCGTGTACGAGCAGTGGATGGCCCGCTGGCCGCGCCCCGCGGACCTGGCCCTGGAGGCCCCGGGCGAGGCCGTCCGCGCCTGGGGCCGGCTCGGCTACCCGCGCCGCGCGCTGCGGCTGCACGGCGCCGCAGCCGCCATAGCGGAACGGCACGGCGGTGACGTACCCGCCGACCACGCCCAGCTCCTCGCGCTGCCCGGCATCGGCGAGTACACGGCCGCCGCCGTGGCCTCCTTCGCCTACGGCCAGCGGCACCCCGTGCTGGACACCAACGTGCGGCGGGTCCTGGCGCGGGCGGTGACCGGAGTGCAGTACCCGCCGAACGCCACCACCGCCGCCGAGCGCCGGCTCGCCCGGGAGCTGCTGCCGGAGGACGAGCCGACCGCCGCGCGCTGGGCCGCCGCCTCCATGGAACTGGGCGCCCTGGTGTGCACGGCCCGCAACGAGTCGTGCCACCGCTGCCCGATCGCCGCACTGTGCGCCTGGCAGCTGGCGGGCAAGCCGGAGCACGACGGTCCGCCGCGCCGGGGCCAGACGTACGCCGGCACCGACCGGCAGGTGCGCGGCCGGCTGCTCGCCGTGCTGCGCGAGGCCCACGGCCCGGTGCCGCAGTCGGCACTGGACCGCGTCTGGCACGAGCCGGTCCAGCGGGCCCGTGCTCTGGACGGCCTGGTCTCCGACGGCCTGGTCGAGCCGCTCGCGGACGGTCGCTACCGGCTGCCGCTGACCTGATCCGGCCCGACGTGACCGGGGTGCCGCGGGCCGGGCCGGCCCCGCGGCCACCGGCCGGTTCACGGAGGGCGGGATTCCGCCACACCCGTCCGACGCCTCACGACGCCGCACGACGCGTCCCCGCCCGGCAAATCGCCGTAAAGGGACACCAATACCCGCTGCCTCTTAGCCCGCACCTACATCTGTTACACAACCGACGGACAGCCGAGTGTTAGCCGCAGGCTGCTTCGCACAGTGCCGTGACAACGCTTCCCTACCTTCGTTTCATGCCCGGCGGAAGGCGCCAGGGCGCAGAAACTACGGGAGAAATCGGGAGGCGGTTCACCATGGCGCAGGGCGAGGTGCTCGAGTTCGAGGAGTACGTCCGCACCCGGCAGGACGCGCTGCTGCGCAGTGCCCGCCGCCTGGTCCCCGACCCGGTCGACGCGCAGGACCTGCTGCAGACCGCGCTGGCACGGACGTACGGCCGCTGGGAGACCATCGAGGACAAGCGGCTCGCCGACGCCTATCTGCGCCGGGTGATGATCAACACCCGTACGGAGTGGTGGCGGGCGCGCAAGCTGGAGGAGGTGCCGACCGAGCAGCTCCCGGACGCCTGCGTGGACGACTCCACCGAGCAGCACGCGGACCGCGCTCTGCTGATGGACGCCATGAAGGTGCTCGCCCCGAAGCAGCGCAGCGTCGTGGTGCTGCGACACTGGGAGCAGATGTCCACGGAGGAGACGGCCGCCGCCCTCGGCATGTCGGCCGGAACGGTCAAGAGCACGCTGCACCGGGCGCTCGCCCGGCTCCGCGAGGAGCTGGTCGCCCGCGATCTGGACGCACGCGGGCCGAAGCGTGAGGAGCAGGAGCGTTGCGCGGCCTGACGGGCGGCTGGGGCCCGGGCCCAGCCCGGGAGAACCGGGGAAGCCGGGGCAGGGGTGGTGTGCAGGCGGTGAGCACGGCGGGGGCCGGGTTCGCCGCCCTCACCCTTGTGCTGGCCGGGTGCGGTGCGGGGGGCACCGGGGCCCGCGACGAGGGCCCCGCCCGTGCGGAGGCGGTGACCGGCGGTGCCGCCACCCAGGCGGCCTCTCCGTCGCCGGTCCCCGAGCGGGTGGACGCGGTGCAGCTGGTCAAGAGCGATCCGCGGGTCTCGGCGGAGGTCAAGCGCGAGCTGCAGCCGTGCGTCGCCGACGAGTACCCGGTCGACGTCAGTTACGGCGAGCTGACCGGAGGTCCGGCCGAGGACGTCGTCGTCAACGTACTGACCTGCGGTGACGCGGTCGGGGTGGGCAGCTATGTGTACCGCGAGGAGGACGGCCGCTACCAGAACGTGTTCAAGGCCGAGGAGCCTCCGGTCTACGCGGAGATCGACCGCGGCGACCTGGTGGTGACCAAGCAGGTGTACGACAGGGGCGACGCGGTCTCCAGCCCGTCCGGCGAGAGTGTGATCACGTACCGCTGGTCGGGGGAGCTGTTCGCCGAGGAGTACCGCACCCACAACGACTACAGCAACGCCGCGGGCAACGCGCAGACGGCCGCCCCCGAGAACTGAGCGGGTCGCGGTGCACCCGAGGGACGCGCTGAGCCCGGCGGCCGGACGGCCGGGTGAACCGATCGGACCGTCCGGACCGATCAGTCACCGGATCCGGCGGACGTCGCCGGACGCGACACGCGGATGCGGCAGGCGGACGCGACCACACACGAGGCACGAGGACTGAGAGCACCGGATGGCAGACCAGACCCACGTCCTGTTCGTCGAGGACGACGACGTCATCCGCGAGGCCACCCAGCTCGCCCTGGAGCGGGACGGCTTCGTGGTCACCGCCATGCCCGACGGGCTGGCCGGCCTGGAGGCGTTCCGGGCGCGGCGGCCGGACATCGCGCTGCTGGACGTCATGGTGCCCGGTCTGGACGGCGTCAGCCTGTGCCGGCGGATCCGGGACGAGTCGACCGTACCGGTGATCATGCTGTCGGCGCGTGCGGACTCCATCGATGTGGTGCTGGGCCTGGAGGCGGGTGCCGACGACTATGTGACCAAGCCGTTCGACGGGGCGGTGCTGGTCGCCCGGATCCGCGCGGTGCTGCGCCGCTTCGGGCACGCGAGCGGCGGCGACCGCCAGGACCCGGGGACCGGTGCGGACGACGACGGGGTGCTCACCTTCGGTGAGCTGGAGGTCGACACCGAGGGCATGGAGGTGCGCCGGGCCGGGCGGCCGGTGGCGCTGACGCCGACCGAGATGCGGCTGCTGCTGGAGTTCTCCACCGCGCCGGGGACCGTGCTCTCCCGGGACCGGCTGCTGGAGCGGGTCTGGGAGTACGGCTGGGGCGGGGACACCCGGGTCGTGGACGTCCATGTGCAGCGGCTGCGTACGAAGATCGGCCAGGACCGGATCGAGACGGTCCGCGGCTTCGGCTACAAGCTGAAGGCCTGAGTGCGGGTATGCAGGGTGTGCGGGGGTTCCTCCAGCGGCTGGTCGCCTCGTCCGTGCGGCGCGCGGGCATCCGTACCGGCCTCAGATGGAAGCTCAGCGCGGCCATCGCGCTGGTCGGTGCGCTGGTCGCGATCGCGCTCAGCCTGGTCGTGCACAACGCGGCCCGGGTGTCGATGCTGGACAGCGCGCGCGACCTCGCCGACGAGCGCATCCTGGTCGCCCAGCGCAACTACGAGCTGTCCGGGCGGCTGAACTTCCCCAACGCACAGATCGACGACCCGGCGCTGCCGCCCGAGCTGCGCAAGCGGGTCGAGGACGGGCGGCGCGCGACCTTCGTCACCGAGCGGCCCGACGGCGTGACCGACATATGGGCGGCCGTGCCGCTCAAGGACGGGCATGTGATGTCGTTGCACAACCCGTTCACCGACCGCAGCGCCGACATCCTCGACGACCTGGACCAGGCGCTGGTGATCGGCTCCATCGCGGTGGTCCTCGGCGGCAGCGCGCTCGGTGTGCTCATCGGCGGGCAGCTGTCGCGGCGGCTGCGCAAGGCGGCCGCCGCCGCGAACCAGGTCGCCAAGGGCGAGGGCGAGGTGCGGGTGCGGGACGCCATCGGCGGGGTGGTCCGGGACGAGACCGACGATCTGGCCCGTGCGGTGGACGCGATGGCGGACGCCCTGCAGCAGCGGCTGGACGCCGAGCGCCGGGTCACCGCCGACATCGCGCACGAGCTGCGGACGCCGGTGACCGGGCTGCTGACCGCCGCCGAGCTGCTGCCGCCGGGGCGGCCGACGGAGCTGGTGCTGGACCGGGCCAAGGCGATGCGCACCCTCGTCGAGGACGTGCTGGAGGTGGCCCGGCTGGACAGTGCCTCGGAGCGGGCGGAGCTCCAGGACATCATGCTGGGCGAGTTCGTCACCCGTCGGGTGGCGGCCAAGGACCCGGAGGTCGAGGTGCGGGTGGTGCACGAGTCGGAGGTCACCACCGACCCGCGGCGGCTGGAGCGGGTGCTGTTCAACCTGCTCGCCAACGCCGCCAGGCACGGCAGACCGCCCATCGAGGTGACCGTGGAGGGCCGGGTCATCCGGGTCCGCGACCATGGTCCGGGCTTCCCCGAGGCACTGCTCGCCGAGGGCCCGAGCCGCTTCCGCACCGGCAGCGCGGACCGGGCCGGACGCGGGCACGGGCTCGGGCTGACCATCGCGGCCGGGCAGGCCCGGGTGCTGGGCGCCCGGCTGACCTTCCGCAACGTACGGCCCGGCGGGGCGGACGGACAGGTGCCGTGCGAGGGGGCGGTCGCGGTGCTGTGGCTGCCGGAGCACGCGCCGACGAACACCGGCAGCTATCCGATGCTGCCGCTGTCGGGCGGTGACACCCGGCCGCCGGCGGCACCCGGCGGTCGGTGACACGCAGGACTGCAGCGAGGACACGGAGGACTGCAGCGAGCGGTCAGCGGCAGCGGGCCGTCAGCAGGCCCAGTCCCGGTCCATGTCCAGGCCGCCCTCACGGGGCTGGGTGAACGAGAACCAGTTGCCGGAGTCGTCCCGGAACAGCGCCTCGGTGCCGTAGGGCCGCTCCTGGGGCTCCTGGGGCTCCTGGAGCTCCTGGAGGAACTCCACGCCCCGGTCCTTGAGCTTCTCGTAGTCGGCGTGGATGTCGTCGGTGGTCAGCACGCCCGCGCCGAGGACGCCCTTGGCCACCAGCTTCCTGACCATCTCGGCGGACTCCGGGTCCATCGCGCCGCCGCCCGGCAGCACCGGCGGGTCGGTCGGACCGCCTCGCCCACCGGGGCCCTCCCCGGGACCCGCCCGGCGCCGGGGCCGGCACCGGGACCGTCGTCGGAGCGGTCGCCGGAGCCGACGCCGTCCGCCTGCTCCGGTCCCGCCCCCTTCAGCGCACCTCCGTCACGAACACCGCCGCCGCCAGCGCGAGCACCGCCACCGCGGAGCCCAGCAGGAAGGCGCCGTGGGTGCCGGACGCGACCGCGTGCTGGTACGCCTCCCGGGCCGACGCCGGCAGCTGGGCGATGATGCACGAGAACCAGGCGACGGTGCGGGAGTTGCGCACCGGCGAGATGTTCAGGACCCGGATGCGGGGACCGCGGGACATCCTCGTCGACCCGGAGGCGGACCTGGCCGACCAGGTCCGCTGCGCGAGTGCGCTGTTCACGCCGCATGCGGGGATGTTCCTGCTGAACGACCTGCAGGCGACCCCGAGAACAAGCGCGAGGCCGTTCTCGAGGTCGCCACCGGTCAGGTCGCCCAGGCGCACCGGGCGGGGGCCGAGGGCCCGGAGGGCCGGTCGGCCCTCACGGTCCTTGAGGCTCTTGCGGTCCTTAGAGCGTCACGCCCTTGGAGCGCAGGAAGGAGACCGGGTCCACGGCCGAGCCGTAGTTCGGAGTGGTGCGGATCTCGAAGTGCAGGTGCGGACCGCTGGAGTTGCCGGTGTTGCCGGACTTGGCGATCTGCTGACCGGTCTTGACGACCTGGCCGGCCTTCACCTGGACCGTCGACAGGTGGGCGTACTGGGAGTAGGTGCCGTTGCCGTGCTTGATGACGACGGCGTTGCCGTAGGCGGGGCCGTCACCGGCGCCGTTGCCGCCGGCCTTGACGACGGTGCCGCCGTGGACGGCGTGGACGCTGGTGCCGACCGGCACGGCGAAGTCCTGGCCGCTGTGGGTGGACTGCCACATGCCGCCGTTCTGGGCGAAGCTCGCGGTCAGCGTGTACTTGTTGACCGGGTCGACCCAGGAAGCGGCCGTCTTCTTGGCGGCGGTCTTCTTCGCGGCGGCGGCCTTCTCGGCCTGCGCGGCCTTCGCAGCCTTGGCCTGGGAGGCGGCCTGCGCCTCGACGGCGTGCGCGACGGTGGTCGTGCTGGTGGCGCTGGAGGCCGCCGTGGTGTCGACGGCGACCGCGACCCCGGCCCCCAGTGCGACCGAAGCGCCGAGGCCGGCGGCCAGTACGGCCGCACGGGAGCGGAGGGTGGTCGGACGGGGGATGCGGGACGTGATACGCGGGGACATGCAGGACCTCATGGGGACGGGAGCAAAGGAACGCCCATCCCGGGACACACAGGCGGTCGCCGGGCGGGCCACACCTTGGTAACCCGACCGGCCGTAACCGCACAAAGGTGTGACCTACGACCAGATCTAGTACTTCATCCCCAAAGCTCACGTAGATCAACAGAGCGGTCATTTCAGACTAACCAGCTCAGGGCGCCGGATTCGACTCCACCATCTGTGGCGGTTTGTCCGATTTTGCAACTAGCCCCTTTCCTACTATTCCATGTAGTACGTGACCCACGTCGCGTGCGGTACGTCACCGGCGGACCCCCGGAAGAGGCCCCCGAATGTGACCCGGGCTACTCCGGGATCACGCAACCCGCCCCTCCCGCAGGGCGGTTCACCTAGGCTCGGACTATGGTCGACGCCACATCGTTAGGGGTCCGCGTCGCGTCCGGCGCTGTCGCACCACTGGTCCGCAGGCTCTTCGTCCAGGACGGGCCGGGAGCCGGGCTCGTGGACCGGCCGGTGCGGCTGTCGGCGCTGGTGTCCTTCCGCCGCGAGAAGCGCAGCGTCACGCCCGAGGACGTGGAGAAAGTGGCCGCGGAGCTGGTGCGCAGGGCGGTGAAGGCGGCCGGTCCCACCGAGCCGCCGGTCGACACCGCGGAGGCGATGGCGGTCAAGGAGGCCCTGGCGCACACCCTCGCCGGGCTCGGCGAGATCACCATCGAGGACTACGAGGCCGTCGGGCTCGGCCCCGAGCGGTTCGCCCGGGAGCTGCGCGGCAGGGTGGTGCTGTCGGCGTACGGGCTCGGCGAGCCGGGCGAGCTGCTGTACGAGCGGCTGCTGCACACCGCCGCCCTGCACATCCTCACCTTCCTCACCCAGCGCTCCACCTACGTGGCCCGGCAGCTGACCGTGCAGACCCGGCAGCTGTCCCGGCTGGTGGAGGCCGTGGACGTGCTGCTGGAGCGGATGCCGCCGCAGTCCGCCGAGGACGCCGGGTTCGAGGAGCGTTACGCCGACCACATCGCGGCCCGGCACGGCACCCTCACCATCTACGGGCTGGACGCCGGGACCCGGGAGTGGCCGCTGGACACGGCCTATCTGAGCCTGGAGGCCACCCGGCCCCGGGGAGGGGAGCGCCTGCACCTGCCCGCGGAGCAGGTGCTCGCCGGGCACGGCCAGGTGTTCCTGCGCGGTGTCGCCGGGTCCGGCAAGACGACCCTGGTGCAGTGGCTGGCGGTGACCACGGCGAGCCGGGCCTACGAGCACGGGCTGAACCACCTGATCGGACGGGTGCCGTTCGTGCTGCCGATGCGGCGGATCGTCCGGCCCGGGGCCGAGCTGCCGACGCCCGGCGACTTCCTGCGGGCGGTCGGCTGCCCGGTCGCCGGGGAGCAGCCGCCGGGCTGGGTGGAGCGGGTGCTGCGGGCCCGGCGCGGGGTGCTGCTGGTCGACGGCATCGACGAGATCGCCGGCGACCGCCGGGACGCCGCCCGGCGGTGGCTGCGCGAGCTGGTCCGGGCCTTCCCCGGCAACCTCTGGCTGGTCACCTCGCGCCCGTCGGCCGTACCGGAGGACTGGCTGACCGCCGAGGGTTTCCATGAGCTCGCCCTCGCCCAGATGACCCGCGACGACGTCGCCACCTTCGTGCGGCGCTGGCACCGTGCGGCCGGGGCCGGCGAGTCGGTCGGCGAGTCGCTGCTCGCCTCCGTGCGGACCACCTCCGAGCTGAACCGGCTGGCCGCCAACCCGCTGATGTGCGGCATGCTGTGCGCCCTGCACCGGGACCGGCGCGGCTTCCTCCCGCAGGACCGCAGGTCCCTGTACGAGGCCGCCCTGACGATGCTGCTGGAGCGCCGGGACCGGGAGCGGGAGCTGCACGGCCCCGACGGGCCACGGCTGCCGTACGCCGTGCAGGTGCAGCTGCTGCAGAAGCTGGCCTGGTGGCTGATCCGCAACAGCCGGCTGGAGCTGGACCGGGAGGACGCCTTGCGCATCGTCGGCCGGGCACTGCCCGCGCTGGACCTGGCCGACACCGGCGAGGAGGAGGTCCACCGCTCGCTGCTGCTGCGCTCCGGGCTGCTGCGTGAGCCCGCCGAGGGCCGGGTGGACTTCCTGCACCGCACCTTCCAGGACTATCTGGGCGCCCGGCTGGCCGTGCAGGAGATGGACTTCGACCTGCTGGTCAACCACGCGGGCGAGGACGGCTGGGAGGACGTGATCCTGCTGGCCCTCGCCCACGCCCGGCCCCGGGAGGCGGAGCAGATGCTGCGCGGACTGCTGGCCGGGGGGACGCCGCGGCACACCCTGCTGGCGGCGGCCGGGCTGCGGTACGCGGCGGAGGTGGCGCCGGGGGTGCGCAAGCAGGTGGAGGAGCAGCTGGCGGGGCTGGTGCCGCCGGCCACCTTCGAGCTGGGCGCGGAACTGGCCCGGCAGGGCGGCGACCTGGTGCTGCAGCTGCTGCCGGGTCCCGGGGAGATCGACGACCTCACCTCCGCCATGGTGGTCGCCACCGCAGTCGACGTGGGCAGTGAGGCGGCGCTGCAGTTCCTGACCCGGTACCGCTCCCATCCGGGGCGGGACGTCCAGGTGCTCCTGGCCGACGCGTGGCACCGCTTCGACCGGGAGGAGTACGCCCGCGAGATCCTCGCCCACCTGCCCGAGCAGTGGCCGGTCCAGGTGGCCACGCCCGACGACCTCCGGACACTCCGCTCCCTGGGCGGCTGGAAACAGATCGTCGTCTGCGGCGCCTACCGGATCGAGGACCTGACGGCACTGATCGTGCCGGAGCGCCTCACGTATCTGGCTCTGGATGCTCCGCATCCGGTCGAGGGCCTGGCCTGGCTGTCGGCGTTCCCCGCCCTGGAGACCGTCAACGTGGCCGCGGACCTGGACCCGGTCGTGGCGCGGGAACAGGTGCCGTCCCGCACAGAGATCACCTGGTAGTCCACCCAGCGGCCGTCCCGCACCCATCACCGGGGGAGACCCACATCCATGGATCCCGTCGTCCGCACCCCCTCCGACCTGGCCGGCCCGCTGGTCCGCCGGCTCCTGCGCTCCCCGTCCCGGCCGCCCGTCGGCCCCGAAGCGCTCGCCGGGCTGGTCAGCTGGCTCGGACCGGCGCCGTCGGCCACCGCGGACGACGTGCACCGCACCGCCGCCGACCTGGTGCACCTCGCCGCCGAACGACACGCCGCCCCGACCGCCGAACTGGCCCCGGTCGTCGACGTCCTGGCCCGCACCCTGCTGGCGGTCGCCGAGGTGGACGTCACCGACGCGGACGCGGTGCGGATGGGCCCGCAGGACTATGCGCGGCGGCTGCGCGGCGCGGTGCAGGGCGCGGACCGGGCACTGTCGCCGGACGCCGCCTGGTTCCACGACGCGCTGCTGGTCTCCGTCTGTCTGCACCTGGTCCACCATCTGGTGCGGCGCTCCCCCTATCTGCAGCGCCAACTGCCCCAGCAGGCGGGCCGGATCGCCCGGCTGGTCGACCTGAACGACGCCGAGGCCGCCACCCGGCAGTCCGAACGCCTCCCCGAGGACGTGGAGTTCGAGGAGGAGTACGCCCGGTGGGTGGCCCGGCGGCACGGCTGGCTGACCATCGTCGGCGTCGACTTTCCCAACGCACCGGACCGCTGGCCGCTGGAGGAGACCTACCTCAGCCTGGAGGCGGAGGAGCGCAGCGGCGGCGTGGACGGCGACCCCGACGAGCAGCGCACCGTGCTGCTCGCGGACCGCGCGCTGGAGGACCACGAGCGGGTCCTGCTGCGCGGGGTCGCCGGATCGGGGAAGACGACCCTGGTCCAGTGGCTGGCCGTGGCCGCCGCCCGGGAGGGCTCCCGGGTCCCCTTCGTGCTGCCGGTACGGCGCTTCGCCCGCGAGGGCTTCCCGGCACCGGACGACTTCCTGCACGCGATGCGGCACCCGCTCGCCGACCGGGCTCCGGAGGGCTGGGTGGTGCGCACCCTGCTCGCCGGGCGCGCCCTGCTGCTGGTGGACGGCATCGACGAAGCGCCGGAGAAGACCCGCGGTGAGCTGCGCGACCGGCTGCGCCGGCTGCTGCGCATCTTCTCCGGCAACGGCTGCCTGGTCACCTCCCGCCCGTCCGCCGTGGAGGACGGCTGGCTCGCGGCGGACGGGCTGGCCGAGGAGGGCTTCGTGGAGCTGTCGCTCGCGCCGATGTCACGGGACCGGGTGACCCGGTTCATCCGCGACTGGCACTCCGCGGCCCGGCTGGACGAGCAGAGCCGCAGACCGGGGCCGCGCGACCGGGGCACCCTGGACGAGTACGAGCAGCGGCTGCTGCACTCCGTTCGGATCTACCGCGAGCTGCGCCAGCTCGCCACCAACCCGCTGATGTGCGGGCTGATCTGTGCCCTGAACCGGGACCGGTCCGGCTCCCTGCCCAGCGGGCGCAAGGAGCTCTACGACGCCGCCCTGGAGATGCTGCTGCAGCGCCGCGACCCCGAGCGGGACGTGCTCTACGCCGACGATGTGCAGCTGCAGCAGAGCACCCGGGAGCGGCTGCTGCAGAAGCTCGCCCACGCCATGCTGGAGGAGGGCGTCTCGGAGCTGTCGCGGGAGCGGGCGGTCGGCATCCTCGACGCCGCGCTGCCCGCCATGCCGGCCGCCCGTGCGCAGGGCGACGGCGAGGAGATCTTCCGGCATCTGCTGCACCGCACCGGACTGCTGCGGGAACGCTCCGGCGACTCGGTGGACTTCGTGCACCGCACCTTCCAGGACTATCTCGCCGCAAAGGAGATCGTGGCCCGCGGTGCGTTCCCGATGCTGGTCGACCACGCCCACCGGGCCGAGTGGGAGGAGGTCATCCGGATGGCCGCCGCGCACGCCCGCCCCGAGGAGTGCGCGCGGTTCCTGGAGCGGCTGCTGGCGGCGGCGCCGGGACTGCCCAGGCCGCAGGTCAACCACCGGCGGCTGATGGCCGCGGCCTGTCTGGAGCACGTCACCGAACTGGACCCGGTGACGCAGCAGCTGGTCCACGAGCGGACCAAGAACCTGGTCCGCCCCACCACCGAGCTGGCCGCCCGCGGCCTGGGCTGGGTGGGCCCGATCGTGCTGGAGCTGCTGCCCGATCCGGGCCAGGTCGCCGACGACCGGCAGGCGCTGCTGCTCGCCATCACCGCCACCCGCGTCAAGGACGACGCCGCCATCGACTACCTGGCCCGGCTGCGCACCCGGGCCGCCCTGCCGGTGCGAGCCGAACTCGCCCGGGGCTGGCGGCACTTCGACACCGAGCGGTACGCCCGCGAGATCATCGCCCAGCTGGACCCGGGCGGGCTGTACTTCCCGGTGTCCGACTCCGCCGAGCTGGCCGCGCTGCGCGAGCTCGGCGGGCGGCCACGGGTCCAGGTGGCCGGGGTGATGCGGGCCGAGGAGCTGCTGGCGGGGCTGATACCGGAGCAGTTGACCCATCTGTGGCTCGCCGCGGAGCTCACCGACACCGACGTCTCCTGGTTGTCCCGGTTCCCCCGGCTGCGGGTGCTGCGCGTCAATCCGCGGCTGCCCCGGGTGCGGAACGTGCCGAGCGGGGTCGAGATCACGGCGTAGTGCGTCCCGTGATCGCTCGCCGAACGACTACCGGTCAGTAACCAGATCGATGCCGTCCGGCCACTTGTCCGAGTCACCATGCACGCGACAAATTGACTGCCGTCAGGCATCCGTTGCAGGCATGAGAGGACCCCACCCCCCATGACCGGACCGACCAGACAGACCGGGCACGCCTGGAAGCGCGCCCTCGGCACCGCCGCCGTCACCGGGGCCGTGCTCGCCGTCACGATCACGCCCGCGGGCGCCGCCGCCTCGGCGCCGGCTCAGGTCCCGGCGGTGGTCCCGGCCGCCACCACGGCCGCCACCACGGCCGCCGCCACCGCGGCCGACGTCGACTACGACACCTGGCAGCGGGACTGCCGGGCGGTGATGAACCGGGCCCTGCCGTACCTGGAGCAGCGGATCGCGGACGCCGAGCCGGGCGAGAAGCAGGCGATCGTCCTGGACATCGACAACACCTCGCTGGAGACCGACTTCGGCTTCAGCTACCCGCAGCCCGCCAACGCTCCGGTCCTGGAGGCGGCCCGGTACGCCCAGGAGCGCGGGGTCGCCCTGTTCTTCGTCACCGCCCGCCCGGGGATCATCTACTGGCCCACCGAGTGGAACCTCGACCACGCCGGCTACGAGTCCTCCGGCCTGTATGTCCGCGGCTTCTTCGATCTGTTCAAGAACGTCGCCGACTACAAGACCGCGCAGCGCCGCGACATCGAGTCGAAGGGCTACACGATCATCGCGAACATCGGCAACAGCCCCACCGACCTGTCGGGCGGCCACGCCGAGAAGACGTTCAAGCTGCCGGACTACGACGGACAGCTGTCGTAACCGGGGCCGGGCAGACGGAAGGGGCCGGTGCTGGACGGCACCGGCCCCTTCCGGGTACGCGCGACGTACGAGGCTTACGCCTCCTTGCTCAGGTTCGGCCCGGCGCCGCCGGCCGCCTGCTCGATCGGCGGGACGTCGGGCAGCGCCGCCTTCTCCTCACCGCGGAAGGTGAAGGTCTGGGACTCGCCCTCGCCCTCGGTGTCCACGACCACGATGTGACCGGGGCGCAGCTCGCCGAAGAGGATCTTCTCCGAGAGGCTGTCCTCGATCTCGCGCTGGATGGTCCGGCGCAGCGGCCGGGCGCCCAGCACCGGGTCGTAGCCCTTCTTGGACAGCAGCTCCTTGGCGGTCTGGGAGAGCTCGATGCCCATGTCCCGGTCCTTCAGGCGCTCGTCCACCTTGCTGATCATCAGGTCGACGATCTTGAGGATGTCACCCTGGCTGAGCTGCGGGAAGACGACCACGTCGTCGACGCGGTTGAGGAACTCGGGCCGGAAGTGCTGCTTGAGCTCGTCCGAGACCTTGTTCTTCATGCGCTCGTAGTTCGACTTCGTGTCGCCCGCGGCGGCGAAGCCGAGGTTGAAGCCCTTGGAGATGTCCCGGGTGCCGAGGTTGGTGGTCATGATGATGACCGTGTTCTTGAAGTCCACGACCCGGCCCTGGGAGTCGGTCAGCCGGCCGTCCTCCAGGATCTGCAGCAGCGAGTTGAAGATGTCCGGGTGGGCCTTCTCGACCTCGTCGAAGAGCACGACGGAGAACGGCTTGCGGCGCACCTTCTCGGTGAGCTGACCGCCCTCCTCGTAGCCCACGTAGCCGGGGGGCGAACCGAAGAGCCGCGAGACCGTGTGCTTCTCGCTGAACTCCGACATGTCGAGGGAGATCAGCGCCTCCTCGTCACCGAAGAGGAACTCGGCCAGCGCCTTGGACAGCTCGGTCTTACCGACGCCGGACGGACCGGCGAAGATGAACGAACCACCCGGACGCTTCGGGTCCTTCAGACCGGCACGCGTACGCCGGATCGCCTTGGACAGCGCCTTGACGGCGTCGTTCTGGCCGATGACCCGCTTGTGCAGCTCGTCCTCCATGCGGAGCAGACGGCTGGACTCCTCCTCGGTCAGCTTGAAGACCGGGATGCCGGTGGCCGTGGCGAGGACCTCGGCGATCAGCTCGCCGTCGACCTCGGCGACGACGTCCATGTCGCCGGCCTTCCACTCCTTCTCCCGCTTGGCCTTGGCGGCCAGGAGCTGCTTCTCCTTGTCACGCAGGGAGGCGGCCTTCTCGAAGTCCTGCGAGTCGATCGCGGACTCCTTGTCCCGGCGGACGCCGGCGATCTTCTCGTCGAACTCGCGCAGGTCCGGCGGCGCGGTCATCCGGCGGATCCGCATCCGGGAGCCGGCCTCGTCGATCAGGTCGATCGCCTTGTCCGGCAGGAAGCGGTCCGAGATGTAGCGGTCGGCCAGGGTGGCGGCCTGGACCAGCGCCTCGTCGGTGATGGAGACGCGGTGGTGCGCCTCGTACCGGTCCCGCAGGCCCTTGAGGATCTCGATGGTGTGCGGCAGGGACGGCTCGGCGACCTGGATCGGCTGGAAGCGGCGCTCCAGGGCCGCGTCCTTCTCCAGGTGCTTGCGGTACTCGTCCAGCGTGGTGGCGCCGATGGTCTGCAGCTCACCGCGGGCCAGCATCGGCTTGAGGATGCTCGCCGCGTCGATGGCGCCCTCGGCGGCGCCCGCACCGACCAGCGTGTGCAGCTCGTCGATGAACAGGATGATGTCGCCGCGGGTGCGGATCTCCTTGAGCACCTTCTTCAGGCGCTCCTCGAAGTCACCGCGGTAGCGGGAGCCGGCGACCAGGGCGCCGAGGTCCAGGGTGTAGAGGTGCTTGTCCTTGAGGGTCTCGGGCACCTCGCCCTTGACGATGGCCTGGGCGAGGCCCTCGACGACGGCGGTCTTGCCGACGCCGGGCTCACCGATCAGGACCGGGTTGTTCTTGGTGCGGCGGGACAGCACCTGCATGACCCGCTCGATCTCCTTCTCGCGCCCGATCACCGGGTCGAGCTTGGACTCGCGAGCGGCCTGGGTGAGGTTCCGGCCGAACTGGTCGAGGACCAGGGACGTGGAGGGCGTGCCCTCGGCAGGACCGCCGGCGGTGGCGGTCTCCTTGCCCTGGTAACCGGAGAGCAGCTGGATCACCTGCTGCCGCACGCGGTTCAGATCAGCGCCCAGCTTGACCAGGACCTGGGCGGCGACACCCTCGCCCTCGCGGATCAGGCCGAGCAGGATGTGCTCCGTGCCGATGTAGTTGTGGCCCAGCTGAAGGGCCTCGCGGAGCGACAGCTCCAGGACCTTCTTGGCACGGGGGGTGAAGGGGATGTGACCCGACGGGGCCTGCTGGCCCTGGCCGATGATCTCCTCCACCTGCTGGCGGACCGCCTCGAGCGAAATCCCGAGGCTCTCAAGGGCCTTGGCGGCGACACCCTCACCCTCGTGGATCAAGCCCAGGAGGATGTGCTCGGTGCCGATGTAGTTGTGGTTGAGCATCCGGGCCTCTTCCTGAGCCAGGACGACAACCCGCCGCGCGCGGTCGGTGAACCTCTCGAACATCGTTAATCGCTCCTCAGAGCGGTCAGGCAGTGGGGGGAACTTCCCCTCCCTGTCCTTCCGCAGCTTAGTCCCGCAAGCGGGGACCGCTCATTCCAACTGCCGACACCGGACCGAGAACCAACACTGCCTCCTGACCCCGAACGCCGACATCTGCTCCAACCCGATGGTGCGAGACGATGTTCCCGCAGGCCAGGCAGTTACCCCTCTCGTCAGTACGCCGATGGCGAACGTGAGACGGCCTGCCCTGCGTGTCGCCCCCTCCCACTAGGGATGTCTTACCCGCCGACACTGACAGTCCATGCGGCGCGCGCCCGCTCCCTCCGCTACGGGCGAACAACCTCGCGCCTGCCTGCACCCCCTGCGCGCCCCCTCTTCGGCACTCAGCGCATTCGCGACAGCACCCAGCGTAACCCGGACGGTCTTTCGACGGTTTCACTTGGCATGTCCGGCACCTCCGTCCCCGAACCTCGCCGGCCCCTCGGGCCGGGCGGGTCCGGCCGCTCGGCCGGGACGGCCGGGCCGACCTGGACGGCCGGAGTGCCCGTGGGTGAGGCGCGGGTCGGCGAGCGGGTGCGGTGGTGGTACGAGAGCGTGCTCGGCTGGGAGACGGCACCGGGGGTTCCGGTACGGCTCCGGGTCGGGGTCCGCTTCGACGTACTGGACGTCCCCGCACGGGCCGGACACGCGGCGCTGCGGCGACTCGGGCCGCACACTCCGGTCGCCGTCCAGGGCGACCGCGTACTGCTGCTGGTCGCCGCGGGCAGCGCGGAGGAGCTGCCGGGGCTGCTGGACTGGCTGGAGTGGGGCTCGCTGCCGCTCGGCCTGACGGCCGTCGGCGAGGGCGGACTCATGGCGGCACCGGCGCCCGGAAGCGGCGTCATGGCGATGCCGGCGCCCGGAAGAGGTGCGCTGCCGGCCCCCGTGTCCGGCGAGCGCGGCTCGTGCGCACAGGGGGCCGCCGAGTGGCTGCGGCCCCCCGAGCCGGGGCGCGAGGTCGAGGCCTCGCTGCCGACACTGTCGGCTTCGGGGTGCGACGAGGGCACCCCCGATCTCGTACGGCTGGTCGACACGGTGGCAGCGGAGTGCCACCGCGTCCGGCTGCGCCGCGTGTGCGCACGACCGCCGGCCGCAGGCTGAATCAGCCGTTCGCCTTCTCGTAGGCCTCGCGGATGCTCGCGGGGACCCGGCCGCGGTCGTTGACCTCGAAACCGTTCTCCTTGGCCCAGGCGCGGATCGCCGCGGTGTCCTGGCTGCCGCTGCTGGAGGCGGAGCGGCCCTTGCCGCGTCCCGAAGAGCGTCCTCCGGTACGACGACCGCCCTTGAGATAGGGCTCGAGAAGGCCGCGCAGCTTGTCCGCGTTGGCGGTGGTGAGATCGATCTCGTACTGCTTGCCGTCCAGCGCGAACGTCACGGTCTCGTCCGCCTCGCCGCCGTCGAGGTCGTCGACAAGAAGGACCTGAACCTTCTGTGCCACCGGATTTCCTTTCATCGATAACTGAGGACCGGGGGTGTGCGGCGTCCCGCCGTATCGCCGCCCCCTGATATATGCAGTACTGCACTACGCCGGAAAGCAAACCGCTTTTGCCGGAAAAACACAAACCCTCGGTCGAGACCGGCAGCCCCGGCCCGGACCGGAAAGATGCGCGTTTCGGACATAGGGCACTGGTGCGCGGCGGTGCCGCGCGGAATAAACCTGTCGGCGCCTGCGGGATGCGCGGCAGATCGGGCCCGGCAGCCTTGTCGATCACAGATGCAGAAGCATCCGGCTGTTGCCCAGGGTGTTCGGTTTCACTCGTTCGAGACCGAGGAACTCGGCGACGCCCTCGTCATAGGAACGAAGCAGCTCCGCGTAGACATCGGTGTCGACCGGCGTCTCTCCGATCTCGGTGAAGCCGTGCTTGCCGAAGAAGTCCGCTTCGAAGGTCAGACAGAAAACCCGGCGAACGCCCAGCCAGCGCGCCGTGTCCAGCAACTTCTCCAGCAGGCGGTGACCGACGCCGGCGCCCTTCAGGCCCGGCTTCACCGCGAGAGTCCGCACTTCCGCGAGGTCCTCCCACATCACGTGCAGGGCGCCGCAGCCGACCACCTCGGCGTTGTCGTCGCGTTCCGCGACCCAGAACTCCTGGATGTCCTCGTAAAGGGTCACCGTGGCTTTGTCGAGCAGGATGCCGTCGCGGACGTAGGCGTCGAGGAGCCGGCGCACGGCAGGGACATCGCTGGTGCGGGCTCGTCGGACCGTGAGGGCTTTTGCGGTGACATCGGGGCGCACTGCTGACATGAGCGGACGCTATCGCCCGTCGTCGCCCCGGGCCGAGTCGGGGTTGGGGGCGGGAGCCGGGTCGGGAGTGGCGTCGGAAGTGGACGCGGGAGTGGCGTCGGAAGCCGGCGCTGGAGTGGGGTTCGCGGCGGGGCCCGGAGAGGACGTCCGCGCGGGCGCCGGGGGCGTATCGGGGATCTCCGGGGTTTCCGGGCCCTGGACGATGCGGATGGCGTCGCGGAGTGCCTGGCGTTGTTCGTCGCTCATCATGCCGAAGAAGGCGACGAGGGCGGCGGCGGGGTTGTCGCTCTGCGACCACGCGTCGTTCATGAGGGCGGCGGCGTAGGCGGCGCGGGTGGAGACGGCCTCATATCGATAGGCCCGGCCTTCCGCCTCACGGCGCACCCAGCCCTTCTGATGGAGATTGTCCAGAACGGTCATCACCGTGGTGTACGCGATGGACCGTTCCTGTTGGAGATCCTCCAGGACTTCCCGAACGGTGACGGGGCGGTTCCACTTCCACACCCGCGTCATGACCGCGTCTTCGAGTTCTCCCAATGGGCGAGGCACAACTCAGCACGATAGTGGGAGTTTGCCGATAATGACGGTACGAACGTGCGTTTTGGGTGACAAACGGGTTCGTGGGGGGACAAATGGGGTGGATGGGGCGCAGAGAGGTGGGCCGTCAGGCCTCTGCGCGCGGGGAGCTCTGCTCCGCGCTCTCCGCGCGCGCGAGGGCGGCGTCCACGGCCGCGTCCTCCTTGGCCTTGTTGGCGCCGCCCTGGGACTTGATGATCACCCTGATCACAGCGATGAAGAGGACGGCCATGACGGCAGGGGGCAGGAGCGCGGAGACGTAGTCCATGGCTCCAGAGTAGCCAGCCGTGGCGGTCAGCCCGCGGCGAGGTGCGGACGGGCGCCGTGGGTGCCCGAGGCGGGCGGGGAGGGCTTGCGGCGGGGGAAGACCTCGCCGGGGGTGGGGATGGGGCGCTTCGGGGTGGCGGGGGCCGGGGTCGCGGGCTGGGGTGCCGGCTTGCGGGCCGGCTTCGGGGCGGGCCTCCGGGCCGGTTCCTTCTCGGGCTTCTCGGCGGGGTCCTGGTCTGCTGCGGTGGGGGTGGCGGGGGTGGCGGTGAGGCCGCCGGGGAGGGCGAGGAGGCGGGTGCGGCCGGGGGTGCGGGCCGGGGGGACGGTGGGGGTGGTGGCGCGGGGCTGGGTCTGGGGCTGGGACCGGGGCCCGGGGTCGGTGAGGGTTCGGCAGCGTGCGAGGAGGGTGGCGGCTGCGGGGTTGCCGCGCAGGGCGCCGAGTGCGGCCAGGTCGTCCCGGCCGGGGTGGTGGCCGGCGCCCAGGGCCTCGTCCAGGAGGGCGAGGTAGCCGGCGGCGGTCCCGGGGAGGGCGGCGCGGTACCGGGCCAGGTCGGCTACCAGGAAGGCGCGCAGCCGGGCGCTCTCCCGCGTCGCCTCGTCGAGCGACTCTGCGAGGCGGAGGCAGTCGTGGGCGTCCTCGGCCGAGACGGGGCTGGGGTTGAGGGCGTGGGCGAGGGCGCGGCGGAGCACACGCAGCTCCTCCACACCGAACGCCATGCCGCCGCGGGATCCGTATGGCGTGGGCATGCGCCGACGATACGCGCTAATCAGACAAACTCGACATAGCGTGCGGGTGTGGCGCGGGGGTGCCACCCGGGTGGGGGCCGGGGTGCCTCCGGCGGTTCGGTGGCGGTGCGGCGTGCGAGGGCGGTGCCTGCGGCGGCCTGCGCGGGTTCGGTGGGGGCTGGACCGCAAGCGGCGCTGCACCGACCCACCCACGCGGGCGGCAGGCCCACGCCACCGCGGGCAGTCGTGCCTCCCCCTGTGCCTGAAGGGGCTGGGGGGCACCCCCAAGGCGGCATACCGGTGGCGTCGGGCCGGGCGACCCGCCACCGGCGTGCCGCCGCGGGACTACAGGCGGGACACGTTGCGTTCGTAGACCAGTCGGAGCCCGATCAGCGTGAGCCACGGCTCGTGCTCGTCGATGACCGAGGACTCGCCGAGCACCATCGGCGCCAGCCCACCCGTGGCGATCACGGTCACGTCCTCGGGGTCGTCCGCCAGCTCGCGGGCCATGCGGCTGACGACGCCGTCGACCTGTCCGGCGAAGCCGTAGACGATGCCCGCCTGCATCGCCTCGACCGTGTTCTTGCCGATGACGCTCCGCGGTCGCGCCACCTCGATCTTGCGGAGCTGCGCGCCCTTGACGCCGAGCGCGTCGACGGAGATCTCGATGCCGGGGGCGATGACCCCGCCGACGTACTCCCCGCGCCCGCTGACCGCGTCGAACGTCGTCGCCGTGCCGAAGTCGACGACGATCGCCGGACCGCCGTAGAGGTCGACCGCCGCGACCGCGTTGATGATGCGGTCGGCACCCACCTCCTTGGGGTTGTCCGTGAGGATCGGCACCCCCGTCTTGACGCCCGGTTCGACCAGGACCGCGGGCACGTCGCCGTAGTAGCGGCGGGTCACCTCGCGGAGTTCGTGCAGGACCGAGGGGACGGTCGCGCAGATGGCGATGCCGTCGATGCCGTCGCCCAGTTCGTCGCCGAGGAGCGGGTGCATACCCATCAGGCCCTGCAGCAGCACCGCGAGCTCGTCGGCCGTGCGGCGCGCGTCCGTGGAGATGCGCCAGTGCTCGACGATGTCGTCGCCGTCGAAGAGGCCGAGGACGGTCTGGGTGTTGCCTACGTCGATCGTCAGCAGCATGGGTCGCTCTCCTACTCCGCCGCGCGCAGGTCGAGTCCGATGTCCAGGATCGGAGAGCTGTGGGTGAGGGCCCCTACGGCCAGGTAGTCGACGCCCGTCGTGGCGTAGGCCTTGGCGTTGGACAGGGTGAGGCGGCCGGAGGCCTCCAGGGCGGCCCGGCCGTCGACCAGGGCCACCGCCTCCTCGCACTCGCCGGGCGTGAAGTTGTCCAGCAGGATCAGGTCGGCGCCCGCGTCCAGGACCTCGCGGAGCTGGTGCAGGGTGTCGACCTCGACCTCGATGGGGACGTCGGGGAAACGGTCGCGGACCGCCTGGAACGCCTGGGCGACGCCGCCCGCGGCCACCACGTGGTTGTCCTTGACCAGGGCCGCGTCCGAGAGGGACATGCGGTGGTTGACGCCGCCGCCGCAGCGCACCGCGTACTTCTCCAGGCTGCGCAGGCCCGGGGTGGTCTTGCGGGTGTCGCGGACACGTGCCCCGGTGCCGTCCAGAGCGTCCGCCCACGCGCGCGTGGCGGTCGCGATGCCCGACAGGCGGCACAGGAGGTTCAGTGCGCTGCGCTCGGCGGTGAGGAGGTCGCGGGTGCGGGTGGTCACCGACAGCAGTTTCCGGCCCGGTGCCACGCGGTCGCCGTCCTCGGCATGGCGTTCCACCTCCAGTTCGTCCGTGCAGACCACGGAGAGGATCGCCTCGGCGACCCGCAGGCCCGCGACGACGCCGGCCTC
Source organism: Streptomyces poriticola (assembly GCF_036689765.1). Taxonomy (NCBI): domain Bacteria; kingdom Bacillati; phylum Actinomycetota; class Actinomycetes; order Kitasatosporales; family Streptomycetaceae; genus Streptomyces; species Streptomyces poriticola. Next base: position 49,872 of record NZ_JBAGKH010000006.1, read on the forward strand.
ACGGGCGGTGAAGTCGGCGGTGGCCACCGCGTCCTCGGGGATCGTGGCGACCGTCGTCACGTCCACGCCGCCCGCCAGGTCCTCCTCGACCGCGAGGTGGGCGATGTCCTCGACCTCCACGGGGTCGAGGCCGGCGTCGGCCAGGAGCTGGGCGAGCGCGGGGTCGAGGCCGCACTCCAGGTACTCCTCGTCGGCTCCGCAGGCGCAGCCGTCGCCGCAGCCTCCGTCGGAGACGAGGGGAAGGTCGGGGGAGGTCACGTCGGTCACTGCTCCTGGGGGCTCTGCGTGGGCTGTCCGGTCGGGGGGAAGTCGGTGGTCTGCGTGGTGTGCACGGCGAGGCTGCGGTCCGGGTTCAGGCGTACGACGACGTGGCGGCGCCAGGCGGTGTCGTCGCGGTCCGGGTGGTCCTCGCGCCAGTGGCAGCCGCGGGTCTCGTCACGCAGCGCCGCCGCCGCGACCAGGACCCGGGCGACGCACAGGAGGTTGGTGGCCTCCCACGTGTCGACACCCGGCTCGGAGGTCTTGCCGTGCTCGTGCAGGGCGTCGCGCGCCTGGGTGTGGAGGTGCTGGAGCCGGTCGGCGGCGAGGGCGAGGGAGTCCGCGGAGCGCAGGACGCCCGCGCCGTCGGTCATGATCCGCTGGATGGTGAAGCGGGCCTCCGGGGGCAGGAGGGGGTGCTCGGGGACCTCCGGGTACGGCGTGATGTGCGGCACGCGCGCGCGGAGGCTGCCGTCCGCCTTGTCCGCCGCGATGTCCACCGCGATGCGTTCGGCGTAGACCAGGCCTTCGAGGAGGGAGTTGGAGGCCAGCCGGTTGGCGCCGTGCACGCCGGTGCAGGCGACCTCCCCGCACGCGTACAGGCCGGGCACCGTGGTGCGGCCCTGCGCGTCGGTGCGGACGCCACCGGAGGCGTAGTGGGCGGCCGGGGCGATCGGGATGGGCTCGGTGACCGGGTCGATGCCGTTGGCGCGGCAGGCGGCGAGGATGGTCGGGAAGCGGTGCTGCCACATGTCGGCGCCGAAGTGCCGGGCGTCGAGGTACATGTGCTCGGCGTCCCGCTCCTGCATGCGCCGCATGATGCCCTTGGCGACGATGTCCCGGGGAGCGAGTTCCGCCAGTTCGTGCTGCCCCTGCATGAAGCGCACGCCGTCGGCGTCGACCAGGTGGGCGCCCTCGCCGCGTACCGCCTCCGAGACCAGGGGCTGCTGGCCCTCGGCGTCCGTGCCCAGGAAGAGGACGGTGGGGTGGAACTGGACGAACTCGAGGTCGCTCACCTCGGCGCCCGCGCGCAGGGCGAGGGCCACGCCGTCGCCGGTGGAGACCGAGGGGTTGGTGGTGGCCGAGAAGACCTGGCCCATGCCTCCGGTCGCCAGGACCACGGCGGGGGCGTGGACGGCTCCCACGCCGTCGTGCTGGCCTTCCCCCATGACGTGCAGCGTGACGCCCGCGGTGCGTCCTTCGGTGTCCGTGAGGAGGTCGAGGACCAGCGCGTTCTCGACGGTGCGGATCCCGCACGCGCGTACCGCCTCGACCAGGGCGCGGGAGATCTCCGCGCCGGTCGCGTCGCCGCCGGCGTGTGCGATGCGGCGGCGGTGGTGGCCGCCCTCGCGGGTCAGTTCCAGGCCGCCCTCGGTGGACTCGTCGAACTGCGCGCCGGTGGCGATCAGCCGGCGTACGGCGTCGGGTCCCTCGGTGACGAGGATGCGGACCGCCTCCTCGTCGCACAGGCCGGCGCCCGCCACCAGGGTGTCGTCCAGGTGCTGTTCGGGGGTGTCGCCCTCGCCGAGGGCCGCGGCGATACCACCCTGCGCCCAGCGGGTGGAGCCGTCGTCGAGGCGGGCCTTGGTGACGACGACGGTGTGCAGACCGGCCGCCTCGCAGCGCAGGGCGGCGGTGAGACCGGCGACGCCGGAGCCCACGACGACCACTTCCGCTTCGACGGCCCAGCCCGGCGCGGGCGCGTGCAGTCCTATGCCTGTGCTGGTCACGAGGCGGCTCCGAAGGTGAGGGGGAGGTTGTCGATCAGCCGGGTCGAGCCGACCCGGGCGGCCACGGCGAGGACGGCCTGGCCGGTGAAGTCGTCCCCGATCTCGGTGAAGTCCGACGGGTCCACCAGGGCCAGGTAGTCCAGCTCCAGCGGCGGGGTGAACCGGGCCGCGTCGTCCAGGACCAGGCGGGCGGCGGCGCGGACGGCTGCGGCGGCGGCCGGCACGGCCTTGGACACGGCGTGCGCGTCGGCCGCCGCGCGGGACTCGCCCAGGGCACTGAGCGCCTCGGCACGCGCGCGCGTGGCGGGCACCTCGCGGGCCCGCGCGCGCAGCGCCTCCTGCGCGGCATGCCGGTCTCCGCCCGCGAACAGCGCCTGGGACAGGGCCAGTGCGGTACGCCGCTCCTCGGGCGAGAGGTAACGGTTGCGGCTGGAGAGGGCCAGACCGTCCTCCTCGCGGACGGTGGGGACGCCGACGATCTCCACGCCGAAGTCCAGGTCGCGCACCATGCGGCGGATCAGGGCCAGCTGCTGGGCGTCCTTCTGGCCGTACAGCGCCAGGTCGGGCCGGGTGAGGTGGAGCAGCTTGGCGACGACGGTGAGCATGCCGTCGAAGTGGCCGGGGCGGGAGGCGCCCTCCAGGCGTTCGCCCATGGGGCCCGCGCTGATGCGGACCTGCGGCTCGCCGCCGGGGTAGACCTCGTCGGCGGACGGGGCGAAGACGGCGTCCGCCCCCGACTCGGCGGCGATCTTGACGTCGGCTTCCAGGGTGCGCGGGTAGCGGTCCAGGTCCTCGCCCGCGCCGAACTGCAGCGGGTTGACGAACACGGTGACCACGACCTCGCCGTCCGGGCCTGCGATCGCGCGGGCCGTGCGGATCAGCGTGGCGTGGCCCTCGTGCAGGGCGCCCATGGTCATCACGACGGCCCGGCGGCCGCTGCGCACGCGCGCGTGCAGCTCGTCGGCGGTGCGCAGCAGGGCGGTGGTCATCGGGCCTCTCCCTCGGTGCCGTGCGTCCCGTCGGCGAGTACCCCGAGCAGGTCCTCCGCCAGCTCCGGCTTGAGCAGTCCGTGCGCGAGCGCCCGGTCGGCGGTCGCACGGGCCATCGCCAGATAGCCGGCGACTGCCTGCGGGGCGTGCGCCCGCAGCTCCTCGATGTGCGCGGCGACCGTACCGGCGTCGCCGCGCGCGACGGGGCCGGTCAGGGCCGCGTCACCGGAGCGCAGGGCGTTGTCCAGGGCGGCGCCCAGCAGCGGGCCGAGCATCCGGTCGGGGGCCTCGACGCCGGCCGTCCGCAGCAGCTCCATGGCCTGGGCGACCAGGGTGACCAGGTGGTTGGCACCGAGCGCGAGCGCCGCGTGGTAGAGCGGGCGCCGGTCCTCGGCGATCCACTCCGGCTCGCCGCCCATCTCGATGACCAGGGCCTCGGCGGCCAGCCGCAGCTCCTCTGGCGCTGTGACGCCGAAGGAACAGCCGGCCAGCCGCTGCACGTCCACGGGGGTGCCGGTGAAGGTCATCGCGGGGTGCAGGGCGAGCGGCAGGGCGCCGGCGCGCAGGGCGGGGTCGAGGACCTTCGCGCCGTACCGCCCCGAGGTGTGCACCAGGAGCTGGCCGGGCCGCACCGCGCCGGTTTCGGCGAGGCCGGTCACCAGGCCGGGCAGAGCGTCGTCGGGCACGGTCAGCAGCACCAGCTCGGCGCGCTGCAGGACCTCGGCGGGCGGCACCAGAGGCACGTCGGGGAGCAGCTCGGCGGCACGCCGCCGGGAGGCGTCGGAGACGCCGGATGCGGCCACCGGGCGGTGCCCGGCGAGCTGGAGCGACGCGGCGAGCGCGGGACCCACGCGGCCTGCGCCGACGACGCCGACGGTGAGCCGCGCCGGACGGTCCTGGGGATCTGGCTGTGGGGTTGTGTTCACGCGAGGGTGGCCTTCCCGTTCCAGTCCGCTCGGGGTACCGGACGATTTCTCGTCATGTTAACGCGATCGGTTCGAGGGGTGTTCGGTCGTCCACAGGCTGTGGGAAAGGGCACGCCGCAACGGCACACCACCGGGGGCGGAGCGGGGAGCGGGAAAGCGGGTGACCCCGGACTGCGCCGCCCGGCATGATCTTCTTATGACTGACACGGCGGAGCAGGGCCGCGCACCGGACGGGCGGGAATCGCAGGCGGAACGGTACGCGCGGCTGCGGAGGCGGCGGGTCGCCGCCCACCGCACGGCAAGACTTGCCCTCGCCCGCCCGAGCCACGCGGCGACGCTGCGCGACCGCCTCGCGGTGCTGGACGCCGCGGCGGGCCGGTACGACCTGGACGAGCCGGTGGACCTGTACGGCAACGGCGTCGTCGAGGCCCTGGAGGAGAAGGTCGCCGTGCTGCTGGGCACGGAGGCCGCCGCGTTCTTCCCGACCGGCACGATGGCCCAGCAGGTGGCGCTGCGCTGCTGGGCGGCCCGTACCGGCAACCCGGCCGTGGCCCTGCATGCGCTCAGCCATCCCGAAGTCCATGAACGCAATGCGTTCAGCCAGGTCAGCGGGTTGCGACCGGTGCGGGTGACCAGCGCGCCCCGGCTGCCGACGGCCGACGAGGTGCGTGACTTCGAGGAGCCCTTCGGTGCGCTGATGCTGGAGCTGCCGCTGCGGGACGCGGGCTTTGTGCTGCCGTCCTGGGAGGAGCTCAGCGGTGTCGTGGAGGCCGCGCGGGAGCGCGACGCTGTGGTGCACTTCGACGGGGCCCGGCTGTGGGAGTCCACCGTGCACTTCGGCCGGCCGCTGGAGGAGATCGCGGGCCTGGCCGACACCGTCTACGTGTCGTTCTACAAGTCCCTCGGTGGCTTCGGCGGCGCTGCGCTCGCCGGGCCGCAGAGCCTGGTCGAGGAGGCGCGGACCTAGCGGCACCGCTACGGCGGCGCGCTGTTCCAGCAGTTCCCCACGGCCCTGTCGGCGCTGGCGGGACTGGAGCGGGAGCTGCCCCGGCTGCCGGAGTACGTCGCCCACGCGCGCGTGGTGGCCGCCGCGCTGCAGGAGGGCTTCGCCTCGGCCGGGGTGCCGTGGGCGGGGTTGCGGCCCGAGGTGCCGCACACGCACGAGTTCCAGATCTGGCTGCCGTACGCCGAGGACGCCCTGACCGAGGCTGCGCTCGCCCAGGCGGAGGAGACGGGCGTCCTGCTCTTCGGCAGCCCGTGGGACGCCCTCGGGCCCGATCTGGCGGTCACCGAGGTGACGGTGGGCACCGCGGGCCTGGAGTGGAACGCCGAGGACGTGACGGCCGCGGTCGCCGACTTCGTCTCCCGGCTGTCCGCCTGAGGCAGCCTCAGGGCGGCACCGAGAGCAGGCCGGCCGCTGGATCAGGTCAGCAGGTGGATCAGTTCAGCAGGTGGATCAGTTCAGCAGGTGGATCAGTTCAGCAGGTGGATCAGTTCAGCAGGTGGAGCGCGGTCGTACGGGCAGCGCGCGGGTTCCGGTGCGCCGCAGCCGGCGGGCGAGTGCCCGGCGCAGCCGCCCGCGGGCCGGACGGCCGGCGAGGGCCGCACGGAACCGCCGCCGTTCCCGCCACGCTTCCACGACCTGCCGCTCGTGGACGCCGGGCGCCGGCGGGGCGTACTCGCCGCGCTGCCGGGCGCGGTGGACGGCGAGGATGTGTTCCTGCGTGATGCTCATGGCTGATCGCCCTCTCGGGTCGTAGGAGGATCCCGGGAGACGGCCGGGGACGGGAAGGGTGGAGTGATCGGGCTCCGCGGCCGCCCCGCCGGCTCCGGTGGTCCGGTGGTCCGGTGGCTCCACTCTGCGCCGCCCACGCCGGTCGCGTCGTGCGGATTGACGACCGCCGTCAATCCGCGGCGGCGTTGTCAGTGGTGGGGTGCACCATGAGGGCATGAGCGTGAGTATCGACATCGCGGGGCTGCGGCCGGAGAGGATCGCCGTCGTGCCCTCGCCCCTCGCCGAGCTCGGCATGGCGCTGCACGCGCTGTCCGAGCCGGCGCACCATCCCGGCCTGCAGGGATGGGTGACGGGCGTGACGGCCCGGCTCGACCCGCATCTGGCCGACCGGATGTGCGAGGCAGACTTCCTGTGGCGGACGACGTTCTCGGACCTGTTCATGCCGTTCGCCGGCGCCCCCGGCGGCGGCACGCTGCCGGGCGCGACCCTGGCCGAGGACCTGGACCTGCTGGACAAGCTCTCCGACGAGCAGTTCGCGGACGCCGCACTGGAGTTCACCTGCGCCCTGCCGTACAGCACCGGCGGGGCCTCGGTCCTCGCGGACGCGGAGATGCGCCGGCGGGCGCTGGACCTGGCCGCGGCGCGCGGGCCGCAACAGCTGCGGTTCAGTGAGCGGCTGCTGGCCGACCCGCCGCGGATCCGGGCGTGGCTGCGGCAGTTCGCCCAGGACTGCGACGAGGCGTTCTTCGCGGAGGCCTGGTCCCGGCTGCGCCACCAGCTCGCGGCGGACGCCCGGCACAAGACGGAGCTGCTGCGCCGCAGAGGCCTGGGGGAGGCACTGGCCGCGGTGTCCGCGGCGGTGTCGCTGGACGAGGCCACCGGGCGGATCACCGTGGACAAGCTCGGCGACGGCCGGACGGCCACGGGCGACGGCGGCCTGCTGCTGCTCCCCACCAGTCTGGGCCGGCCCCACCTGATGGTGCTGCACCGCCACGGCTGGCAGCCGGTGCTGCACTACCCGGTGGGCTCCCCGGAGCTCTCCCCGCCCGCCTCCGTCGAGCTGCTCACCCTGCGGATGACCGCGCTGGCCCACCCGATGCGGATGCGGCTCTGCCGCCATCTGGCGCGCAGCGCGTACACCACGGGCGAGCTGGCGCAGACGCACGGCGTGACGGCCCCGGAGATATCCCGGCACCTGGGGGTGCTGAAGAAAGCGGGCCTGATCACCACGCGCCGCCGCGGGCGGTATGTGCTGTACCAGCTGGACGTGGCCGTGGTGGCGCGGCTCGGCAGCGAGTTCCTGGAGGGCATCCTGCGCTGACGCCGGTGCGCTGCAGCCGGCCGGGCGCCGGGCGGCGGGCCCCGCCGGCGGGCAGACCCCGTCGGACAGCCGGCCCCGTACATCGGCCGAGCCCGCCCGTGCGTCAGTCGATGCGGATATGCCGAATGCCCACCCGTGCCTGGCGGAGCCGGGTCCGCAGCGGGCCCTCGGTGTTGGGCCGCAGAGTGAGCCCGGCCAGGACGGCGATGCGGTCCGCGGTCTTCGGCACGGTGAAGTCGTCCGTCCACAGATGCTCGGCGAACTCCGGTTCGCGCAACCGCTCCAGGCAGTGGTCGAGCTGCCGGACGGCCCAGCCGTCCCGGCGCGGGCCGGTGTTCCTCCCGGTGGCGTACCGGAGCACGTGCCCCAGGCCCCGCTCGCGCAGCCGCCGCAGTACGGTCTCCCTCCGCGCGAGCAGGGTGAAGTGCCGGACGTCGTGCCCGAGTTCGCGCAGCCGGCCCACGGTCTCGGCGAAGTACCGGGAGTCGGTGACCGTCATCGGCGCGATCACCGGGCCGTCGTGCTCGGCCAGGGTGAGGTCCAGTACCTCGACCACACCCTGCCGCCAGGCGGCCAGGTCCTGGAAGTCGTGGCGCAGTCCGGGCGGCAGCATGCGGCGCAGGCCGAAGCCGGCGTGTTCGGGGTCGCAGATGACGCTGCCGGGCAGCCGGCGCCGTATCTCGTGTGCGGTCTGTGTCTTGCCGCCCCCGAAGGGGCCGTTGATCCACAGGAGCATGCGCAGACCCTACCGACGCCGCGCCGCCCGCGGGGGCGGGTCGCGGACGCCGGTTCAGCCGTGTCCGCCGGCCCGCACCAGACCCGTCTCGTAGGCCAGGACCACCACCTGCACCCGGTCCCGGAGGCCAAGCTTGGTCAGGATGCGGCCCACGTGCGTCTTCACGGTCGCCTCCGACAGCACCAGCCGGGCCGCGATCTCGCCGTTGGACAGGCCCTGCGCGACCAGCACCATCACCTCGCGCTCGCGCTCGGTGAGTCGCTGCAGCTCCTGGTGCTGGGGCTCCTTCCCGCCGCCCGGCAGCATCGGCGCGAAGCGGTCCAGCAGCCGCCGGGTGGTGGAGGGGGCGACCACCGCGTCACCGCTGTGCACGGAGCGGATCGCGGCGAGCAGTTCGCCGGGCGGGACGTCCTTGAGCATGAAGCCGGAGGCCCCGGCCTTCAGCGCGGAGAACGCGTACTCGTCGAGGTCGAAGGTGGTCAGGATCAGCACCTTCGGCGCCTCGGGGTCGGTGCAGATCCGGCGGGTGGCCTCCACGCCGTCCAGCTTCGGCATGCGCACATCCATCAGGACGACGTCCACGCCGGTGGAGCGGAGCACCTCCAGGGCCTCGACGCCGTCGCCCGCCTCCGCGACGACCTCCATGTCCGGCTGTGCGGCGAGCACCATCCGGAACCCGGTGCGCAGCAGCACCTGGTCGTCGACGAGCATCACGCGGATCGTCATCGGGCCTCTTCCATTTCCGTGTGTCGTACCGAGGGGGCGTACTCGGGTGGTCCCGGAGCTTGCCGGGAGGACCGGGAGCGCGGGGTCCGGTGGGCGCTTCAGGTCGCGGGTTTGAGCGGGAGCAGTGCACTGATGCGGAATCCTCCGCCGGGGCGCGGACCCGCGTCCAGTGTGCCGCCGACCATGCCGACCCGCTCCCGCATGCCGATCAGGCCGTGGCCCCGGCCGTCGAAGCCGCCCTCCTCGTACAGCTCGTGGGGGGCGCCCTTGCCGTCGTCCTCGACGAGCAGCCCGAGGCCGTCGTCGAAGTAGACCAGGCGCACACTGGCGCCCGCGTTCGGGCCGGCGTGCTTGCGGGTGTTGGTGAGCGCCTCCTGCACGATGCGGTACGCGGTCAGCTCCACACCGCTGGGCAGTGCACGGGGCGTGCCCTCGATCTTGAAGTCCACCGGCAGGCCGGAGCTGCGGCACTGCTCGACCAGGTCCTCGATCTGCCGGACGTCGGGCTGCGGGACGTACTCCCCGGCCTCCTGGTGCTCCCCGGTGCGCAGCACACCGAGCAGGCGGCGCATCTCGGCGAGGGCCTGGCGGCCGGTGGAGGAGATGGTCTCCAGGGCCTTCTTCGCCTGGTCGGGCGCGGTGTCCAGGACGAACGCGGCGCCGTCGGCCTGCACCACCATGACCGAGACGTTGTGGGCGACGACGTCGTGCAGTTCGCGGGCGATCCGGGCGCGCTCGGCGGCGACCGCGACCTTGGACTGCGCCTCGCGCTCCTTCTCCAGCCGGGCGGCGCGCTCCTCCAGCTGTGCGAAGTAGGCGCGCCGGGTGCGGATGGAGTCGCCGAGCACCCAGGCCAGCGCGAACGGCACCGTCTGGAATACCGTGATCAGGACGTTGCCGGCCACGCCGGTCTGCTCCGTGGGCCAGCGCAGCTGGGCCAGCGGTGCCGCGCACAGGCCCATGGCCAGGGCGGTCCGGGACGCCCAGCGGGCGCCCGTCGCCGCCACGGTGTAGACGATCACCAGCAGCGCGAAGTCGGCCGGCATCACGCCGACGTCCAGCACCAGCTGGCCCAGGCCGAGGACGACGGCCAGCAGCAGCATCCTCTCCGGCATCCGCCGGCGCAGCGCGATCACCAGGCAGAGCAGGACCACGAACGGAACGATCACCGCCGGGGCGTCCGTCCCGGCCTCCTCCTGGACCGTGCCCACGGACACCACGGAGATTCCGAGAAGGAAGACGGCCCAGAAGCTGTCGACCCCGGTCGGGTGTCTGCGGAGGAAGTCGTAGAGGCGCTGCACGTAACCCAGCGTAGGGAAGCGGGATAGGTGCAGGGGTCAACCGGAGGACCGATCCCGACCGGCCGCGCATACTCCGCAAGGTGGAGGTTCCGTTCTCCTGTGCGGCTGTCGCCTGTCCTAATCTGGGCCGGTGAACGCGGGAACAGCGGGTGAATGGCGGAGCTGGCGGGCAGCGGCGCAGGAGGCGCTGTACGGACCGGAGGGCTTCTACCGCGGGCCCGGCGGCCGGCCGGCCGCGCACTTCCGTACGTCCGTGCACGCGTCGTCGCTGTTCGCGCGCGCGGTGGCGCGGCTGCTGTGCCGGGTCGACGCGGTGCTGGGCCGGCCCGCGACACTGGACTTCGTGGACATGGCGGCCGGACGCGGCGAGCTGGTCTCCGGCGTCCTCGGCGCGCTGCCCGCCGAGGTGGCCGCCCGCGCGCGCGGGTACGCCGTGGAGGTCGCCGCTCGCCCCGAGGGCCTGGACGACCGGATCGAGTGGCTCACCGAGCCGCCCCGAGGGGTGACGGGGCTGCTGTTCGCCAACGAATGGCTGGACAACGTACCCGTGGAGATCGCCGAGGTGGACCCCGCGGGAGTGGCCCGGCGGGTGCTCGTCCGGGACGACGGGACGGAGCGGCTCGGGGAACCGGTCGGCGGGGCGGAGGCCGAGTGGCTGGCGCGCTGGTGGCCGCTGCCGGCCGAGCCCGGGCTGCGGGCGGAGATCGGGCTCCCCCGGGACGCCGCCTGGGCCGCCGCCGTGGCCACGCTGGACCGGGGTCTCGCCGTCGCCGTGGACTACGCCCACACCCGTGACGCCCGCCCGCCGTTCGGCACCCTGACCGCCTACCGCGGCGGCCGGGAGACGTCCGCGGTCCCGGACGGCTCGTGCGACCTCACCGCCCACGTCGCCCTGGACGCGTGCGCGCGGGCGGGCGCGGCGGCCGGCGGGGGCCCGGCGGGCGCTCCGGCGCGGATGCTCCCCGGTGCCCGGCTGCTGCCCCAGCGCGACGCCCTGCGCGCGCTGGGGGTCTCGGGTGCGCGCCCCCCGCTCGCGCTGGCCTCCGCCCGCCCCGCGGAGTACGTACGCGCTCTCGCGAGCGCCGGGGAGGCCGCCGAGCTGACCGCGCCGGGCGGGCTCGGGGACTTCACCTGGCTGCTCCAGCCGGTGGGCCCGCGGGACGTGGCCGGGCTACTTGTCGATGTCGCCGACCACGAAGAACATTGACCCCAGGATCGCGACCATGTCCGAGACCAGCGTCCCGGGCAGCAGCTCGGTCAGCACCTGGATGTTGTTGTACGACGCCGAGCGCAGCTTCAGCCGGTACGGCGTCTTCTCGCCCTTGCTGACCAGGTAGTAGCCGTTGATACCGAGCGGGTTCTCGGTCCAGGCGTAGGTGTGCCCCTCCGGCGCCTTCAGCACCTTCGGCAGCCGCTGGTTGACCGGGCCGGGCGGCAGCTCGGCGAGCCGGTCCAGACAGGCGTCGGCGAGCTCGAGGGCGTTGTGCGTCTGGTGCAGCAGGCACTCGAAGCGGGCGAGGCAGTCGCCCTCCTCGCGGGTGACCACCTTCAGCGTGTCCCGCAGCTCCCCGTACGCCAGGTACGGCTCGTCGCGGCGCAGATCGAAGTCGACGCCCGAGGCCCGCCCGATCGGCCCGCTCACCCCGTAGGCGTGCACGGCCGCCGCGGGCAGCACCCCCACACCGCGGGTCCGCCCGCGGAAGATCTCGTTGCCGAGGACCAGGTCGTCGAAGACGTCCATCCGCGAGCGCACCGCCGTGACGGCCTCACGCGCGCGTGCCGTCCAGCCGGCCGGCAGGTCCTCCTTGAGGCCGCCGACGCGGTTGAACATGTAGTGCATCCGCCCGCCGGAGACCTCCTCCATCACGTTCTGCAGCACCTCGCGCTCCCGGAACGCGTAGAAGACCGGGGTGATGCCGCCCAGCTCCAGCGGATAGGAGCCCAGGAACATCAGGTGGTTGAGCACCCGGTTCAGCTCCGCCAGCAGAGTGCGCAGCCACACCGCGCGCGTGGGCACCTCCATACCGAGCATCCGCTCCACCGCGAGCACCACACCCAGCTCGTTGGAGAACGCCGACAGCCAGTCGTGCCGGTTGGCGAGCACGATGATCTGGCGGTAGTCGCGGGCCTCGAACAGCTTCTCCGCGCCCCGGTGCATATAGCCGATCACGGGCTCCGCGCGTGTGATGCGCTCCCCGTCCAGGAGCAGCTTCAGCCGCAGCACGCCGTGGGTCGACGGGTGCTGCGGCCCGATGTTGAGCACCATGTCGGTGCTCTCCGCGGCGCCGCCGATACCGACCATGGTCTCCGTACTGGGAGTCATGGACCCAGTCTCCCCTACGTACGCTGGCCTCATGGAGACGGGGAGCCCGGATCGGCCGGGAACTGCGACGGAAGACGAGCCGGTGTGGACCGCGCTGCCACCGGGGCTGCTGCGCATGCGGCGGCTGCTGCTGGTGGTGTGGCTGGGGCTGCTGACGCTGGCCGCCGGGCTGCTGCCCGGCCTGCTGGCCGGTCCCGCCTGGGCGGCGTTCGCGCTGCTGCCGCTGGCGCTGACGGTCTGGGGCTGGTCCCTGGTGGAGCGCAACTGGCGCTCCTGGCGGTACGCCGAGCGCGCCGACGACCTGCTGATCAACCGCGGTGTGCTGTGGCAGCAGCAGACGATCGTGCCGTACGGCCGGATGCAGCTGGTCGAGGTGACCTCCGGGCCGGTCGAGCGGCACTTCGGGCTGGCCAGCGTGCAGCTGCACACGGCCGCCGCCGCGACCGACGCGACCATCCCGGGCCTCGATCCGGCCGAGGCGGAGCGGCTCCGCGACCGGCTCTCCGAGCTGGGCGAGGCCCGATCGGCGGGGCTGTGACCGTGCCCGAGGCCAGCGAGCCCGAGACCAGAACTCCGGACACCAGAGCCCCCGAGACCGGACAGGCCGGGACCGCAGGGGCCAAGAGCACACGCGCCGAGAACCCAGGGGCCGAGAGCGGAGAGGCCATGACCGCAACGGCCGGGGCCGGAGGGGCCGAGGGTGGGACGAACGAGGCCCCGGGAGCCGGCGATCACGGGGTGGCCGAGCAGCGGCTGCACCCGATCACTCCGCTGCGGCGGGCCTGGGCGCCGGTCGCCGTGCTGATCGGCTGGGCCGTGCACGACCCCGACCAGGCGCACCGCCAGCTCACCAACCTGACCACCACCACACTGCTGATCGCCCTCGCCGTGATCCTGCCGACCGCAGCCCTCTACGGCTTCCTGACCTGGTGGTTCACTCACTTCGCGGTGACCGGGTCCGAGTTGCGCATCCGTACCGGCCTGGTCTTCAGGCGCACCGCGCACATCCGGCTGGAACGTATCCAGGCCATCGACGTCACCCAGCCGCTGCTCGCCCGGGTCACGGGCGTCGCCAAACTCCGGCTCGACGTCATAGGCACCGACAAGAAGGACGAACTGGCCTTCCTCGGCGCCGACGAGGCACGCGTGCTGCGGGCCGAACTGCTCGCGCGCGCGGCAGGATTCGCGCCCGAGACCGCCCACGAGGTCGGCGAGGCACCCGCCACCCGGCTGCTGCGGGTGCCGCCCGGCGTCCTCGCCGTCTCCCTGCTGCTGACCGGCGGCACCTGGGGCATGCTGGCCGGCGCAGTCGCCGTACCCACCGTGCTGTGGCTGGTCACCCACAACCTGTGGACGGTCGTCGCCACCGCGGTACCGCTGGCGGGCGCCGCCGGCGCGAACAGCGTCGGGCGGTTCGTCGGCGAGTACGACTGGACCGTGGCCCAGTCCCCGGACGGGCTGCGCGTCGACCACGGGCTGCTGGACCGGGCCCACGAGACGGTGCCGCCGGGGCGGGTGCAGACCGTGCGGATCGTGGAGCCGCTGCTGTGGCGCCGGCTGGGCTGGGTGCGGGTGGATCTGGACGTGGCCGGGTCGTCGAACTCACTGCTGCTCCCCGTCGCCCCGCGCGAGATCGCCGAGTCCGTCGTCGCGCGCGTGCTGCCCGGGGTGACCGTGCCGCCGCGGTCCGCGCTGTCCCTCCCGCCGCGCCGCGCCGCCCGCTGCACGCCGCTGTGGTGGCGCGGCTACGGGTTCACCGTCACCGACTCGGTGTTCGCCGCGGGATCCGGGCTGCTGAAGCGGACGCTGGCCCTGGTGCCGCACGCCAAGGTGCAGAGCGTCCGGCTGGAGCACGGGCCGTGGCAGCGGGCGATGCGGGTCGCCGACGTGCATGTGGACACCGGGGCGAACAAGACCGTGACGGCACGGCAGCGCGACCTCGGCGAGGCGGCCGAGTTGCTCCGCGATCAGGCGGAGCGGTCCCGGACGGGACGCCGCGACGCACGACCGGACCGGTGGATGACCTCCTGAGCCGGGCAGCGGGGGTGACGCCGGAGGAGGTGGCAGCGGCGGTGGTCAGGACACCGCGCTGCGCAGCCCCTCGACGTCGATCTGCTCGGTCTCGTCGTGCGCCGTCAGGTCGATCACCTGGCCGGCCGCCCGGGATTCCTCGTCGGCCGGCTTGAACCCGGCCTCGGCCTCCGCCTTGTGCAGGGCGAGGGCCTCCTGGCCGACGACGTCGGCGAGGTCCTCGTTCTGGACGGCCTCCAGGGCGCTGCCGGACGCCTCTTCACGCGGCCCGGCCGCCTGGCCGTCCTCGGCGCCGGAGTCCGGCGCCTTGGTGCCGAAGAAGTCGAACCCGCCCTCGGTCACCGGCCGGGACGGCGCCGCGGCCGGTACGACGGCCACCGCGGTCGGCACGGTGAAGTGCCCGGTCGCCCGCCGCGTCGGCTGGGCGGGCAGCGGGGCGGGAGTCGCGGCGGGGTGCACGGGCGCGTCGGCGGCCTCGGGCGCCCCCTGGGGCTCGTCCTCCCGCACGGGCGCGGCCGGCGCGTCGGCGGCATCGGCGTCGGCATCGGCATCGCGGCGCCCGCCGCCACCGCCGTCGTCACCGCCGTGCCCGTCGTCGCCAGCGGTGCCGTCGGAGCCGTCGGGACCGGCGGGACCGGCGGAAGCGTCGGCCCCGTCTGCACCGGCTGCGCTGCCGGCATCGTCAGACCCGTCGGCACCGCCGTCACCGGCGTTCCCGTCGCCAGCGGCGTCCTCGGGCGCCGCGTCCGCCTCCCCGCCCCGGTCGAGGCGCGCCAGCGCCGTGCCCGCCCGCAGGAACAGCCGGGAGCCCTCCGGGGAGAACACCGCGGGCGGCTCCGGCCGCTCCTGCGCGTCCTCGGTATCCGTCTCCTGCACGCCCTCCGCCGCCGTCTCCACCGCCGGCGCCGACCGGCCCGCCGGGAGAGCCGGGGCAGGCGCCGTGCCTTCTATCTCCAGTCGGCGGCGGCCCTCCAGGGCGCTGGCCCGCTCCGTCTCCGCCGTGGCGTACCGCCGCAGCAGGGAGGCGTGCTCGTTGCGCAGCCCGGCCAGTTCCGCGCGCTTGGAGCGCAGCCGCTGCTCCAGCCGCTTGCGCAGCTCGCGCGACTCCTCCAGGTCGGACTCCAGTTCGGCGACCCGCTCCTCGTACCGCCACTCGTCGCTCGCACGCGCGCGCGTGAGGTCGGCGACGCGCTTGCCTGCCTGGGTGTCCCAGCGGCGCATGACGACCGCACCGGCGACCGCGGTCGCCGCCGCCGCGGCGGCCAGCGCGCGCAGCACCACGGTCTCGCTGAACACCCAGGGGCCGAGGGCGCAGACGGCGGACACGCCTGCGATCGCCGACGGAGGAAGCAGCCGGTGCAGGGGCGGGGAATGGCGATGACGTCCACGTGGCATGGCCAGAAACTTACCGCGCGTAGGCGTTTCTTGGCTCCCCCGCCCCCGTAAAAAGACTGCGATACCGGAAGGGTTCACCGGCGGTCGGAGAACACCGGGTGAATAGACCCGAGATCGCTCTCGGGGCGCGCACCCTAGGCGCTCAACCGGCCGCTGATCCACCGCAGCGTCGGGGGAATCTCGCGCCGCCAGGTATTGAAGTTGTGGCCGCCGCTTTCCAGGATGATCGAGGAGATCCGGGTACGGCCGGTGGCCTTCACCCGCTCGATGAACTCCCGTGTGTCCCGGTAGTTGGACTCTCCGGACCTGCTGCTGGTGACCAGCAGTGAAGTGTCCGGCGCCGGCCGGTGCCGGAGGGTCCACCACAGATCGGCGCGACGGCGCAGCTCCACGTCGCCGTGGAAGAGGTCACCGGTGGTCGCGTCGGTCGGCGCGTCGTAGTAGGCGGACAGCCCGGCCCCGGCTGCATAGACCTCCGGATGGTGCATGGCGAGCTTGAGCGCGCAGTAACCGCCCGTCGAATTGCCGATGATGCCCCAGCTGCCCCGCTGCTTGCCCGTCCGGTAGTGGGCACCCACGGCCTCGGGCAGATCCCGGGCGAAGAACGACTCCGTCTTCGGGCCGCCGTCCGGGACGTCCACGCACTCCGTGTCGCGCGGCGGCGCCACCGTCGGCCGCAGCATCACCAGGATCATCGGCTGCATCCGGCCGTCCCTGGCCAGCTCCAGGGCCGTACGCGGATAGCGCAGCTTGTCCACCAGCGCCTCGGCCGTGCCCGGATAGCCGGTGAGGACGACGGCCGCCGGGAACCTCCGGGTGCGGTGGCGGTCCTGGAAGTACTCCGGCGGCAGGTACACGTAGGCGGGCGTCGCGATCCGCGTCGTACGTCCGACGATCTCGATCTTCTGGATCTGCCCGCCGGACTCGGGCCGGGTCCCGCCCGCCGTCTGCACCCGGCGGGTCTCGACCACCCGCAACGGCCCGCCCGCGGCACCGCCCGCATGGTCGACGACCACGCCCTGGCCGGTCTCCCTGCCGAACAGGTCCGCCCAGCTCGCGTAGAACCCGAACGACTGGTTGGCGACCAGCCCGACCGCGGCGAACAGCGCCGTCTGCGTGGCGAACAGCAGCCCGACCCGCCCGCAGACGGTCCGCCAGGACCGCCGCGCGAGCCGTGGCCACAGCCACACCGTGCCGACGAACAGCAGCACCGCGGACAGCACCGCCAGCGCCAGCATCTTGTTGCTCGTGAGACCCATGTCCGCCTACCTGCCCGCGCTTTCCGTCGCCTCGTACGCCTGCCGTACACCTGTCGAACGGCCGCTGTACTCCTGGGTGTGACGTCGCAGTGCCGGGCGGGAGTGAACCTCTGCCGCCGAGACGCCGTCCTAGAGGGCGCAATGTCGCCGGATGCCCGAATCGGCACCGGATCCAACGTCTCTCGCAGAACTACGGGATGCGATGTCTGTCAGGACAGATGAGGAAATGTCGGGTGCGGTTCCGAGGCCCAAGAGCCCGGGCGGACCGGGCGGACCGCGTCACCTGGTCCGCGCCGTCCGCCGGGTTCGGCGCGGCCCGCGCCCGGAGGCCGTCCCCGTCCTCGTCGCCAGAGCCTGCGCCCTGGTCGGCCTGCTGGACATCGCCGCCGGGGTCTTCCCGCGGTTCCGGCACAGCCGGATGCACGCCCTCGCAGAGGTGCTGCCCGGCGCGCTGGGCCCCTTCGCCGCCGCCCTCTCGCTCAGCGCCGGCGTCCTGCTGCTCCTGCTCGCCCACGGCCTCAAACGCGGCAAGCGGCGCGCCTGGCGGGCCGGTGTGGCCCTGCTGCCGATCGGCGCCGTCGCCCAGTTCGGCTACCGGCACTCCGTCGTCGGCGTGGTGATCTCCCTGGCGCTGCTGTGGGCCCTGCTGCGCCATCGCGACCAGTTCGCCGCGCTGCCCGACCCGCGCAGCCGCTGGCGGGCACTGGCCAACTTCGTCCTCATGGGCGCCGGTTCCGTCCTCCTCGGCCTGCTCGTCGTCAGCGCCCACCCGCACCGCATGGTGGGCGACCCCAGCCTCGCCGACCGCCTCACCCACGTGTTCTACGGCCTGTTCGGCGTCGAGGGCCCGGTCGGCTACCAGGGCTCCACCTCCTGGACCGTCGCCTTCTCCCTCGGCGCCCTCGGCATGCTCACCGCCGTCACCACCATCTACCTGGCCTTCCGCCCCGAGCACCCGGCCGCCCGGCTCACCGAGGAGGACGAGGCCCGGCTGCGCGCCCTGCTCGCCAAGCACGGCGCACGCGACTCCCTCGGCCACTTCGCCCTCCGCCGCGACAAGGCCGTCGTCTTCTCCCCCAGCGGCAAGGCCGCCGTCACCTACCGCGTCGTCTCCGGCGTGATGCTCGCCAGCGGCGACCCCATCGGCGACGTCGAGGCCTGGCCCGGCGCCATCGAACGCTTCATGGACGAGGCCCGCGCCCACTCCTGGACCCCCGCCGTCATGGGCTGCTCCGAGACCGGCGGCGAGGTCTGGACCCGCGAGACCGGCCTCGACGCCCTCGAACTCGGCGACGAGGCGGTGGTGGACGTCGCGGATTTCTCCCTCGCCGGCCGCGCGATGCGCAACGTGCGCCAGATGGTCAAGCGCATCGAGCGCGCCGGTTACGAGACCCGGGTACGGCGCGTGGCTGACCTCGGGGAGAACGAACTCGACCGCATCCGCCGCGCCGCCGACGACTGGCGCGGCACCGACACCGAACGCGGTTTCTCCATGGCCCTGGGCCGCATCGGCGACCCGGCCGACGGCGACTGCCTGGTGGCCACCGCCCACCGGCCCGACGCCGAGCCCGGCGAGTACGGCGATCTGAAGGCCGTCCTGCACTTCGTGCCCTGGGGCCCCGACGGCGTCTCCCTGGACCTGATGCGCCGCGACCGGTCCGCCGACCCCGGCATGAACGAACTGCTGATCGTCGCCGCTCTCCGGGCCGCCCCGAAACTCGGCATCGCACGGGTCTCGCTGAACTTCGCGATGTTCCGCGCGGCACTGGCCCGCGGCGAGAAGATCGGCGCGGGACCGGTGCTGCGGGCCTGGCGCGGACTGCTGGTGTTCCTCTCCCGCTGGTTCCAGATCGAGTCCCTGTACAAGTTCAATGCCAAGTTCCGGCCCCGCTGGGAACCCCGCTTCGTCGTCTACCGCACCTCGGCCGACCTGCCGCGCATCGGCTTCGCCGCCATGCAGGCCGAGGGCTTCGTCAGTCTCGCCCCGCCCCTGCCGCGCTTCCTGCGCCGCCGCTCCGCCGGCCCGCGGCCGTGCGCCCACCGGCTGCCGGAGGGCGACGTCCGGGCGGCGTGATACCGCTGCCGCGGATCGGACGCCAGCACGAGGGCGGCCGGGTGCTGGCCCTAGGCTGAACACATGAGCAAGCAGACCGGCCGCCGCCCCGTGGCGGGACTCACCGTATGGGACCGCTGCGCGGTCATGGGGGTCGTCAACGTCACCCCCGACTCCTTCTCCGACGGCGGTCGCTGGTTCGACACGACGGCGGCCGTCAAGCACGGCCTGGACCTCGTCGCCGAGGGCGCCGACCTGGTCGACGTCGGCGGCGAGTCCACCCGCCCCGGCGCCACCCGCGTCGACGAGGCCGAGGAGCTGCGACGGGTCGTCCCCGTGGTGCGCGGACTGGCCTCCGAGGGCGTCACGGTCTCCGTCGACACGATGCGCGCCGAGGTCGCCCGGCAGGCTCTCGCGGCGGGCGCCGTCCTGGTCAACGACGTCAGCGGCGGCCTCGCCGACCCCCGCATGATCCCGGTCGTCGCCGACACGGACGCGCCCTTCGTCGTCATGCACTGGCGCGGCCTGCTGGAGGGCGGCAACGTCCACGGTGTGTACGAGGACGTCGTCACCGAGGTCGCCGACGAGCTGCACGCGCGCGTGGAGGCCGTGCTGGCCGGCGGCATCGCCTCCGAGCGGATCGTCGTCGACCCCGGCCTCGGCTTCTCCAAGGACGCGCAGCACGACCTGACCCTCCTGGCCCACCTCGACCGGCTGCTGGCCCTCGGCCACCCCCTGCTCGTCGCCGCCTCCCGCAAGCGCTTCCTGGGCCGGGTCCTCGCCGGGCCGGAGGGCGCCCCGCCGCCCGCCCGGGAGCGCGACGCGGCCACCGCCGCCGTCTCGGCGCTCGCCGCACGGGCCGGCGCCTGGGCGGTGCGCGTGCACGAGGTGCGCGCCACGGCAGACGCGGTACGGGTCGCGCGCGCCGTCGAGGGAGCCCGGTGAGCGCCCCCCACACCGACGTCGAAGAGGTCGAGGCCGCCAACACCGCCTTCTACCAGGCCGTGGAGGAGGGCGATTTCGAAGCCGTCTCCGGGCTCTGGCTGACCCCCGCCGACCTGGGCGTCGACGAGACGTACCACGACCCGGCCGACGCGGGCGTGATCTCCTGCGTGCACCCCGGCTGGCCGGTGCTCACCGGCCGCGGCGAGGTCCTCAGGTCCTACGCCCTGATCATGGCGAACACCGACTACATCCAGTTCTTCCTCACCGACGTGCATGTCTCCGTCACCGGCGACACCGCCCTGGTCACCTGCACCGAGAACATCCTCAGCGGCGGCCCCGCCCCCACCGGCGGGGACGAGCTGGGACCGCTCGTCGGACAGCTCGTGGTCGCCACCAACGTGTTCCGGCGCACGCCCTCCGGCTGGAAACTCTGGTCGCACCACGGCTCGCCCGTCCTGGCCGGAGAAGACGAGCAGGACGGCGAGGAACCACCCTCCTGACGGGGTAGGCGGGCCACAGGCCCCTCGCGGGACCAAGAAGTGGTTGGAATCACGGACCGGCGGGTAGGGGCGGCTACCAGCCCGTGAGTCACCGCCTTCGCCTGGGGAAACCCGGGGTGAGACCTCCCGGCCCGCGCCCCGTCCCCCGCCCCCGCGGCCCGGCGCTGTCGGTGCCCGCGGGTAGATTCGACTGCAGGCCGGCGTCGCGCCCGCACGCGCTGCACGGCCGAACCGACGACTGCAGGAGTGATTCGCGTGGATCGTGTCGCGCTGCGCGGCCTGAAGGCCCGCGGGCACCACGGTGTGTTCCCCGAGGAACGCGAGGCGGGCCAGACCTTCCTCGTCGACGTCGTCCTCGGCCTGGACACCCGGCCGGCCGCCGCCGACGACGACCTGGCGAAGACCGTGCACTACGGCATCGTGGCCGAGGAGGTCGTGGCCGTCGTCCAGGGCGAGCCCGTCGATCTCGTCGAGACCCTCGCCGAGCGCATCGCCCAGGTCTGTCTGCAGCACGAAGGGGTCCGCGAGGTCGAGGTGTGCGTCCACAAGCCGGACGCCCCGATCACCGTCCCCTTCGACGACGTGACCGTCACCATCACCCGGAGCCGAGTATGACTGCCTTCACCAAGGGTCCCAGCGACCCGACCGTACAGCCGGTACCCGCCTCCGTCACCGAGAAGGTCGACGCCGCCGACACCACCCTGTCCAACCCCAAACGCGCCGTGATCTCCCTCGGCTCCAACCTCGGCAACCGCCTGGAGACCCTCCAGGGCGCCGTCGACGCCCTGGAGGACACCCCTGGCCTGCGCATCAAGGCGGTCTCCCCGGTCTACGAGACGGAGCCCTGGGGCGTCGAGCCCGGCAGCCAGCCGTCATACTTCAACGCCGTCGTGATCCTCAAGACCACCCTCCCCCCGTCCTCCCTGCTGGAGCGGGCGCAGGCGGTCGAGGAGGCCTTCCACCGGGTCCGCGACGAGCGCTGGGGCGCCCGCACCCTCGACGTCGACATCGTCTCCTACGCCGACGTCGTCTCCGACGACCCGCAGCTCACCCTCCCCCACCCGCGCGCGCACGAGCGCGCCTTCGTCCTCGTCCCCTGGCACGATCTGGACCCCGAGGCCAGGCTGCCCGGCCGCGGCCCGGTCGCCGACCTGCTGGACACCGTCACCCGTGAGGGCGTCGAGGCCCGCGCCGACCTGGAACTCCGGCTGCCCGAGTAGTCGTTAAGGTCGACGAGCGACCACGCGCCGGGACGGCTGCGTGCGGGGATGCGAAGGGACACCGTGAAAGAGCTGCGCATCAGGGTGCTGGCCGGCGTGTTCGTCGTGGCCGGAGTCCTGTCCTGGGCGGGCGCCCGCCTGTGGAACGCGATCGGGACCCTGCCGAGCGTCCCCCTGGCGTCTCCCATCGTGCTCGCCGTGATCGCCGTCGTGCTGCTGGCCACGGCGCTCTCCCTGCGCGCCCGCCTCAAGGCCCAGCGGGAGCGCCGCCCCGAGGCCAAGGGCGTCGACCCGCTGATGGCCGCCCGCGCGGTCGTCTTCGGGCACGCCAGCGCCCTGGTCGCCGCCCTCGTCGCCGGGATGTACGGCGGCACGGGCGTCTTCCTCCTGGAGTCCCTGGAGGTCCCGGCCCGCCGGGACCAGGCCATCTACGCCGGGTTCTCGGTCCTGGCGGGCATCGGCGTCATAGCGGCCGCCATCTTTCTGGAGCGCGTCTGCAGACTCCCGGAGGACGAGGACGACGACCACCCGGGCGCAGCCTCTCCGGCGTGAGCGCCGACGGCGTCAGCGGGCCGTGCCCCTGAGCGGGCCATGACCTCAGCGAGCCATGACCTCAGCGGGCCACGACCTCAGTGGGCCATGATCAGGCTCATCGCCTCGTTGCGCGTCGCCGCGTCCCGCAGCTGGCCGCGCACCGCCGAGGTGATGGTCATGGCACCGGGCTTGCGGATGCCCCGCATCGACATGCACATGTGCTCGCACTCCACGACCACGATCACGCCCCGCGGCTCCAGTATCTCCATCAGCGAGTCCGCGATCTGTGTGGTGAGTCGTTCCTGCACCTGTGGCCGGCGGGCATAGACATCCACCAGCCGGGCCAGCTTCGACAGGCCGGTGATCTTTCCGGTGGTGGAGGGGATGTACCCGACGTGAGCAACGCCCCGGAACGGGACCAGGTGATGCTCACATGTCGAATACACCTCGATGTCCTTCACGAGCACCATCTCGTCGTGACCGAGGTCGAACGTGGTCGTCAGCACGTCCTCGGGCTGCTGCCACAGACCCGCGAATATCTCCTTGTACGCCCGTGCCACCCGCGCCGGTGTCTCGCGCAGGCCCTCGCGGTCCGGGTCCTCGCCGACCGCGATCAGCAGTTCGCGTACGGCGTTCTCGGCCCGCTTCTCGTCGAACTCGCCGATCGGGCCCTCGCCGTCCAGCGTCACGGGGTCGGTCATGTGGTGCCTCGTTCCTGTCACTGTCGTGCCTGCGCACACGGCACGACGAAAACTGCCGTGCCCCCCAGGCTAGAACCAAGGGGGGCACGGCATACATTCCGGGCCTGGTGGGGCGGCCGGGAGAGCGGTCAGCTCTCCGGGCGCTCCTCCGGGGCCCGCTCCGGTGCCGGGGCGGGCTCCGCCGTGGTGCTCTTGACGGTGCTGATGGCCGGTGTCGCGCCGTTGGCCCCGTTCGTCAGTGCGAGCTCCTTCGGGGAGAGCACCGGCGGGCGAGTGGACGGCGTGCGCCGCGAGGAGCCGGTCCAGGCGGGCCGGGGCGGGCGCTTGACGATGGGGGCGAAGATCTCGGCGATCTCCTCCTTGCCCAGGGTCTCCTTCTCCAGGAGGGCCAGGACCAGGTTGTCGAGGACGTCGCGGTTCTCGACGAGGATCTCCCACGCTTCGTTGTGCGCGGTCTCGATGAGCTTCTTGACCTCTTCGTCGACCAGCGCGGCGACCTCTTCCGAGTAGTCGCGCTGGTGAGCCATCTCACGGCCGAGGAACGGCTCGCTGTTGTCGCCGCCGAACTTGATCGCACCGAGGCGCTCGGTCATGCCGTACTGCGTGACCATCGCGCGGGCCAGACCGGTGGCCTTCTCGATGTCGTTCGCGGCGCCGGTGGTCGGGTCGTGGAAGACGAGCTCCTCGGCCGCCCGGCCGCCCAGCATGTAGGCGAGCTGGTCCAGCATCTCGTTGCGCGTGGTGGAGTACTTGTCCTCGTCCGGGAGCACCATCGTGTAGCCGAGGGCCCGGCCTCTGGACAGGATGGTGATCTTGTGGACCGGGTCGGAGTTCGGTGAGGCCGCCGCGACCAGGGCGTGTCCGCCCTCGTGGTACGCGGTGATCTTCTTCTCCTTGTCCGACATGATCCGGGTCCGCTTCTGCGGGCCGGCCACCACGCGGTCGATCGCCTCGTCCAGCATGTGGTTGTCGATCAGCTTCTGGTCGCTGCGGGCCGTCAGCAGGGCGGCCTCGTTCAGCACGTTGGCCAGATCGGCGCCGGTCATGCCGGGCGTGCGGCGGGCGACGGCCGACAGGTCCACGTTGGGAGCGACCGGCTTGCCCTTCTGGTGGACCTTGAGGATCTCCAGACGGCCCTGCATGTCCGGGCGGTCGACGGCGATCTGCCGGTCGAAGCGGCCGGGGCGCAGCAGCGCCGGGTCGAGGATGTCGGGCCGGTTGGTCGCGGCGATGAGGATCACGCCGCCCTTGACGTCGAATCCGTCCATCTCGACGAGCAGCTGGTTCAGGGTCTGCTCGCGCTCGTCGTGACCGCCGCCGAGGCCGGCGCCGCGGTGGCGGCCGACCGCGTCGATCTCGTCGACGAAGACGATCGCGGGGGCGTTGGCCTTGGCCTGCTCGAACAGGTCACGGACCCGGGAGGCGCCGACACCGACGAACATCTCGACGAAGTCGGAACCGGAGATCGAGTAGAACGGGACGCCCGCCTCGCCCGCCACGGCGCGCGCGAGCAGGGTCTTGCCGGTGCCGGGGGGCCCGTAGAGCAGCACGCCCTTGGGGATCTTGGCGCCGACCGCCTGGAACTTCGCCGGTTCCTGGAGGAACTCCTTGATCTCGTGGAGTTCCTCGACCGCCTCTTCCGACCCGGCGACGTCGGTGAACGTCGTCTTGGGGGTGTCCTTGGTGATGAGCTTGGCCTTGGACTTGCCGAAGTTCATCACGCGGCTGCCGCCGCCCTGCATCTGGTTCATCAGGAACAGGAAGACGACCACGATCAGGACGAAGGGCAGCAGGGAGAGCAGGATCCCGACGAACGGGTTCTGCTTGGACGGCGAGACCGTGTAGCCGTCCGGGATCTGTTCCTGCTGGTACTTGTTCTGCAGCGTGTCGGCCAGGTCCTTGCCCTGGTCACCGATGTAGCTCGCCTGGATCTTCGAGCTGCCCTCGACCTTTACGCCGTCCTTGAGCTGAACCTGGATGCTCTGCTCGTCACCGGTGGTCAGCTTGGCCGACTCGACCTGGTTCTGGTTGATCGCCTGGACGACCTGGCCCGTGTCCACCGTCTTGTAGCCGCCGGACGAACCGACGACCTGCATCAACACGACCACGGCAAGGACGGCCAGCACGATCCACATGACCGGCCCACGGAAGTATCGCTTCACGTCCATCCACACGGAGCGGTGCCGCCCCGTCCCTCCTGCCATAGTGAGTTTGATAAGACAGTTCTTCCGACGGTACCCCAGCCGGGCCGCGCGTAGCCGCACGGGACGCCTGGCAATCCCGTCTGCATGCTCCAACGGCGCGAGGCCCTCCAGGGTTCCCGGCGCCGTGGGAACCGTCCCGGAGGCGGTCAGCCGCCGTAGACGTGAGGCGCGAGCGTACCGACGAACGGGAGGTTGCGGTACTTCTCGGCGTAGTCCAGGCCGTAGCCGACGACGAATTCGTTGGGGATGTCGAAGCCGACCCACT
This sequence comes from Streptomyces poriticola, assembly GCF_036689765.1. Taxonomy (NCBI): domain Bacteria; kingdom Bacillati; phylum Actinomycetota; class Actinomycetes; order Kitasatosporales; family Streptomycetaceae; genus Streptomyces; species Streptomyces poriticola. The sequence continues at coordinate 75,024 of NZ_JBAGKH010000006.1, forward strand.
CCACGTCGATGGCGACCTTGGCGGCGTCGGGCTTGCGCAGCAGCGTGCACACCTTCAGGGAGGCGGGCTCGCGCGAGCCGAGGTTGGACAGCAGCCAGGACAGGGTCAGGCCGGAGTCGATGATGTCCTCGACGATCAGGACGTGCTTGCCCTTGATGTCGGTGTCCAGGTCCTTGAGGATCCGCACGACGCCGGAGGACTGGGTGCCCGCGCCGTAGGAGGACACGGCCATCCAGTCCATGGTGACCGGGGTGGACAGCGCCCGGGCCAGGTCGGCCATGACCATCACGGCGCCCTTGAGGACGCCGACGATGAGCAGGTCCTTGCCCGCGTACTCCGCGTCGATCTTCGCGGCCAGCTCGGCCAGCTTCGCGTCGATCTCTTCCTTGGTGATGAGTACCTGCTGGAGGTCGGCACCCATGTCTTTCGCGTCCACCCGCATCACTTTCGGTCGTGCCCCGGCGTGCTTGCACGGCTTGCGCGGCTCCGCGTGCGCAGCGCCTGCCGGGGTCCGGATTCAGCCTTGCCGAATCACCAGTCTGCCACCCTGCCGCTGGGCGACGACCCGGCCGGGGAGGTTGATGGCCTTCTGGCCGCGCCAGCCGGTGATCAGCCGGTCGACTTCCTCGATGTGGCGGGCGAAGAGCGAGCCGGCCGGGGCACCGGCCTCGATGGCGGCGCGGCGCAGGATCCGGCGGCGCACGGCCGGGGGCAGCGCGTGCAGCTTGCTGCACTCCAGGCGGCCCGCGGCGTCGCGGACGCCGGGCTCTGCCTGGCGGGCCCAGGTGTCGAGGGCGTCGGCGTCGTCGCGGGAGAGCTGGGCCGTCCGGGCGAGGGCCTCGACGACACCCTTGCCGAGCGCCTTCTCCAGGGCGGGCAGGCCTTCGTGGCGGAGCCGGGAGCGGGTGTAGGCGGGGTCGGCGTTGTGCGGGTCGTCCCAGACCGGCAGGGACTGGACCATGCAGGCCTTGCGGGCGGTCTGCCGGTCGAGCTGGAGGAACGGGCGCCGGTAGCGGCCGCCGGCCCCCGAGACCGCGGCCATGCCCGACAGGGAGCGGATGCCGGAGCCGCGGGCGAGGCCCAGCAGGACCGTCTCGGCCTGGTCGTCGCGGGTGTGGCCGAGCAGGACGGCGGCGGCGCCGTGGCGTTCGACGGCGGCATCGAGGGCGGTGTAGCGGGCCTCGCGGGCGGCGGCCTCGGGGCCGGCACCGCGGCCGACGGACACGGCGGTGGACTCGACGGGGTCCAGGCCGAGCTCGCGCAGCCGCTGGGCGACCTCCGCTGCGCGCAGGTCGGAGCCGGGCTGCAGGCCGTGGTCGACGGTGACGCCGCCGGCCCGGACACCGAGCCGGGGGGCCTCGAAGGCGAGGGCGGAGGCGAGCGCCATGGAGTCGGCGCCGCCGGAGCAGGCCACGAGGACGAGCGGCGGCGGGGACGGGTCGCGGGACTGGTGCGGGGCCTGCGGCTCGAGCTCGAGCGGAGCCTGCGGCTCGGGCACGGCGTACGGATCACGCCCGGCGTACGGCTCGGGCACGGCGTGCTCCTGCGCCGGCCGGCGTGCGGGCGCGCGCGTCGCCGCGGTCGGCGCGTACGAGGCCGCGGGCGCGCGCGAGGCGGCGGCGTGCGAGACCGCGCAGGCCGAGGCGCGCGGCAGTTCGGCGGCACCGCCGGGGTGCTCGCCGTGGTGTTCGATGAGGATGTCGTGGAGGACGCGGCGGACCGCCAGGCGTATCGCCGCGACCGCAGGATGGGGACCCATGTCCGGTGCCCTTCATGAAGTTTTCGGGGGGTGTACCCGCGTTCTGTCACGCAGAGTGTGTAGATGGTGACAGAAACGGGGCGTTCCCCGAGCATTGCACGCCTGCCGGGGGCTCACGGTCCCTCGGACGGGTGATTGAAGGGGCGTTCGCCTGCCGTCGGCCGAATTCCGTTCGCGCCCTCTGCGCATCGGTTCACCCCTCGGGCCTGCGATGCACCCGCGCGATCCAGTCCGCCGGTTTGGCGATCTCCGCCTTGGTCGGGAGGGTGTTCGGGGAGGTCCACACCCGGTTGAAGCCGTCCATGCCGACCTGGTCGACGACGGACCGGACGAACCGCTCGCCGTCCCGGTACTGCCGGAGTTTGGCGTCCAGGCCCAGCAGTTTGCGCAGCGCCAGGTCGAGCCGGGAGGCGCCCTTGGCGCGGCGCTGCTGGAACTTCTCGCGGATCTCGCCCACGCTCGGTACGACCGCGGGACCGACGCCGTCCATGACGAAGTCGGCGTGCCCCTCCAGCAGGGACATCACGGCGGTCAGCCGACCGAGGATCTCCCGCTGGGCGGGGCTCTGCACCAGCTCCACCAGGGACCGGCCGCCGTCGTCCTGCTCGCCCTCGGGCCGGCCGCCGGCCAGCGCCTGGGCTGCCTCGCGGACCCGTTCGAGCACGGTCATCGGGTCGACGTCGGTCTCCGCGAGGAAAGACTGGATTTCGCCCTCGAGGTGGTCGCGCAGCCAGGGCACGGCCGTGAACTGGGTGCGGTGGGTCTCCTCGTGCAGGCACACCCACAGCCGGAAGTCGTGCGGCTCGACGTCGAGTTCGCGCTCGACGTGGACGATGTTCGGGGCGACGAGGAGCAGCCGGCCGCCGCCGTTCTCACCGGCGGGGAGCTCTCGGGTGGCCGGGGCGAAGGTCTCGTACTGGCCGAGGACGCGGGAGGACAGGAACGACAGGAGCATGCCCAGCTCGACGCCGGTGACCTTGCCTCCGACGGCGCCGAGGACCGCGCCGCCGGCGGTGCTGCCGCGACGTTCCTGCATCTTGTCGAGCAGGGGTTTGAGCAGTTCGCGGAAGCCGGCGACGTTGGCCCGGACCCAGCCCGGGCGGTCGACGACGAGGACGGGGGTGTCGTCGATCTCGTCGGAGGCCATACGAGTGAAGCCCCGGACGTGTTCCTCCGAGGCCTTGGCATGCCGCCGTAGTTCCGCGACGACGGCACGGGCCTCGTCACGGGTGACCTCGGGGCCTGGTCGGACCAGTCGGGTCGCGGTCGCCACCGCGAGGTTCCAGTCGACCATCCCGGAAGATGCAGCACCACCGATGCTCGTCATGTGTCAACCGTACGTGAGCGCTGCCGCCGGGGGCAGGCTGTGCGGAGCGGGGCCCCCGGGGGGTGCCCGCGTCGGCAAGGGGCGCGCGTGCGTCGAGCCGTGGCCCCGCGTCGTCGGCCCGAGCCCGCCCTCCCCCGCCGCCGGAACCCGTCGGGGCACCCTGCGGACCGGAACCCGTCGGGGCACCCCGCGGACCGGGGAGCGGGGGGCACCGTCCGCTATGTGCAGCCGCAGTCGGCCAGCGTGGTGGCCAGGTCGTCGAGGGTCGAGCGGGCGGCGGGGACGCTCGCCGTGCCGTTGCTGAGGAAGGCGAAGGCCAGAGCGCGCCCGTCGCGGGTGACCACCGTGCCGGCGAGGGTGTTGACGCCGGTCAGGGTGCCGGTCTTGGCGCGGACGACGCCGGCCGCGCCGTCGTCGTAGCGGTCCGAGAGCGTGCCGGTGAAGCCGGCGACGGGGAGGCCGGTGAGGACCGGGCGGAGTTCGGGGTGGGCCGGGTCGGCGGCCTTGACGAGCAGGCTGGTGAGGACGTCCGCGGTGAGCCGGGCGGTGCGGTCCAGGCCGCTGCCGTCGCGCACCTCGACTCCCGTGAGCGGGATGCCGAGCTGCTCGAGCCGGGCCTCGACGGCGGCGGCGGCACCGGCGAAGTCGGCGCGTTTGCCGGTCGCCAGCGCCGTGTGCCGGGCCAGCGCTTCGGCGAGGTCGTTGTCGCTGTTCGTCAGCATCCGCTCGACCAGGGCGGACAGCGGCGGCGAGGAGACCGTGGCGAGGGTCTCGGCGCGGTTGGTCGCCTTGGAGGGGCCGGGGGGCGTCGTCCCGATGCCGTGCTCGGCCAGCAGGCCGGCGAAGGTGCGGGCCGCGGCGTCGGCCGGGTCGGGGGCTCGCTCGACCTGGCCGCGGGTGGAGTCGTCGGGGCGGGCCTCGTCCACCATCAGGGCGGTGACGGGGGCGAGGTTGGGGTTGACCCCGATCGGGTGCTTTGCGTCACCGGCGTAGAGCGTCGTGTCGTACGACAGCGTGACCTGGTGCAGGTCGCGCTGCTTCAGGGCGGCGGCGGTGCGGTCGGCGAGGGTGCGCAGGTCGGCGAGGCCCCGTGCGTCGGCGCGGGCGGTGAGGAGGGGGTCGCCGCCGCCGACCAGGACCAGTTCGCCGGTGTCGGGTGCGAGGGCGGTGCGGGTGGTGAGGCGGTGGTCGGGGCCGAGGGCGGTGAGGGCGGCGACCGCGGTGGCGATCTTGGTCGTGGAGGCCGGGGTCAGGGGGGCGCCGACGGCGGTGCCGTAGAGGCGCTTGCCGGTGGCGAGGTCGACCACCGAGGCCGCGTGCCGGGAACCGAGGGCCGGGTCCGTCATCAGGGGTTCCAGGGCCTCGGCGAGGGCGGGCCCGTGGGGTGCCGGCCCGACGCCGCCCGTGCCGCCGAGGCCGGCCAGGACGGCGGCGGCGCTGGGGGCCGGGCGGGGCGCTCCCGGCGTCGTACCGGAGCCGGTGGATCCGGAGCCGTGATCTGTGCCACCCGCGCCGCCCAGGGCGACGGCCCGGTCCCGCTCGGCCGTACGCTGACCCGTGGAGTCCCAGGGGCCTGCGGCGGTCACCACTCCGGCGGCCAGTGCCAGCCCGGCGGTGGCGGCGCCCGCGGTGTACTGCCAGGTCTTCGGCCCGGTGATCCGGGTGAGCCGCGGAGTCGTGGCCCGTGCGAACCACGCGACCCGTGGTCTGGCGGCCCGCGCGACCCGGACGAGACGCGGTCGGACGGCGCCCGCGGCCCGCGCCACATGCGGTCTCGCCGCCCGCCAAGGCCTCAGCTCCGGCACGACCACCAGCCCCTTTCGCGATCACACACCTGCGTGAGGGACACTTAACCACCAGAACTATGTGCTGATCATGGAGGAGCGTCCGGTGGAGTTCGACGTCACGATCGAGATCCCGAAGGGTTCGCGGAACAAGTACGAGGTGGACCACGAGACGGGTCGGATCCGCCTGGACCGTCGGCTCTTCACCTCGACCGCCTACCCGACCGACTACGGCTTCGTCGAGAACACCCTCGGCGAGGACGGCGACCCGCTGGACGCGCTGGTCATCCTGGACGAGCCGACGTTCCCGGGCTGTCTGATCCGCTGCCGTGCGATCGGCATGTTCCGGATGACGGACGAGGCGGGCGGCGACGACAAGCTGCTGTGCGTCCCGTCGACGGACCCCCGGGTGGAGCACCTGCGTGACATCCACCACGTCTCGGAGTTCGACCGCCTGGAGATCCAGCACTTCTTCGAGGTCTACAAGGACCTGGAGCCCGGCAAGTCGGTCGAGGGCGCCAACTGGGTGGGCCGCACGGACGCCGAGGCCGAGATCGAGCGTTCCTACAAGCGCTTCAAGGAGCAGGGCGGGCACTGAGCCGCCCGGCTGCCACCGGGCAGCCGTCCGGCAGTCGTCGCTTCGATCGCTCCCCTCCGGAGCGATGGACGGGCCGCACGCGAACGCGTGCGGCCCGTCCGCGTTTGGGTGCGCATACTGAGGGCTACAGGAGGGTGTGTTCGCAGCCGGTCCAGCCGGTACAGCCGGGCAGCCGGAGCAGTCAGGGCAGTCAGGGCAGTCAGGGAGCAGGGAGCGCTACGCAGGTGACGGACGCGGAGGACCGCAAGCCGCAGTCGGACGAGGCGAGGAGTGCCTTCCGGTTTCCGGTCGGGGCCACCCCGGTGGACGGTGAGTCGTCGACGACGTCGGAGTTCGCCGTTCCCCACGGGCTGGACGTCCGTACCGACGCCGAGCCCGAGATCACGTCGGAGTTCGCCGTCCCGGACGGGCTGGACGTGCCGCACGTTCCGCACCCCGAGCCCGAGGGGTCGGCGTTCAGCCCGCCGAAGACCTACAGCGCCCGCACCGCGCCGCCGGCGTTCACCCCGCCGGGCGGCATCCCGGCGGTGCGGCCGGCCACGGACGCGCCCTGGCAGGACCGGATGCGGGCGATGCTGCGGATGCCGGTGGCCGAGCGTCCCGCGCCGGAGAAGGAGCAGCGGCACGAGGACGAGACCGGCCCGGCGGTGCCGCGCGTGCTCGACCTGACACTGCGTATCGGGGAGCTGCTCCTGGCGGGCGGCGAGGGCGCCGAGGACGTGGAGGCGGCGATGTTCGCCGTCTGCCGCTCCTACGGTCTGGACCGCTGCGAGCCGAACGTCACCTTCACGCTGCTGTCGATCTCGCATCAGCCGTCGCTGGTGGACGACCCGGTGACGGCGTCGCGGACGGTGCGCCGCCGGGGCACCGACTACACCCGCCTGGCGGCCGTGTACCGGCTGGTGGACGACCTCAGCCACCCGGAGAACCACATCTCCCTGGAGGAGGCCTACCGGCGGCTGGCGGAGATCCGCCGTAACCGGCATCCGTACCCGACCTGGGTGCTGACCGCGGCGACCGGGCTGCTGGCGGGCTCGGCTTCGGTGCTGGTCGGCGGTGGTCCGACGGTGTTCTTCGCGGCGATGCTCGGGGCGATGCTCGGCGACCGGCTGGCGTGGCTGTGCTCGGGGCGCGGGCTGCCGGAGTTCTACCAGTTCGCGGTGGCCGCGATGCCGCCGGCCGCGGTCGGGGTGGCGCTGACGGTGACGCACGTCGACGTGAAGGCGTCGGCGGTCATCACCGGTGGACTGTTCGCGCTGCTGCCGGGGCGGGCGCTGGTGGCCGGCGTGCAGGACGGTCTGACCGGCTTCTACATCACCGCGTCCGCGCGGCTGCTGGAGGTCATGTACTTCTTCGTCAGCATCGTGGCCGGGGTGCTGACGGTGCTGTACTTCGGTGTCCAGCTGGGCGCCGAGCTCAGTCCGGACGCCGCCCTGGGCAGGGGTGACGACCCGGAGGTGCAGATCTTCGCGGCGATGCTGCTCTCGCTGGCCTTCGCGGTGCTGCTGCAGCAGGAACGATCGACCGTGCTGGCGGTGACCCTGAACGGGGGCGTGGCATGGAGCGTGTTCGGCGCGATGCACTACGTCGGCAACATCTCGCCGGTGGCGTCGACGGCCGCCGCGGCCGGTCTGGTGGGGCTGTTCGGGCAGCTGATGTCCCGGTACCGGTTCGCGTCGGCGCTGCCGTACACCACGGCGGCCATCGGGCCGCTGCTGCCCGGTTCGGCGACGTACTTCGGTCTGCTGGGGTTCGCGCAGGAAGAGGTCAACGACGGGCTGACCTCGCTGTCGAAGGCGGTCGCGCTGGCGATGGCCATCGCGATCGGGGTGAACCTCGGGTCGGAGATCTCGCGGCTGTTCCTGAGGCTGCCCGGAGTGGCGAGTGCGGAGGGGCGGCGCGCGGCCAAGCGGACGCGTGGATTCTGACGCTGCCGGAGCCTGCGGGCCGCGCCCCCGCGGGGCGCTTCAGTAGCCCCGGTCGTACGGGTACTGGTCGGCGCCCTGCTGTCCGCCGTACTGCTGGTGGCCGCCGTACTGCTGCTGCCCGTCGTACTGCTGTTGTCCGCCGTACTGTTGCTGCCCGTCGTACTGCTGCTGCCCGCCGTACTGCTGCCGGCCGTAGCCCTGCGGGTGCTGGGGGGCGTACTGCTGCTGGTGGCCGCCCTGGTCGCCGTGGCCCTGCTGGTACTGCTGGGCGTACGGCTGCGGCTGCGGCTGCCGGCCCTGGCTTCCGTAGCCCTCCTGACCGTACTGCTGCTGGGGCGGGTCGATGCGGCGGAGCTGGGTGGTCGCGTCGTCCGTCGCCGGGTACGGGTGCTGGGGCTGCTGGGTCGCCGCGGACTGCGGGGCCGCCGCGGCGGCGCGCTTCTTCTTGCCGCGCTCCCGGAGGTACTCGACGATGATCGGCACCACGGAGAGGAAGACGATCAGGACGAGGATCGCCTCGACGTTGGTCCGGATGATCTCGATCTGGCCGAGGAAGTAACCCGCGAGGGTGACGCCGCTGCCCCAGGCGATACCACCGATGACGTTGTACGTGAGGAAGGTGCGGTACTTCATCCGGCCGGCGCCCGCCGTGATCGGGGCGAAGGTGCGCACGATGGGGACGAAGCGGGCCAGGACGATGGCCTTGGGGCCGTACTTATCCATGAACTCGTGGGCCTTCTCCAGGTTCTCCTGCTTGAAGAGCCGGGAGTTGGGGCGGTTGAAGATCTTCGGCCCGAAGACCTTGCCGATCGTGTAGCCCACCTGGTCGCCGAGGACGGCGGCCAGCACGATCAGCAGGCAGACCAGCCACAGCGGCTGGCTGATGTACTCGCCCTGGGCGACGAACAGGCCCGCGGTGAACAGCAGCGAGTCACCGGGCAGGAACGCGAAGAACCCGGACTCGGCGAAGACGATCAGCAGGATGCCGGGCAGGCTGAAGGTCGAGATCAGGTAGTCCGGGCTGAGCCACTCGGGGCCGAGCGCAAGCGTGGTCACGGGAATGTGGCTCCTGCTGCTGGGAGACGGGCGGGGACTGGCTGCCCAAACGTATCAACGCAGCCGTGGTGCTCCGGGTTCCATGGGTGTCTCCAGGATGCGCCGTGATGACGCCGGGGGAAATCTGGGAACCATGGGGATCGAAGAATACGGCGGCGGGCAGGGCCCCGAGCCCGATGTGCTGGTCGTGACCACCGACGGCGTACCCGGCCACCGGGTGCAGGACGTGCTCGGCGAGGTCTTCGGCCTGACCGTGCGCTCCCGGCACCTGGGGAGCCAGATCGGCGCCGGGCTGAAGTCGATGATCGGCGGGGAGCTGCGCGGGCTCACCAAGACGCTGGTGGAGACCCGCAACCAGGCGATGGAGCGCCTCGTCGACCAGGCACGCGCGCGTGGCGCCAATGCGGTGCTGGCGTTCCGGTTCGACGTGACGGAGGCCGCGGACGTGGGCACGGAGGTGTGCGCGTACGGCACGGCGGTGGTCGTGACCCGGGAGTGAGCCGGGCCGCGGCCACCGCCGCCGTCCGTGGTCCGCTGCCGTGCGTCAGGACGAGTGCCGGGCGGCGTTGGCGACGATCGCGTCGCGCAGGTAGACCGCCAGGCCGGGACGGATCCTGTCGTACGTCGCGGTGAAACGCGGGTCGGCGACGTACATCTCGCCCAGGCAGGTGTGCATCTCGTGCCCGCAGCTGTAGTAGGCGCCGTCCATGAACCGGCGGTGCTCCTCCGCGGTGTCCATGGCCGCCTCGGAGTCGGCCGGGGTGCCGGACGCCATCAGGTCGGCCATGCGCCGGTGGATGGCGTCGAAGCCCTCGGTGAGGCGCTTCCAGTCCTCCTTGGTGTAGGAGGCGGTGCGCTCCTGCGACTGCCGGTAGGCGTCCGTGTGCCCCCAGCGCTGCCGTGCCTCCTCCGCGTGGTCGTCCGGGTCGAAGTCCCCGAACACCTCGAACTTCTCCTCGGGTGAGAGGTTGATGCCCATGTTGCGTGCCTCCATGGCGTGCTCCACTGCCGCCGCCATCCTCTGCAGCTTCTCGATCCGGGCGGTCAGCAGGTCGTGCTGGCGGCGCAGGTGCGCGCGCGGGTCCGCGTCCGGGTCGTCGAGCAGGGCGGCGACCTCGTCGAGCGGGAAGCCGAGCTCCCGGTAGAACAGGATCTGCTGCAGCCGGTCGAGGTCGGCGTCGCTGTAGCGCCGGTGGCCCGCGTGGCTGCGCTCGCTCGGTACGAGCAGGCCGATCTCGTCGTAGTGGTGCAGCGTGCGCACCGTGACGCCGGCGAATCCGGCCGCCTGTCCCACGGAGTAGCTCACTTTCCGCTCCTTTCTCTGCCGCCCACCACGCTGCCGCCTCACGCGACGTGAGGTGCAAGCCCGGCGGTGGAGCCGGGGAGAACGGTAGCGCCGGGGGCTACCGGCTCAGGCGGGCGAACCTGCGGACCGCCAGGGGGAAGAACACCGCGAGCAGGGCCAGCGACCACAGGACGGCCGGCCAGAGGTGGCCGGGCTCGGCTCCGGCGCTTCCGAACAGGTCGCGTACCGCCGTCGCCGTGTGGGACATCGGGTTCCACTGGACCACTGTGCCCAGCCAGCCCGGCATGGACTCGGGGGTGGCGAAGGCGTTGGAGAGGAAGCCGACCGGCCAGACCAGGATCTGTACCGCCTGCACCAGCTCCGGCTTCCCGGCCACCAGGGCGAGATGGATGCCGATCCACAGCATGGCGAACCGGAAGAGGAGCAGCAGGCCGACGGCTCCGAGGAAGGCGCCGGGACCGCCGTGGACGCGCCAGCCGAGCGCGTGGCCGGTGCCGATCAGCACCGCCAGGGCGAGCGCCGACTGGAGCATGTCGGCGGCCGAGCGGCCCACCAGCACCGCCCCGCCGGCCATCGGCATCGCCCGGAACCGGTCGACGACGCCCTTGTTGAGGTCCTGGGTGACGGCGATCATCGTGCCCTCCAGGCCGAAGGCCATGGTGAGGGCGAGCATCCCGGGGACGAGGTAGTCGACGTAGTCGCCGGAGACCCCCCGGCCGCCGCCGATGAGATAGCCGAACATCAGCAGCAGCATCACCGGGAAGACCAGGTTGACGGCGACGGTGACGGGCTGCCGCGCCCAGCGGGCCAGTTCGCGCCGGGTCATCGTCCAGGAGTCGGTCAGGGCGTGGGCGTAGGCGGGTGTGCTCATACGGAGGCCTCCTCCTCGTTGCGGTGGGCGGCGCGCTCGCCGGTGCGGCCGTCGCCGCGGTCGGTGAGGTGCAGGAAGGCCTCGTCCAGCGTCGGGCGGCGCAGAGCGACGTCCTCCGCCTCGATGCCGGACTCCTCCAGGGCCCGTACGACGCCGGCCAGGGACGCCATCCGGTCGGTGACCGGGGCGCTGAGCAGCCGGCGGTCGGGGTCGACGCGGACGCCGGTGAGCGGCAGCAGGGCGACGGCGGCGCCGAGCTGTCCGGCGTCGCGCAGGACGACGTCGATGCGGTCGCCGCCGGTGGCCGTCTTCAGCTCGTCGGCCGTGCCGTCGGCGACCACCCGGCCGGTGTCGACGACCGAGACGCGGTCGGCGAGCTGGTCGGCCTCCTCCAGGTACTGGGTGGTGAGCAGGACGGTCGTCCCGCCGCCGACCAGGGAGCGGACCGCCGACCACACCTCGGTGCGGCCCCGCGGGTCGAGTCCGGTCGTGGGCTCGTCCAGGAAGAGCACCTCCGGTTCGGTGATGAGGGACGCGGCCAGGTCCAGGCGGCGGCGCATGCCGCCGCTGTAGGCGCTGACGGGTTTGCGTCCGGTGTCGGTGAGATCGAAGCGGGCCAGGAGTTCGTCGGCACGCGCGCGTGCCCGGCGGGCGCCCAGGTGGTGCAGTCGGCCGAACATCTCCAGGTTCTGCCGGCCGCCCAGTTCCTCGTCGAGGGCGGCGTGCTGGCCGAGCAGCCCGATCCGCAGGCGCACCTCGTACGCCTGCCGGACCACGTCGCGCCCGGCCACCTCCACCCGTCCGGCGTCCGGCCGCAGCAGCGTGGACAGGATCCGGACCAGGGTCGTCTTGCCCGCGCCGTTGGGGCCCAGCACCCCGTGGACGGTGCCCCGTGCGACCGTCAGATCGAGCCCGTCGAGCGCCTGCCTGCTGCCGTACCGCTTGCGCGCCCCTTGGACGGTGATCGCTGCGTCGGCCACAGCATCCCCCTTATTAATCAAGTTTGACTACTGGCTCGAAGGTAACCCGGACGGATCGATTGGTCAAACTTGATTAATGCCGTCCCGGCCGCGTCCCGTGGTCCCGGCGGCTGCCGCTCAGCGGTCGTCCTCCGGGTGCCGCTCCCCCGTCGCGTACGGATTCTCCTCGCCCTCGCCCAGGACGCCGACGAACGGCTCCCCCTCACCCGCGAAGGTGTACGCCCCGCCGCGGATCCGCTCGATCAGACCGCGGGTCCACTCCTCGCCGGTGTCGGCGGAGTGGACCCACAGATTCATGATCTCGCCGATGTGGCCCAGCTGCCCCGGGCCCTCCTCGGGCGTGTAGTACTCGGTCACGCCCCTGCGCCACTTCCGGATCGCCCGGACCCGCTCCTCCAGCAGCGCGAGCACCTCGTCGCGCCCGAGGTCGACCATGAAGCCGAGCCCCGCGGAGAGGACGTCCGGCTTCTGGTCGAAGGCGGTGAGGGACTCCCGCAGCAGCGTGAAGTACTCCTCCGTCCCCTTGCCGGTGATCTCGTACTCGGTACGCGGCGGACCGCCCACGGTGGACGGGGCGGTCTCGTGGGCCCGCAGCAGCCCCTGCTTCGCCATCTGCTTCAGCGCGTGGTAGATCGAGCCGGGCTTGGCGTTGGACCACTCGTGCGCGCCCCAGTACTCCAGGTCGTTGCGGACCTGGTAGCCATGGGCCCGCCCGTGCTGACGGACCGCGCCGAGCACGAGGAGACGGATCACTGACATGCGTTCAGGGTAGGCCGCGGGCCGTCACTCCCAGGTGCCGCCCTGCTCCTTGGCGATCAGCTCGAAGGCGGTCTCGCCGTCCAGGGACTCGCGGATGACGTCCGCGTGACCGGCGTGCCTGGCGGTCTCGCGGATCAGGTGCAGGCACAGCCAGCGCATCGAGACATCCTCCTCCGGGAACCACGGATCGTTCGGGAGGGGGAAGGTGTCGTCGAGGCTCGGCACGGAGCGGACGAACGCCTCCGTCTCCTCGGCGACCTTCTCCCAGTACGCCAGCTGCCCGGCGACCGTCTCGTCGCCGACCAGCCGGAAGGTCTCGTCCCAGTTGGACTCGTCCCGGTGCACGGCCGGCGGCTCCTGCTTGGCCCGGGCCACCCAGCCCTGCTCGACCTCTGCGACGTGCTTGATCAGCCCGGCCAGGGAGAGGTCGCTGGCGCTGGGACGGGAGGACGCCTGCCCGTCCGTCAGGCCCAGCACCGAACGCCGGATGGCGCCGCGCTGCTCGGCCAGGAAGGAAAGGAGCGCTCCCCGCTCGTCCCCGGGTGCTTCGGCTCCGACGTGCATGACCATGGCGGGCCCTCTTTCGTCTGGTGTACGGCTGCTGCCTGACACCTACGAAGCTACGGGGCCAGTAGGTCAGATCCGGTCCGACATGGCGCCCGACCTCAACGCCGTGATGAACGACGACCAGCCCCGCGCGGCGAAGACAGCGAAGCCCCCGCGACCGTCGCACCGGTCCGGGGGTGTGGTCATCGACAGTCACTCAGGATCCGACGACATGCGTCACCCGTACCGCCCATCTCCTCGCCCCGCTGCGGACTTTGCTGCTCCGGTCCCTGCGTGGCGCACCCGCACCCGCGGCCCGGCCGACCGTCCATCGCACGGGCGTCCTCGCGCCGCCCTCTCCCCCGGCGCCGCCGGCCGCCGTCCCGGGTATCGGTCTCGGCTCGCCGGGCATGCCCTGCTGGGACGCGCAGGTGACGCGGTGAAGGGAACCGGAACGGCACATCACGCGGCATGGCACCCGCACGCCTGCTGCCCCGGGGCGGCCCTGAGGGCAAGCCCTGCCATCTCCTCACCGACGGCTCCGGACGCCTCTCCCGGCTGGCCGGCATCGTCGAGGACGTGCAGCTCGGCATGGCGGAGGATCTCCTCGACCACGCGGCGGACCTGCTCGCCGACCGCCGGCCGACGCCGGACCAGCTGCGTTTCCTGCCGGCCCGGATGAGCGAGGCGCTGGCCGACGTGCACCGGATCGCGGAGAGCCGGGGCGCCCGCCTGTCAGCGGCGGGCGCGTACGTACCCGGGAGCTGAGCCGGGGCTCAGAACGGGAAGCCGCTGCGGCCGTGCTGGACCGAGATCCACTTCTGGGTGGTGAACGCGTCCAGCATGGTCTCGCCGTTGAGGCGGCCGAGGCCGGAGTGCTTCTCGCCGCCGAAGGGGACGATGGGCTCGTCGTGGACGGTGCCGTCGTTCACATGGAACATGCCGGTGTCGATGCGCTTGGCGAAGCCGACGCCGCGCTCGACGTCGGCGGTGTGGACGGCGCCGCTCAGGCCGTACGGGGAGTCGTTGACCAGGCGGACGGCCTCCTCCTCGCCGTCGAAGGGGACGAGGAAGGCGACGGGTCCGAAGACCTCCTGCCGCAGCAGGGCGGAGTCGGCGGGGAGGCCCGTCAGGACGGACGGCTCGACCAGGTTGTCCGTGACCGTGCCGCGCACCAGGGCGGTGGCGCCCTCGGCGACGGCCTGGTCGACGACGGCGGTGACGGCGTCCGCCTGCGAGGAGTTGATCACCGGGCCGATGATCGTCTCCGGGGCGCTCGGGTCGCCGGCCTTCAGCCCGCGCACCTTGGCGACGAACTTCTCGGTGAACTCCTCCGCGACCGACCGGTCGACCAGCACGCGGTTGGCGGCCATGCAGACCTGGCCCTGGTGGACGTACCGGCTGAAGACGGCGGCGTCGACCGCGTAGTCGACGTCGGCGTCGTCGAGGACCACCAGAGCGCTGTTGCCGCCCAGTTCGAGCACCGAGCGCTTGAAGTTGGCGGCGCAGACGGTGGCCACATGGCGGCCGACCTTGTCGGAGCCGGTGAAGGAGATGACCTTGGGGACCGGGTGTTCGATGAAGGCGTCGCCGATCTCGGCGATGTCGGTGATGACGACGTTCAGCAGGCCGCCGGGGAGCCCCGCGTCCTCGAAGAGCTTGGCGACCAGGGTGCCGCCGACGATCGGGGTGTTCTGGTGGGGCTTGAGGACCACGCCGTTGCCGAGGGCGAGCGCCGGGGCGACCGACTTCAGGGACAGCAGGAAGGGGAAGTTGAAGGGGCTGATGACGCCCACGACGCCGACCGGGACGCGGTAGACGCGGTTCTCCTTGCCGTCCACCGGGGAGGGGATGATGCGGCCCTCGGGGCGCAGCGCCAGGTGCACCGCCTCGCGCAGGAACTCCTTGGCGAGGTGGAGCTCGAAGGCGGCCTTCAGGCGGGTGCCGCCCAGCTCGGCGATGATCGCCTCGGTGATCTCCGGCTCGCGCTCCTCGATCAGCCGCAGCGCCTTCTCGAACACCGCGCGCCGGGCGTAGGGGTTGGTCTCGGCCCATGCCTTCTGCGCCCGCTCGGCCGCCCGGTACGCGGCGTCGACCTCGTCGGCAGTGGCTATGGTCACCGAGGCCAGCTTCTCGCTGTCGTACGGGTTGAAGTCGATGATGTCCCAGGAGCCGGTGCCCTGGCGCCACTCACCGTCGATGTACTGCAGAGCCAGGTGGGTGAAGTACGACGACAATGTGATCCCTCAATCCCTTGCTGCCGATGCGACCCGGTCGCCGCCCTGCATGATGATCTGATCACATGTCATCGTACTTGCGTTTCAGGAGAGTTGAAGGAGTCCCCGCAGAAGGTCCCGGCTCTCGTCCGGTCCCGGGCTGTCCTGCTGGAGCTCCTTGAGCGCCTTCTCGTACTGGGCCACGTCCTCGCGCTTGTCCAGATACAGGGCGCTGGTGAGCTGCTCCAGGTACACGACGTCCGAGAGGTCGGACTCCGGGAAGCTGAGGATCGTGAACGCGCCACTCTCGCCGGAGTGCCCGCCGAAGCCGAACGGCATGACCTGCAGCCGGACGTTGGGGCGATCGGACATCTCGATCAGGTGCTGCAGCTGCCCGCGCATCACGGCGCGGTCGCCGTACGGCCGGCGCAGCGCGGCCTCGTCCAGCACGATGTGGAACTCCGGGGCGCTCTCGGAGACGAGGTACTTCTGCCGCTCCAGGCGCAGCGCCACCCGCCGTTCGACGTCGGCGTCGCTCGCGCCCTTCATGCCGCGCCGGACGACCGCGCGGGCGTAGTCCGGGGTCTGCAGCAGCCCGTGCACGAACTGCACCTCGTACACCCGGATCAGCGAGGCCGCGCCCTCCAGGCCCACATAGGTCGGGAACCAGCTGGGCAGCACGTCGGAGTAACTGTGCCACCACCCCGCCACGTTGGCCTCCTTGGCCAGCGACAGCAGGGAGGCGCGCTCCTGCTCGTCCGCGATGCCGTACAGGGTGAGCAGGTCCTCGACGTCCCTCGTCTTGAAGCTCACCCGGCCCAGCTCCATCCGGCTGATCTTCGACTCGGAGGCGCGGATGGAGTACCCCGCCGCCTCGCGCGTGATCCCCCGCGCCTCACGCAGTCGCCTGAGTTGTGATCCGAGCAGCATGCGCCGCACCACCGATCCGGGCTCTCCCGCGCTCACGTTCGCCAGCCTCCCCAACCGTCTTCAGGGCCCGCAGTCTGCCACTAAAACACTCCGAGCAGTACTCGAACGGTTACGGAAACGGAATCGGGCCAAAGAATCCGCGCAGGTTCCGGCACGCAGTGGCCACGGAGAGCGAGTGGCGCCGGTGTGGGGCGGGAGGGAGGGGGCATGAAGATGACGGAAAATTTGGCCAACAAGCGGTACGGGCATGCCCATTTCGGTCACGTGCACGTGCATCTGCCCTTGCATCTGCGGTACGCATCCGAAACCATGGTCCCGCACCACCGCGCCGCCTCGCTACGACCGCGAATTCCCGGGAGTGCCTCGCATGGGGACGAATGGATCGACCATGCTCGAGCCGTTACGGCAGGGCCTTCCGCCACTGGACCCCGCGGCCGTGTCGAACGCCGCCTCCTGCGCTCTGCCCGCCCGCTACGAAGCGGTGCGCGAGGCGAGACGGTTCACCCGGCGGACCCTGGACGGCTGGGACACGGGCGACCGCTTCGACGACGCCTGTCTGGTCGTCTCCGAGCTGGTCACCAACGCCCTGCGGCACGCGCTCCCGGCCGGCGCCGGCGCCGGTGCCGGTGCCGTACAGCAGCTCGACGGTCAGCTCGACGGTGCGGTGGCCGGAGCCGAGCAGAGTCCGCCCGTGCGGCTGCACCTGCTGCGCTGGACGGAGCGGCTGGTGTGCGCGGTGCGCGACCCGAGCCAGGACAGCCCGGTGGCCCGGGAGGCGGACGACTTCTCCGCCGAGTCGGGCCGGGGCCTGTTCCTCGTGGACTCCTTCAGCGACAGCTGGGGCTGGCACCCGATGGCCGGCGGCCTGGGCGGCAAGGTGGTCTGGGCGCTGTTCCGGCTGCCACTGCCCGCCCCCTCGGACTGAACGGCGGCCCCGCGTCGCGCCCTGTGGCGTTTCTACGCGCGTCACCCCTGGTGACCGGTCGGTCACCGGTGGCTGCGGTCCGGCGGATGCGGCGGCGCGGGCCGGGGACGGTCGGCCGGCGGCGGTCAGCAGACGCCGCCGCCCGTCGGCCGAGACGCCGGGCGACGGGCGACGGGCCGGGCGACGGGCGACGGTCAGCCGACGATCAGATGGTCGAACTCGCCGTCCTTGATGCCCAGCAGCATCGCCTCGATCTCGGCGCGGGTGTAGACCAGTGCGGGGCCGTCGGGGAAACGGGAGTTGCGCACGGCCACGTCCCCGCCGGGCAGCCGCGCGAACTCCACGCAGGACCCCTGCGAGTTGCTGTGCCGGCTCTTCTGCCAGGCCACTCCGTGGAGCTTCGTGGCCGCGATGCCGTTGTGCACGTCGGACACGTCGTACACGTCGTGGTTCACAGGTCGCTCCCCGGTGCCGGTGTGCACTGGCTGGTGTGCACTGACTGATGTGCACTGGCTGGTGGTGCCATTGATGCAGTGGTCAACTGAACCGGATCATAACTCCGTTCACGTGCGGATGCATGGGCAGATGCACGTGCACGAGGGGTGTTTCCTCGATTACAGCTTTGGCTCCGCCTTGGCATGCGCTTTGGCCACCGCTTACCGAAGGCCCCGCCTTCATTGACGCTCGTGTCAATGAAGACGTTCCAGCCGTCTGCCCAGCGAACCGGTGACCATGCAACACCAGCAGGGGCCCGCCGGTGAACGGCGGGCCCCTGCTGGGGGGGACGGCGGACGGGCCGTCAGCGGGTGGCGTAGGGCAGCAGCGCCATCTCGCGGGCGTTCTTGATCGCCCGCGCCAACTGGCGTTGCTGCTGGGACGAGACGCGGGTGACGCGGCGGCTGCGGATCTTGCCGCGGTCGGAGATGAACCTCCGCAGCAGCTCGGTGTCCTTGTAGTCGATGTACGTCACCCCGGCCTGGTCCAGCGGGTTGGGCCGGGACTTGGCGGGCTTGCGGTCACTCTTGCGGGGCACGGGGCTCAGACCTCCAGGAGGGTGTCGAAGGCGGACGGCAGGTGCAGCCAGGCGTCGCGTCCGGCGGCGTACTCGGCGTCGGTCAGCAGGCAGGACTCCAGGAGCCGTTCGAGTCCGTCGCGGTCGAGGCCGGGGGAGGTGAAGACCAGGTGCTGGCAGCGGTCGCCGTGCTCGGGATGCCACTCCAGCGCGGCGGCGGCGCGGCGCACCGGCGGGACCATCTCCCAGGCGGCGTCGGGCAGCGCGGCCAGCCAGGGCCCGGCGCCCTCGACACACAGCGCACCCCCCGCGGCGTCCCAGTGCAGCAGCGTGTCCGGCTTGTCGGCGAGCCAGAACCGCCCCCGGCTGCGGGCGGCGGCGCAGGTCAGGTCCTCCAGCGCCGCGTAGAGCCGCTCCGGGTGGAAGGGGCGGCGCCGGCGCCAGACCAGGGTCGCGACGCCGTGCGCGTCGGCGTCCGCGGGCAGCAGGGCGCAGGCCGGGTGCTGGGCCGCGCCCGCAGCCTCCGCGTCGAAGCCCGCGCGCGCGGCCCGGGCGAGGAGGGAGGCCTGCGGGGGTGCGGACGGGGAGGCGGGCTGGGAGGCAGGCGAACCTGACGGCCAGGTCCCGATCGGGACCTGGCGGGCCGTCGGGTGGAGCTGGGCCAGCAGCTCCCGGTCCTCGTCGTCGGCCTCCGGGGAGTCGGCGACGGCGAGGACGGGGGCGTACTCCAGCTGCCGCGCGAAGGTGTCGGCGACGGTGCGCTGGTCGGTGGCCGCGGCGGCGAGGCCGCCCTCCGCGAGGTCGTCGCCGTTGCCGAGGTACGGCAGCACCAGCGCCGGGTCGACGGCGGTGATCACACCGGTGACCGTGAGGCCGCCGGCCGTGACCACCTCGGCCATCGCCTTGGGCTCGACGGAGTCCCACAGCTCGACGATCGCGAGCGGGGCGGTCCCGGCGTCGGCGAGCCGTTCCAGCTCGGGCACCAGGTCCTCGCGCAGGGCGCAGCAGGCGCAGTCGTTCACGAGGGGCGCCTCGCCGGTGGAGAGGGTGCCGGAGGCGTCCCGGACGGTGCGGACGACGGTGCCCGCGGTGGCCGTAGCCAGGTCGTGGTGGAGCACGACACTGCCGGGCACGTCGGCCAGCAGCCGGGCCACGGCGTCCCGGCGGGCGTCGGCGTGCAGTCCGCCGACGATCACCACCGGCAGCGCCGGCGACGGGCTCACGCTCCGCCCCGCTTCCCGCCCGGCGCGCCGCCCGGCTTTCCGTAGCGGCGCTCGAAGCGTTCGACGCGTCCGGCGGTGTCCAGGACGCGGGCGGTGCCGGTGTAGAAGGGGTGGCTGACGTTCGAGATCTCGACGTCGACGACCGGGTAGGTCTGCCCGTCCTCCCACTCGATCGTCTTGCCGGTGGGCACGGCGGACAGCGTCGACCGGGTGAGGAAGGTGTGGTTCGCGGCCCGGTCGCGGAAGACGACGGGGCCGTACTCCGGGTGGATTCCCTTGCGCATGGCGGTGGCTCAGCGCTCCTCTCGGAAGTCGACGTGGCGGCCGGCGACCGGGTCGTACTTGCGCAGGGTCAGCCGGTCCGGGTCGTTGCGGCGGTTCTTGCGGGTCACGTAGGTGAAGCCGGTCCCGGCGGTGGACCGGAGCTTGATGACCGGTCGGAGTTCGTTGCGTGCCATAGCTGGTACCTTACTGAAAATGAATTCCATTAACGACTGCACTCGAGGAGAGGTACGTCACCCATGTCCGCCCACTGCATGCTGACCGGCACCCGGCCCGGCTTCGGCAACCGCATCTCCCACTCCCACCGGCGCACCTCCCGCCGGTTCGACCCGAACATCCAGAGCAAGCGCTACTGGCTGCCGAGCGAGAGCCGGCACGTCCGGCTGCGGCTGAGCGCCAGGGCGATCAGGACCGTCGACGCGATCGGCATCGAGGCCGCAGTGGCCCGGATCCGGGCCCGGGGGGTGAAGGTCTGATGGCGAAGAAGAGCAAGATCGCGAAGAACGAGCAGCGGCGCGAGACCGTCGCCCGGTACGCGGCCCGCCGGGCCGAGCTGAAGGAGGTCATCCGCAGGCCGTCCAGCACCGACGCCGAACGGCTCGCCGCCCAGCGGGAGCTGCGCCGGCAGCCCAGGGACGCCAGCCCCACGCGCGTGCGCAACCGCGACCAGACGGACGGGCGACCGCGCGGCTACCTCCGCTCCTTCGGGCTCTCCCGGGTGAGCCTGCGCGAACAGGCACATGCCGGGCACCTTCCGGGGGTCCGGAAGGCCTCCTGGTAGCTTGCCGCTGTTGCGGGGCGGCCCGTCCGGCCGCCCCGGTCCGTCCGTACGGCAACAGCTTGGAGCTTCCGGTGACGCTGGGGACTGTGGAAGGCACGGCGCGTACGAGGACCGGCACCCGGCGGCGGCGCGTACGGGGTGCGGCCGTCGCGGCGGGGGTGGCGTGCGCTCTCGCGCTCACCGCGTGCAGCGACGGCGGGGATCCGGACTCCGGCGACGGCTCCGACGACAGGGCCGCGCCCAGCGCCACCGCGAGCGCGGACACCGGCGGAGGCGGCGGAGGCACGGGCGGGGACACCGGCGGCTCGGCGTCCGGTGCGGCCGGTGAGCTGGCGGGCAGCTGGCTCGCCACCAGTGACGGCAAGGCGGTGGCCCTGGTGGTCACCGGCAGCCAGGCCGGTCTCTTCGCCACCGGCGGCACCGTGTGCAGCGGCACTGCGGGCGAGGCCGACGGCACCCGCACGATCCGTCTCACCTGTACCGACGGCAGCGAGGACCGGGCCCGCGGGACCGTCGAGTCGGTCGACGGGACGACGCTGAAGATCGACTGGGAGGGCGGCCTCGGCACGGAGACGTACACCAAGGCCGAGGGCGGCTCGCTGCCGCCGGGACTGCCCACGGAGGGGCTCGGCTGAGCACCGGGGCATGTCCCCTGGCGGCGGCCGGCCCGGGCGCCCTCGGACTGACGACCGCCGCCCCAGGACGCCCCGCACTGACAGCAACCGGCCCCAGGGATCCCCTCCCCCCGAACTGACGACGGGCGCGCCCTGGAGTGCCGCGGGCTATGACAGCGGGCGGCGGGAACGGACTCGGGCGCGGTCGGCCGCGTCGGTGCCCGCCGTCCAGCCCGCGGCGTCGGTGACGCCGCGCATCCGGGTGGTGGTCGTCTCCGGGAACATCCGCTCCACACGGCCGACGACCGCGACCTCGCGGGTGGCGAGCACGGGCAGCAGGTCCTCGCTCACCGGTGCCGCCGCCGCGGCGTGCAGCCGGGTGCCGACGCGGTGGGCGTACGCCGCCAGGAAGGACTGCCGGAAGGTCTTGGTCCGCTTCCGGCCGCCCGCCCTCTGCGCCGCCTCCGCCTTCGTCATCGCCGCCTCGGCCTGCACCAGCAGCGAGGTGTACAGCAGCTCGACCGCCTCCAGGTCGGCCTCGAAGCCGACGACGGTGGAGAATCCGAACGCCTCGTTCCACACCGCCCGGCAGTGGTTGGCGTCCGCGACCGCGTCCAGCAGTACCGCCTTGGCCTGCTCGTAGGGCGGCTCGACGCCGATCCGGCAGGCAGCGGGGGTGTCGGGCGCGGGGGCGTGGGCCGACAGCAGGGCCTCGTCGATGCTGTGCCGGGCCATCAGCTCCTGCGCCTTGGCGCTGAGCGCCTCCGCCTCCTCCGGATAGCCGGTGGCCTCCGCCTTGGCGAGCAGCGCGCGGATGCGGGCGAGGGTGCGGTGACCGGCCCGGGGTTCGCTCCGGGAACCGGCCCGGGGCTCGCTCCGGTGCTCGTCCAGGGACTCCAGCGCGGGCAGGCGCAGCAGCAGGCGGTAGAGCTCCAGCACGGCAGTGGCGTGCGAGAACCGGTCGGTGCGCGGGGCCGGGTGCGCGCCCCGGTCGGGCAGGTCGTCGAGCTGTGCCGCCCAGCGCGGGCCCCGCGGGCGGTCGTCCCGCGCCTGCGCCCGGACCAGCTCCGCCACCAGGTGCAGGTGTACGTCGTCCAGTTCGCGCCGTACGAGGCGTACGACGTCGGCGGGCTGCCAGCCGCGCGCCCATGCCGCGGCCACGAACCCCACGCCGCGCCCGGTCAGTTCGGCGTCCGCCCCGGGGTCGGCCGCGAGCAGTGAGGCGGCCGTGTCGAGGCTCGCGTCGGCGGTGTCGTACAGGGCGGCCCTCAGGGCGCGGTCGACGGTGCTGGGCGTACTCACCCCGTGATGGTGCCACGCCCGCCGGGACTCACCAGGACTGTCAACTCTTGGTTGACACTCCAGAGGGTGCAACCTACGGTTGACGCATGACGACGAACCCCAGCACCCCGTCATCCCCCGTCACGTCATCCCCCGTCACGTCATCCGTGCGCCTCGACGACCTGATCGAGGCCATCAAGAAGGCACACGCCGAGCCGCTGGAACAGCTCCAGGACGCGGTGATCGCCGGGGAGCACCTCGGTGAGGTCGCCGACCATCTCATCGGTCATTTCGTGGACCAGGCCCGGCGTTCGGGCGCGTCCTGGACGGACATCGGCCGCAGGATGGGCGTCACGCGGCAGGCGGCGCAGAAGCGCTTCGTGCCGAAGGAGTCCGGTGACATCGGCCCCGGCGAGGGCTTCAGCCGGTACACGCCCCGCGCGCGCAACGTGGTGATGGCCGCCCACAACGAGGCCAGGGCCGCGGGGACCGCGGAGGGGCTGCCCGCGCACCTCGTCCTCGGTCTGCTGCACGAGCCGGACGGCCTGGCCGTCAAGGCCGTCGCCGCGCAGGGCGTCTCCCCCGACGCGGTGCGCGGGGCGGCGCTCGGCGCGCTGCCGCCGGCCGCCGAGGAGGTCCCGGAGCTGGTGCCCTACGGGCAGGCGGCCAAGAAGGTCCTGGAGCTCACCTTCCGCGAGGCCCTGCGCCTCGGCCACAACTACATCGGCACCGAGCACATCCTCCTCGCCCTGCTGGAGCACGAGAACGGCGAGGGCACGCTGAGCGGCCTCGGCCTCGGCAAGGACCAGATCGAGCGCTACGTCACCGCGGTGCTCGCGGAGTTCCTCAAGGAGCCCGAGGCCCCCGGAGCAGCGCCCGAAAACCCGTGAGCAGCGCCCGAAGATCCGGGAGCAGCGCCCGAGAACCCCAGGGCCGCGCCGAACCCCGAAGCGGCGCCCCAGCGCGGCGCCCCAGCACCGCGGGGCCGCGCCGAACCCCGAAGCGCCGTGCGGAGACCGCGGAGCGTCCGGCCGGCAGCGGCAGGCGGGCCCCGGGCCGTTGTCAGTCCCTCCTGCGACACTCGCAGCATGGCCGACCGGTGGGCGCTCGCCGAGGCCGAGGACGGTGGCGTGGAGGTCGAGGTCGCCCCCCTCGGCCCCGACGGGCTGCCCGCCGGACCGGTGCGGCGGGAGGCCGGCCTCGCCGAGGCGGTGCGGAGCCGTCCGGAGGTCGCCCGGTGGGTGTGGCGGTCCACCGCCGAGGTCTATCCGCGCCTGCTCGCCGCGGGGGTGCGAGTGGAGCGGTGCTACGACATCGAGGACGCCGAGATCCTCCTCCTCGGCCACGAGGGGCGGTACGGCGAGCCGCGGTCGGCCGCCGCCGCGCTGGCCCGGCTGCGCGGCGGCCCGGTCCCGCCCGACCCGCCGCAGCGGCCGGCCGAACCGGGTGCGCAGTCACCGCTGTTCGAGCCCCAGGGCGTCCACCTGCCCCTGACGGACCTGCTCGCCGTCTACGCCGAGCAGCAGCGACGGCACGAGCGGGCGGCGCACCCCGACCGGATGCGGCTGCTGACGGCGGCCGAGTCGGCGGGGATGCTGGTGGCCGCCGAGCTGAACCGCGCGGGTCTGCCCTGGCGGGCGGACGTGCACCGCGGGGTTCTCCACGACCTGCTCGGCGAGCGGTACGCGGGCGGCGGTGAGCCGCGCCGCCTGGCGGAGCTGGCGGAGGAGGTGTCCGCGGCCTTCGGGCGGCGGGTGCGCCCCGACCTTCCGGCCGATGTGATCAGGGCGTTCGCCCAGGCCGGGATCAGGGTCCGGTCCACGCGCCGCTGGGAGATCGAGTCGGTCGACCACCCGGCCGTGAAACCGCTCGTCGAGTACAAGAAGCTGTACCGGATCTGGGTCGCCCACGGCTGGTCCTGGCTGCAGGACTGGGTGCGGGACGGCAGGTTCCGCCCCGAGTTCCTCGCCGGCGGCACGGTCACCGGGCGGTGGGTGACCAACGGCGGGGGCGGGCTGCAGATCCCCAAGGTGATCCGGCGGGCCGTCGTCGCCGACCCGGGCTGGCGCCTCGTCGTCGCCGACGCCGACCAGATGGAGCCGCGCGTCCTGGCGGCGATCTCCCGAGACCCCGGACTGATGGAGGTGGCCGGGCGGGAGACCGACCTCTACCAGTCCGTCTCCGACCGGGCCTTCTCCGGCGACCGCGACCAGGCCAAGCTCGCCGTGCTCGGCGCGGTCTACGGCCAGACCTCCGGCGACGGGCTGAGGAACCTCGCCCTGCTCAGACGCCGCTTCCCCCGCGCCGTGGGCTACGTCGACGAGGCGGCCCGCGCGGGAGAGGAGGGCCGGCTGGTCCGCACCTGGCTGGGGCGCACCTGTCCGCCCGCGGTGGGGGCGGGGGTGGGCGAGGGGACGGCGGAGGAGGCCGGCATCCCCGGCCTGGAAGACGACTCCGGCTCCGGGGACCGGCAGGACGAGCGGCAGTGGGTGCCCGGGTACGCCTCCACCGACGCCCGCGCCCGCGGCCGGTTCGCGCGCAACTTCGTCGTGCAGGGCAGCGCGGCGGACTGGGCCCTGCTGCTGCTCGCGGCACTCCGGCGGACGTGTGCGGACATGGCGGCGGAGCTGGTCTTCTTCCAGCACGACGAGGTGATCGTGCACTGTCCCGCCGAGGAGGCCGACGCGGTCGTCGCGGCCATCCGGGAGGCAGCGGACCTGGCGGGCCGGCTGACGTTCGGCGAGACGCCGGTGCGGTTTCCGTTCACGACGGCGGTGGTCGAGTGCTATGCGGACGCCAAGTGAACGGCGGGGTCACTGCCGGTCGGCGGCTGTGAGCTCGCCGCCGCGCGGATCCGTCACCGCGGGCCCGCGGTCCCCGTCGGCCAGCAGCTCCCGCAGTTCGGCCACCGCCGTTGCGGCGTCCGTGCCGTCCAGCGCGGCGAGGGCCGAGCGCCACTGCTCGTACGCCTCCGTCCCGCGCCCGTGCTCCCGCAGCAGCAGTCCCTGCTGGTGGCGGGCGAGCCCGCCGGTGTACCGGTCCGCGCGGGCGTCGGCGCGGCTCAGCAGCTCCGTGCACTCGTGCAGGGCCCGCTCGGTGCGGCCGAGCAGCCGCAGGGCGCGGACCAGACCGAGCCTCGTCTGCGACTCCCCGTGCCAGTTGCCGTGGCCGCCGAGAATACGCAGGCTCTCCTCGAAGTGGCCCGCGGCGGCATCCGGTTCGCCGAGGGTGAGATGGGCGTAGCCGATGTTGCAGTGCGCGGTGTGCTGCACGATGACGTTGCCGATCTCGTCGCCGATGGCGAGGGAGCGCCGGTGCTCCTCGATGGCGGCGCGGGCGTCGGTGTGCTCGTAGAGGTTGCCGAGATGGCTGCGGGTGATCGCCTCGCCGTACGGGTCGTGCAGCTGCCGTGAGTACGCCAGGCTCTGGTGCAGCGCCTCGCCCGACTCGGCGTGCCGGCCGAGCCCTTCGAGCAGCAGCCCGCGGTTGTTGAGACAGCGGCGGATCCGGGAGACGCTGCCGAGCCGCCGCCACAGGTCCAGCGAACGGTCGTTGAGGGCGAGGGCGTCGTTGTGCCGACCGGTCAGGAACTGCACATTGGCCAGGTCACCGAGCGCGTGCGCCTCGGCGGCCCCGTCGTCGAGCCGGCGCGCGAGGCCGAGCCCGGCCCGGGCGAGCACCTCCATCTCGGCGACCCGGCCGCTGCGTTGGGCGTACGGGAAGAAGAGCCGGACGAGCGCGGAGAGATGACCGAGACGGACACGGGCGGCCGGGTCGGGGGCGGGGGCGGTGCCTGTGCGGGTGGCGGGGCCGGCGTAGGTGTCGGCGCTGGTGGCTGCGTCGGCGTCGGTGTCGGTGTCGGTGTCGGATATGCCGTGGACTGTGTACCGCTCGACGAGTGCGACGATGTTCGCCAGCTCCAGGTCGCCCCAGGCGAAGGCGTCCTCCGGAGCGGCGAAGGGCGGGACCGAGTCCACGTACCGCGCATGCTCCGGCGGCTGGGCGGCGGTGGGGCGACGGCGGTCGTCCTGGTCGGGGCCCGGTTCGACGATCGCGGTGAGGACGCGTTCGGCGACGGCGGCGTACCAGCGCAGGGCGGTCTCGACGGCATCCGCTCCGCCGGCCGAACCGGCGCCACCCGCATCGTCCGCCAGGGCGGACTCCCCGCTTCCCGTCTCCTCCCCGGCGGCCTCCTCTCGGGCGAACTCGCGCACCAGGTCGTGCGGGGCGTAGCGGCCGTAGGCTGCCTCCTCGAGGAGGGCGACGTCCACGAGCCGGTCGAGGGCGGCCTCGGCGCGTCGCTCGTCCGTGCCGGTGAGCCGGGCCAGCAGAGGCGCCCCGTAGGAGGGCAGGTCGAGCGCGCCGATCCGGCGCAGGGCGAGGGCCGCGTCCCGGTCGGCCCGGCGGTCGGAGGCGGCGAGCGCGCCGTGCGCATGGGCCAGCGAGCGGCGCACGCTCAGGTCGTCGTACTCCAGATGGTGCAGCCGTCCCCCGGCGGCCGCCAGCTGCCCGGCGAGCACGTCCGGGGTGAGGGCGCGGCGGGCGGCGAGTCGGGCGGCGACGACGCGCAGCGCGAGCGGGAGGCGGCCGGTGAGTTCGACGAGCGGATGATCGGCCCGGAGCCCGTCGGGACTCTCGCGCCCGTCCCGGCCGTCGCGTCCGGAGACGGCGCGCAGCAGGGCCGCGCTCTCCTCGCCGGAGAGCGGGGTGAGCGGGAAGCGCCGGACACCGTCGAGAGCGGTGAGCGGTGAGCGGCTGGTGACCAGCACGGCGCAGCCCGGACCGCCCGGCAGCAGCGGCCGTACCTGCGCGGCGTGCGCGGCGTCGTCCAGGACCAGAAGGGTGCGGGTGGGCGCGAGCAGGGAACGGAGCAGGGCTGCCGCGGCGTCGGAGTGCTCGGGGATGCTCCCGGGATCGGCACCGAGGTCCC
The DNA here is from genome assembly GCF_036689765.1 of Streptomyces poriticola. Lineage (NCBI taxonomy): Bacteria > Bacillati > Actinomycetota > Actinomycetes > Kitasatosporales > Streptomycetaceae > Streptomyces > Streptomyces poriticola. The sequence continues at coordinate 102,132 of NZ_JBAGKH010000006.1, forward strand.
GCAGCAGCGCGGCGAGCGCCTGGCAGGAGGTGAGCGGGGTCATGCCCGGGGTGGCGCCGTGCAGGTTGATGTACAACTGGCCGTCCGGGAAACGCTCCTTCAGGGTGTGGGCGACATGCAGGGCGAGGGCGCTCTTGCCGACGCCGGCCATACCGCTGATCACGGTGACGCCGGGCCGCGGCCCGACGGCGAGGGTCCGCCGCAGCTCGTCGCACACGGCCACGCGTCCAGTGAAGTGGCCGGGAGGCGGAGGCAGTTGCGCCGGCCTCGGCTGGGACGAGGCCGAGTCCCCGGACGCAGACATGGAGCCGGAGGCGGAAGCGGAGGTTTCGCCGGCGGTGGAGGAGGTGGGGGTGGAGACGGGGCCGGCGGCGGAGACGGGGCCGGCGGCGGAGTGAACGGCCGTGGAGTCGTGATCTGCGGTGGGCTCGGAGCCGGCAGCCGAATCGGACGCCGAGGAGAGCCCGTACCCCCCGGAACCGGTGCTGCGCAGCACCTCCACATGCGCTGCCGCGACCGCCGGTCCCGGCTCGACGCCGAGTTCCTCGACCAGACGGGCGCGCAGATCGCGGTGGACGGCGAGCGCCTCGGCCTGCCGGCCGCTGCGGTGCAGGGCCAGCATCAGCTGGCGGTGGTACGCCTCCCGGAGCGGGTACTCGGCGACGAGCGCGGCCAGCTCCGGTACCAGTCCGGCGGGTCGTGTGCCGCCGAGGGCCAGTTCGGCGTCGGAACGCCACTCGAGGAGCAGCAGGCGCGCCTCCCGGAGCCGCTGCGCGAGGGCGTAGCCGCCCAGTTCGGCCGGGAGGCCGGCGAGGGGCGCACCACGCCAGAGCGCGAGCGCGGCGGTGGCAGCGCGTACGACTCGTGCCCACTCCGCGCCGGCGTGCGCGGCGCGCGCCTCGGTGGTGAGGGAGTCGAAGACATGGACGTCGAGTTCCCCCTGCTCGACCCGCAGCAGATAGCCGGTGGGCACGGTCCGCAGCCGTTCGGGCTCGTCGAGCAGCCGCCGCAGCCGGGTGACGTGATTGTGCAGGGAGGCATGGGCGGACGGTGGCCGGGCACCGCCCCACAGCGCGTCCTTGAGGGAGTCGACGGAGACGGCCCGTCCCGCGTCGAGCAGCAGCGCGGCCAGCAGGGCCCGCGACTTGGGCCCGGAGACGGTCCGCACCACGGCGACCTCGGGGCGGCCACCCGCGCCGCCCCCGCCGATGCGATCACCACCGGACCCATCGTCCCCGGAGCCATCACCACCGGGGCGATCACCACCGGGGCGATCACCGCCGGAGCCGGCGCCGTAGAGAACCGGCGGCCCCAGCAGCCCGAACCGCAGCCCGTACCGCTTCACGCCGTCCCACAGCCTTCCTCACGGCGGTGTTCCGCCACTCTCGCCGCGCCTGGCGGCCATCGTCTCCCGTCCCGCCGTCCGTAGCGGAGAACCATTGGCCATATGTTAGCGATCCGTTGGCCGACTCTGATGTGATCACATCATCGGAGCCGGCCCCGGGGGTGCGCGTACAACGCGTTGCTCGGGGGAGTGTCGCCGCCGTGGCCGGCTTCCGTGGACGCATGAGGGCCCGGGTCGGCAGAGGTGACCGACCCGGGACCCTCGTCCTCGGCGGAGGACCGGTGCACATGACCGGGGCCCGCAGCCGGGCACCGCAAGCCGGTCTCACACCGCGCGGACGTGGCTCGTGAGCCGGCCCTCCTCGTAGCGGTGGAACATGAGTGCGGGTGGGGCGCTGTGGGTCTGCCAGGAAGCGTCGTGGTCCTGTTCCCAAGGCATCAGGGCCGTCGAGACGATGCCGGGGGCGCACAGCAGCGGGCGGCCGGCGAAGGATGTCGCGGCCGCCGTGTGTGCGTGGCCACAGAGCACGGCGACCACCTGCACGTGGTGTTCGAGAATTTTCGCCAGGGCGTCCGGTTCGCGCAGTCCGATGCGGTCGGTGTACGGAAGGCCGAGCGTCACGGGCGGGTGGTGGAAGGCGACGAAACTCGGCCGGTCGGGTGCGGCGGCAAGGGCGTCGTCCAGCCAGCTCAGCGTCTCCGGCTCCAGCAGGCCCTCGGACCGGCCGGGTATCGACGAGTCGCACGTCAGCACCCTGACGTCGGCGACGTCCCGGACCTCGTTGACCGGCGCCGTCCCGCAGTCGCCGAGCAGCACCTCCCGGTACTCCGGCCGGGAATCGTGGTTCCCCGGGCACAGAAGCACCTGATACCGCTCATAGAGCGGGGCGAGGGCCTCGCGGGCCTGGTGGTACTCCGCCAAGGTGCCCCGGTCGGCGACGTCCCCGGTGATCAGCACGGCGTCCACCGTGCCCGGCAGGCCGGTCAGATGGTTCACGGCCCGGCGCGTGCGCTCGGGACTCTCCGGGGTGCCGTCCAGGTGCAGGTCGCTGAGGTGGGCGAGTACGGTCACGCTTTGACCTCCGTCTCCTCCGTCCGGCCCTGCTCGGGCTCACCGGCGTCCCGCTTGCCCGCCCGCCAGCGGGCCCATGTGCCCAGGCACATGGCCAGGGAGATCGCGAGGACGCCGTAGAAGGTGTCCTGCGACTGATGCAGCCGCGGGTCCACGAACTGGACCACGTAGGTGATCACCAAGTTGGTCCCGAAGAGCATCGAGACCGTGATGGGCTCGGTCCGCACGATGCCCTGCTGGAGCAGGTACAGCGAGATGATCACGCCGACGAGGCTGATCGCGAGGACCGCTCCGACATTGACCGGGGAGTACGGACCGAAGCTGTCGCGCACCACGAGGAGGACGAGGGTCGCGGCGATCAGCGCAACGAACCGGGATGCCATCATCTGCCGCACGGACATCCCCGCGTCGCCGAGCCGCTTCGTGTAGTACGTCACCCCTGACAGCGAGATGGTGGTCAGCACGCACATCACCACCCCGAAGACCAGTTTCCCGGTCGGCACGTCCCCGATGGCCGACTCCCCGCTGGAGGCCGTGACCAGCAAATACACCATGGCGACGAGCATCGCCCCGGCCGCGGCGAACTCCAGCGGGAGCGCCTTCGTGCCGGGCCGGAGCTTGAATCCGAGCACGATGGTGACGATCGGTCCCAGGCCGATGATCACCGAGTTGGCCATGGCCGGTTCGAGGACGGTGAACGCGTACAGCACCGCGATCCAGCAGACCGCGGTGGAGATGTTGAGCATCACCACGTCCGGCAGACAACGCCTGACCACGGCCTTCAGCTCCCGCTTGTCGCGCAGGGTGAGGAAGTAGAAGGCCTGGGCCACGACGAAGGAGTTGAAGGCGATGAACTCCGGTGAGAGATCCTGGACCAAAGCGCCCTCGAACACCGACTTGGTCGAGTTGATGACGCAGTAGCCCAGCACCAGCAGGGGCCCCGCGGCCAGGGCGAGACGGCGGCTAGACGACATCGTAGAAGCCCTCGCCGTCCAGGTGACGGGCCGTCATGTAGTCGTGCGTCACCACGCCCTCGACCTCGTGCAGGAGGTGCACGAGCATCGGGTACGTAAGGTCGTTGACCGTCCGCGCGATCGCGTCGCCGGGCTCCACCTTCAGCAGGGCGTCGTGGAAGCTCTCCAGCCCGCGCAGAGCGGCCATCTTCGGGTAGTCGACGAGCTTGCCCGCCTCGGGCGCGACCATGTTGACGCAGACCGCGTGCCGGGCAACCTCGTAGTCCGTGTGCCGACGGGCCTCGAAGGCCTCCGGGTCCGTGTACGCGAGCACCGTCCACTCCAGTTGGCTCTCGCCGATCGCCGCCCGGGTCAACAGGGGGAGCATGGCGCCGCACACCCGGGCGCCCGTCTCGATCAGCCGGGGGCCTCGCGGAGTCAGCTTGAGCTCGGTGTGGGCCGGGCCGTTGCGGACGCCGAGCGCGTCCAGCACGCGGAACGCGTACTCGGTCAGCAGGTCCTGTTCCGGACCCCGGCGGACCAGCAGCGCCGACCCGCCGAGCAGGTCACGCACGCCGTTGACCCCGAGGTGCTGGGTCTTCCACAGATCGCACACGTAGTGCTTGCCGTCCAGGCTCACCGTGTTGACGTAGTACTCGGCCCCCACGAGGTACTCCTGGGCGACCACCGCGTCGTTGCGCAGCCCGACTGCGCTGTCGGCACCGACGAGCGACTCGAAGGCGACCCGCACCTCATCAGCCGTGTCGCAGAAGGACACTCCGTCGTTCAGCGCGCTGCGGACCGGCTTGAGGACCACGGTCCGGTCGGTGTCGCCGTACCAGCCCAGCAGCGTGTCCAGGTTCGTGGCCAGGATCTGGTCGGCTGCCGGCACCCCGGCGGCCTTGACCGTCTCCACCATGCGGAACTTGTCCCGCCGGGCGCTGCTGAGCGCCGTGCCGTTGGTCCGCAGCCCCAGTGCCTCACTGAGTACGTCGGCCAGCTCGACGCCGATCTCCGCACCGGCCAGCAGCGCGACCGGGGCGTACGGGGCGATGGCGGCCAGTGTCTCGGCCGTGTCGCCGCGGTGGACCACGGTGGCGAGGAAGTCACCGGGACGGAAGGACGCGCCGAAGGCGGCGGGCGGCTGCTCCAGGCTCTGCACGTGCAGGCAGTCGTAGCCCCGTGCGTGGAAAAGCGGTGCGAGGTGGGCGGCGGTGGAGAAGGCGTCGACTATCGCGACGACCGGGCGGTGGCCCTGAGGGGTACTCATACGAGGGGCTCCTCTACTGGTGTGCGGGGGTGACCGCGGAAGGACGTGCGGAGGTGACCGCGGCAGAACCTGCGGGGGTGACCGCGGAAGGGGCGGCGGTGATGCGGTCGACGGCGGCCCTGACCAGGCCGGAGAAGAGGGGATGGGGGCGGGTGGGGCGGGAGCGGAGCTCCGGGTGGGCCTGGGTGGCGACCAGGAAGGGGTGGACCTCGCGCGGGTACTCGACGTACTCGACGAGCCGGTTGTCGGGCGAGGTGCCCGAGAAGACCAGGCCGGCCTTCTTCTCCAGCCCTGCGCGGTAGGCGTTGTTCACCTCGTACCGGTGCCGGTGCCGCTCCTCGACGTACTCCTCGCCGTCGTACGCCTCACGTACGATCGAGCCCGCGGCCAGCTTCGCCGGGTACATGCCCAGGCGCATCGTTCCGCCCATGTCCCCCTCTCCACCGACGACGTCCAACTGCTCGGCCATGGTGGAGATGACCGGGTGGGCGGTGGCCGCGTCGAACTCGGTGGAGTCGGCGTCCGGGATACCCGCCAGGTTGCGCGCCGCCTCGATCACGACGCACTGCAGTCCCAGGCAGATCCCGAGCAACGGGATCCTGTTCTCCCGGGCGTACCGTATCGCGCCGATCTTGCCGGCGACCCCGCGGTCGCCGAAGCCACCCGGGACGCAGATGCCGTCCACGTCGGCCAGTTGCTTGGCCGCGTCGGCCGGGGTCTCACACGCGTCCGAGGCGACCCACTTCACCGTCACCCGGGTCCTGTTGGCGAAGCCACCGGCACGCAGCGCCTCGGTGATCGACAGGTAGGCGTCGGGCAGGCCGACGTACTTGCCGACCAGGGCGAGGGTGATCTCGTGGTCGGGGTTGTGGACGCGGTCGAGCAGGTCGTCCCAGGTCGCCCAGTCCACGTCACGGAACGGCAGGTCCAGCTTGCGGACGACGTAGGCGTCCAGGCCCTCGGCGTGCAGCACCTTCGGGATGTCGTAGATCGACTTGGCGTCGATCGCGGCGACCACGGCGGCCTCGTCGACGTCGCACATCAGCGAGACCTTCCGCTTGATCGCGGTCGGCACCTCACGGTCGCAGCGCAGCACGATGGCGTCCGGCTGAATGCCGATGTTCCGCAGCGCGGCGACGCTGTGCTGGGTCGGCTTCGTCTTCAGCTCTCCCGAGGGGCCGATGTACGGCAGGAGCGAGATGTGCACCACGAAGACGTTGTCGCGGCCGACCTCGTGCCGCACCTGGCGGACGGTCTCCAGGAACGGCAGCGACTCGATGTCGCCGACGGTACCGCCGACCTCGGTGATCACCACGTCCACCTCGTCCGTCGCCATCCGGCGGATGCGGTGCTTGAGCTCGTCGGTGATGTGCGGGATGACCTGCACGGTGTCGCCCAGATACGCGCCGCGCCGCTCCTTCGCGATGACCTGCGAGTAGACCTGCCCGGTCGTCACGTTGGCGGAGGCGTCCAGATCGACGTCGAGGAACCGCTCGTAGTGTCCGACGTCCAGGTCGGTCTCGGCGCCGTCGTCGGTGACGAACACCTCGCCGTGCTGGAAGGGGTTCATCGTGCCGGGGTCGACGTTCAGGTACGGGTCCAGCTTCTGCATCGTGACCCGCAGGCCCCGTGCCTTCAGGAGCGCACCCAGGCTGGAGGCGGTCAGGCCCTTGCCGAGCGAGGAGGCGACACCCCCTGTGACGAAGAGGTGCTTGGTCGTCGTGGAGGGCAAGGATCGAGTCTGCGTGTCCAAGAGGAGACTCCCGTGAGTCGCTGAGGTGGAAGAGGAAGGGGGCGGGCGGGTCAGCCCGCCTTGGCCTCCACAGGCGCCTTGCCGCTCGGATCCTGCGGCGGCGGTGCAAGGGCACGGTCCGCGGCGAACGCCCCTCGGGACACGGCCCGCTCGAGCCACCAGCCGGCGATCTGCGACGTGACGATGGCGGTGAGCACCAGGGTCGTGAACAGCGAGGCGTTGACGATCCCGGCCTCGAACGAGACCGTGGCCAGCACGATGCCCGGGCCACCTCGTGCGTTCAGCGCGACGGCGAGGTCGAGGGACTCGGCCTTCGACCGGTTCGACAGCCGGGCCCCGACGTACGCGCTGGCCGCCTTCGCCAGACAGGCCACCAGGATGAAGCCCACGGTGAACCACAGGTCGAAGGAATGGACCAGGTCGAGCTTCAGGCCGACCATCGCGAAGTAGACGGGGATGAAGAACCCGGCGGCAAAACCCCTCAGCTGGCCCAGCGGTTCGCTCTGCGAACCTCGCCCGGCCAGGCCCGACATCAGCCCCACGACGAACGCACCGAACATGGGTGCGACTCCGAGGAACACACAGCTCGCGGCCACCGCCAGGAGCACGGCCATGCGCACGGCCACCGTGCCCAGCGGGTGGTCCGCGGCACCGGCCGTGCCACCCGGTCGCCGCCGCAGCACCACTGCCAGCAGGGTCATCAATCCGAAGAAGGCCACCGAGGCCACCGAGTGGTAGGCCGCGGAGGCGTTGGCCGACGTGATTCCCACGGTATGGGCAAGGCCGAAGCCGCCCTCCCCGCCGCCCGCGACCATGCCCAGCGCCACGGAGAGGATCACGTTCAGGACGACGTCCTCGACCACCGCGACGGACAGGACGACCCTGGCGAACCTGGTCCGGATAATGCCCAGATCGAGCATGATCCGGGAGATCACCGGGATGCTGGTCACGGCGATCGCGCAGGCCAGGACCATCGTCAGCGCGGACACGTTGTCGGCCGGCCCGAGGAGGTCCTCGGTGTCGATGACACTGACGGCCAGCAGCCCGAGCCCGAAGGGCACGACCATACCGGCCAGGGCGATCACCGCCACCGACCGGCCGTCCCGCCGGGAGAAGACCGTCCGCATCTCCACTCCCGCCGTGAACATCAGCAGGAGCATCCCGAGTTGGTAGACCAGTGCGGGCCCGGAGGCCACCGGCCCCTCCGCGGGGAACAGCCAGTTCTCGGCCCGGGGCAGCAGCTGCCCCAGTACGGTCGGCCCCAGCAGCAGCCCGCCGAGGATCTCCCCGATCACGGGTGGCTGCCGGAACCGGGCGAAGATCCTCCCCATGCCGTGCGCGGCAGCCAGCAGCAGGGCGAGCGCCGCCAGGACCCGGAAGAGGTCAATCTGAGACACGGGCGTCCAGACTGAAGCGGGACGCCACGGCGGACGTGGAGCCCGTGTACTTGCCGTCGTAACCGACCGACTCGCCCTGCATCGACCAGAAGGCCAGCTTCCCGATCATCATCCCGGGATAGACCCGCACCGGGTGCGCGACCTTCATCTCCAGCGTCCACGGAAAGACCGCTCCGCTGTGCCCGAGCGGGGCGGAGAACTGGATCCAGATACCGAGGGTCGAGGCGGACCGGCAGGCGTAGAGGGTGGCCGCGTAGTGCGGGCTGCCCATCGCCTCCATGGTGCCGCCGAGGTAGAAGCGGCCCGGTTCGAGCACCATGCCCTCGGGGCCCATCTTCACGTGCTCGGCCTTCGGCGGCTCGAAGCAGTCGATCACGTCCTGCTCGTACCAGAGGATGTCGTCGGCCAGACGGAAGCCGTAGCTGTTCGGCTCCAGGCGCTCCGGGTCGAAGTCGTCGATGTGGATCCGTCCGGCGCGTACCTCGGACAGGATCTCCGGTCCGCTCAGGATCACAGCCAGCTCCCCAGCAACTCGTGGACTGCGGACCGGTATTCGTCCAGGCCCGCCGCGTTGTCGATCACGGCGTCCGGGGTGATCAGGTCGATCTCCCGGGTCGAGCGGTCGGCGCGGGACGGATCCCCCCGGCCGGCCAGCCGCTGCCGGCGCAACTCCTCGTCGCAGGTGATGCGCAGGACGCGGAAGCCGTGGCCGCGCAGTGCCGGGGCGTCCACGTGCGGGTCACGCAGATCGTCGTTGACGACGAGGTCGGCGTCGGTGTCCGCGAGGCGCGCGGTGAAGTCCGCGACAAGCGAGTCGGGGCGGATGCGCCGCATCGCGTCGGCGAGCGCCTCCATCAGGATCTGGTCCTGCGCACCGTCGTGGAGCGAGCCGCCGGCCGTGCGGTACACCTGCTCCTGGAGGTCGTACAGCGGCTTGGCGAGCTTGATCCGGGCGTGGGTCAGTCCCTTGTCCCCGGCGAACTCCTCGATGAGCGAGGCGCAGGTGGACTTGCCCGCACCGGCCAGGCCCACCACGGATATCCGCAGGCTGCGGCCAGTCTCGACCTTCATCGTGCGTTCTCCTTCTCGGTGGTCCGGGTCAGGACGGCGTCCGGATCGACGTCGAGGGTGCCGCGCAGCCGCACCATGTCCACGGATCCGAGCACCGTGCGCAGTTCGGCCAGGCCCCGGTAGAACGCCGTGTAGTCGGGGACCAGGTAGGTCTGCCAGGTGAAGAAGGTGGTGTCGACCTGACGGTCCACGATCTTGTTCAGGTACGCCCAGCGCTCGTTGCCGTCCGTCAGGTGCCGTACGGTCAGCGGCTCCCCGGGTCTGACCTCGGGCAGCAGCAGCGCGGCCAGCCGCTTGGGATCAGCCGTGAACTCCGTGCCGAGCCAGGACTCGAAGACGTCGGGGTCCATGAGGATCTTGTGGCTGGGCTCGTACGTGTCGATCCGGTCGTCGACACCGTCGCGGACCAGCTTCTCCAGGCGGGCGTCGGCCCGGATCGTGCCGACCCCCACATACGGGTAGTCGCGCCAGGGGTGGACGAGGATCTCGCCGTCCTCGATCGTGCAGAAGAGCTTGTCCCCGGTGAAGTACTTCCAGCCCGGCCGGCGCAGGGCGGACAGCAGGGTGGTGGTCTTGCCCGCGCCCTTGGGCCCGGCAATGATCACGGCCTGGCCGTCCCGGTGCAGGCCGGAGGCATGCAGCACCACGGTGCCTCGGTTCTCCTCGTGCCTGATGACGAGATCGCGCACGAAGTCGAGGATCTGCACCGTGGACCGCTCGGTGATCCGGACCAGGAAGGTGTTGTCCTCCGCGGTGTCGGCCGGGGCGTCGAGCAGTGTGGCCCGGTTGATGTACTGCCGGCGGCCGCCGGTGTCGACGACGTGGGCGTCGAAGTTGAACTCGGCGGCGTTGCTGCGCCTGATGACGGACTGCGGCAGCTCCCACACTTCGGGGGCGATGTCCGCGTCCGGGTCGTAGGAACGTACGTCGACGGAGAAGGTGATCTCGCCGGCCGGGGCCGGCGAGATCAGGTGCCGAAAGAACCGGCGGACGGGCTCGAACGTGCCCTCCGCGTCCTCGGCCACGTCGAACCGCACGGTGGTGTGCAGGAAGTTCAGGTAGAGACTCATACTCAGGTCGCTCTCTGTTACGCGGCGCAGGCCGTGAGGGCTCGCAGCAGTTCGTCCGCGTGGGCTTGGAAGGACTGGGACCAGATGGGTTCGAGCAGCGGCGCGAGGCCGTCGACGCCCAGCTCGTAGTCGAGAGCGAGCGCGATCCGGGTGCCGGTGTCGGCCGCGGTCAGGGACCACTCGCCCGACAGCTTCTCCAGGTCACCGACGGTCTGCTCGAAGCGCAGCCGCAGCCCGGGCCCAGCGGCCTCCCGTTGCCGCCAGGTCACCTCACTGCCGTTGAGCAGGACGGTCCACTCGTTGACGCGGAACGTCCTGTCCTGGTCGGACTGCGGCCGGACGGCTACCACGTGCCGGGCCCGGGACGCGACGAGCGAGCTGTCCTTGACGATCGCCCACACCTCGTCCGGGGTACGTCCCTCGATCAGCGTGTCCGCCTGGATCTCAGGCATGTGCACCTCACTTCTGTGTCCGGCAGCCTCAGGCGGCCTTCATGAACGGGGCCAGGAATCCGATGTCGAGCCCGGCCGTACGGGCGAGCTCCGCCCAGACCCGCAGGGTCCGCAACATGTCCCGCTGCCCCTCGGCGACCAGCCGGTCGGGCAGCTCACCGGGGAAGGCGTCCAGCAGCCGCTCCCACAGCAGGTGGATCTCATCCACGGCGCAGCTGCCGCCGCCGAACTCCTCGTGCAGGCCGAACACCTCGGCCAGCTCGGGTCCGGTCGCGTCGACCACCTCGCGCATCCCGTACTCGAGCGCGAGCGCCAGGCAGTGCGCGTCGTCCACGGCGACCCGCCCCGCCAGCCGCTGGTCGATGTCCAGCAGTTGCTCCAGGAGGCGCAGTTTGGCGGCCTGCTGCATCTGCGGCTGCTCGGTACCTCCTTCGAGATCCTCGATGTACGCCCGCCCTTCGGCCAGCATCAGCCAGGAGGCCTGCACCCAGACCTCGACGGTCTGCCGACCCGCCATGACGTGCCCGGCCCGTACCGACGGGAAGGCGGTGAGCTCGCTCGCGCCGCGCGAGGTGCACGACACCCGGTCCCGGTACTCGGCCATGTTCCGGTCGCTCCTGTCTGTCGCGGTGTGCTTCGTCATCGCCCGGTCTCCTCGCCCCGGTAGCCGATGCGCAGCCGGGCCGCGCCCGCTCGCAGCGCCCGCAGCAGGGAGGCGGCGGTCGGCGCGTCGAGCGTGGACAGCTCGTCCAGGCCGACCGGTCCATCGGTGAACGGCAGGTCCGTTTCGGCGCCGACGCCCGGCAGCACCACTCCGCTGCCCGACCCCAGCACAACCGCGGCACCGGGCAGGAAGGCCCGTACCCGTCCGGTGAGCTCCACGCCCACCGTGACCGCCTGCGCGGTGCCGGTGGCCTGTACGGCGTCCACGACCAGCTCGGTGAACGGCGCTGCCACCGGCGCGGCGGCCGTGGCGGGGTCCAGGAAGGTGTGGACGTCCTTGCGGAGCCGCTCCAGGCCGGCGGCCGCCGACTGGAGCCGCTCGTCGTGCCAGCCGCCCTCGGCCATCAACCGGGTCCAGCGCAGCACGTACCACTTGCGGGTGGTGTAGACGTCGCCGTGGTGTGAGAGCAGGCCGTCCATCAGATGCAGCAGCACGTTGTACGCGTAGCCCACCCGCCCCCGCGTCTCGCCCGCGGCTTCGGCCAGCGCGGTGTGCGCGGCCTGCTCGATCGCGGTCTGCAGGGCGGCCCGACTCCAGACCCGGCTGAGGGCGGGCAGCCACCGCAGGTACGGCGCGGAGCCGTCCATCGCGATGCCGTTGACGATGCGCTCGGTCTGCTTCCGGCGCGGTTCCCGCTGCTTGTCCCAGACCCGGAAACCGGCCACGCTCTGTGCTGCCGGGAGGTCGGCGAGCCGGTCCAACTCCTCCAGGTTCGATGCAAGTTCGGATTCGCTGAACGACACGACCTCCAGGTGGTGCCCGTTCTCGAAGATCTTGGTGGATATCCGGGGGCCGTCGATCGCGGCTTCCTGTATTCGGATGAAGTCCAGGTCGCTGGTCGAGTTGGCCAGTCCGTGCACGGGAGAGCTGGTCAACAGCAGCAGGCCCGCGCCGACGCGTTCGCGCATCAGCTCGGACAGCCACGCGGCGTCCAGGTCACGCGTCCCGAGGAAGGCCGTCACCTGCGCATGTCGACGGGCTGTCAGCTCGTCGGGAGAGAGGAAGTGGGGAAAGCCGGACGGCATAACCATCATCTTTCGTCGGTCGGTTCGAAAGGGCCGGTGCGGTACAGGCTTGCGGCGTCCGGGCCGAGGCCCAGCTGGCCGAGGACCAGCGCGGCCGGCAGGGTGTTGTCGACGACCTCCGCCGCCGTGCCGGGCGGGATGTCCGGGCCGACCGCGGCGTGGACCGCGTGGAGCCTGCTGTCACCGGTGTTGACGACATGGGCCCCGGTCTTGGCGACACGTCGCACCACCGCCCCGTCCCCCAGCAGTTGGGCACTCGGCTGGTAGTCGTCCGCCAGAGCGACATAGGCCACCGCGGGGTCCGCCGGTGCACCGGTGAGCGGCTCACCGTCGCGGTCGAGGAAGCCCGCCACCACGGGGCGGCCAGTCTCGTGGTCCGTGATCGAGGACAGGGCAGCCCGCGCCTGCGACATGACCTGGCGGGCGCGTACGGGATCACCGGCCGTGCTTTCGCCCGCCCACAGGGAGCCGTTGTTCGCCGGATGATAAAAAACCTGGGAACCTTCGGGGTCCAGACCACCGTCGAAGTCGCGCACCGCCAGGCCCGCGCGCACCAACTGGTCGTTGAGATGCACCAGGTGAGTGCTGCCGACCATGCCGTGATCCGCTCCGAGCACCACGGTGTCCTCCGGGCCGGCCCGGTCGAGAACCCGGCCGAGAACCGCGTCCGACCAGGTGTAGCAGCGCCGGATGTACGACCACACCCGCTCGGCGATGTCCGGACGGTGGGCGGCGCTCCGCCCGTCGCACCAGCCCAGGAACTCGTGGCCCACGTCGTCGGTCATCGGCAGGTAGACGACGACCAGGTCCGCGTCGTGGGTCTCCAGGACCGCGTCGGCCACAGCGCCGAAGGACCGGGCCACGCACTCCACCGAGGAGAGGAAGACCTCCTCGGCCGAGCCGTCCCCGCCCTCGGCCAGCCGGGGGCCGAACACCCCCTGGCGGTAGAGCGGTCCGACTCCCTCTCCCGCGAACGGCGGGGACTGCGCGAGGCGGTGCAGTGTCTTCGGGTTGCGGCCGGCGGTGCGCGTCCGCCAGACCCCCGTGTGCACCAGCATCAGCCGTTCGCCCACCCGGACACAGCACACCCAGGTGCCGTGATGCCGGTCCAGTCCGAAGGGCTGCCATCCGCCGCCGGGCCCCAGCAGCAGCCGCTCGCCGCCGGTGATCCGCACCCGCTGCGAACCGTCCTGGGCCCGATCGACCACGGCTTCGACGCGGTAGTCGCCGATGTCCCAGTGCTGCTCCCCGGGGCCGGAGTCCAGTGTGCGCAGCGCATGCCGGGTCAGCCGGCCGCTGTACGCCTCCACCGCGCCGTCGATGTGCGGCCCGACGTGGTCGTCGGCACCGAAGACCCAGGGTGCGTGCACCAGCGCGCTCGTCAGATCGGTCTCGGACATCGCCTCCCACACCGGCGGCGCGGCCGGGAAGCCCGGCGAGAAGCCACTGACATGGCTGGCGACGCCCTCCCCGGCACCCGGCACGGTGTACCCGGTGACCTTGTGCTCGGCCGGCCAGGCGCCGGTGAACAAGGTCGCGAGAGACGGCGGGGTCTGGCAGTTGGGGCGTGCGGGGCGGGCCGCCGCGAAGACCCCGCGCTCCCGCATCCGCGTGACGGCAGGCAGCGCGCCCTCGCGTTCCAGCCGGTCCACGACCCAGTGCGCCCCGGCGTCCCAGACCACCCAGTAGACGGTCACAGGAGGCCCCACTCGCGGATGAGCTGCGGCAGCCCGGCCACGGAGTCCAGTTCGTGGGTGGCCTGCCCGGTCAGCCCTTCGGCCCGTTGGTCCTCGTACTTGCCCGTGCGCACTTGTACGGTCCTGAGCCCGGCGGCGCGGCCTCCCGCGATATCGGTCGTGGCGTCGTCACCGACCACCACGCACCCGGTGACCGGCACGTCCATGGAGTGGGCCGCGAGCTCGAAGAAGTCGGTGGCCGGTTTGCCCAGTACCCTGGCCTCGGTTCCGGCGGCGTACGCGACGGCCGAGACCACCGCGCCGGTGTCCAGGTGATCCCCGTCGGCCCGCTTGAAGTAGCGGCCCGTCTGGAGGGCGAGCAACTGCGCCCCGTCCCGTACGGCCCGGAAGGCCCCGTCGAGCGCGGCGTAGTCCAGCGTGTCCCGGCAGTCCCCGATCACCACGTGGCTGTACGGGGGTTCGTCGGCCAGGGTGGGCAGCACCGCGCGCAGTTCCCGCGAGACCAACGGGTAGGTGCGGGCGCCGGCGGCGGTCAGCAGCTGGGCGGCCGCCACCACCGGCGTGAACAGTTCCTCCGCCGCCACCGTGAGCCCGTAACCGGCCAGGTCGGCCCGGATCCGCTCCGCGGGTTTGGAGTCGGTGTTGGTCAGGAAGCGCAGCCCCACACCCAGCTCACGCAAGGCAGCCACCGTCTCCGCTGCACCGTCGATCACGGCGCCCCTGGCGTACAGGGTGCCCTCCAGGTCGAGCAGGACCGCTCGCACCGCGGCGCCCGTCATCAGCCGACCTTCCGGGCCAGCTCGGGCCGGGCCGCGACGGCGTCCTTGAGGAAAGTGCGCTTGGAGTAGAAGCCGCGCCGGTCGTTGAGGCCGCGCGCCCTCAGGAATGCCTCCAGCCAGGCGACGATCTCCTCCATCTCGGCCAGCACCTCGGCCTCGTCGGGCTCGACGGCGACCCGGCTGCGCAGGTACTCCAGCTCGCACTGATTGAGGGTCACCTCACGGGCCTCGACCAGGCTGCAGTGGTCGAAGAAGACGCCGTAGACGTGACCGGTGCGCACCGACTCGAAGTTGATGTCGTAGCGGACCCGCCGGAAGGACGGCAGTCGGACGGCCTCGACCTTCAGCTCCTCACTGACGTACCGCTCGAAGCCGCCGTCGTCGGCCAGATCGAGCCCGTACGTGTGGCTCTCCCTGCGGTCGAAGGTGTCCTCGGCGTACCACTTCCGCTTGAGCAGGTGCTTGCCGTCGGTCGTGGGGATGAAGGAGGCGTAGCCGCGCTCCGCCTCCATGGGGCCGGTGACCTCGAACAGGTGGTTGAGGTAGTCCCAGGCCTGGTACTCGTCCCGGTATTCCGGGATGTAGCCGGGCA
The DNA here is from genome assembly GCF_036689765.1 of Streptomyces poriticola. Classification (NCBI taxonomy): domain Bacteria; kingdom Bacillati; phylum Actinomycetota; class Actinomycetes; order Kitasatosporales; family Streptomycetaceae; genus Streptomyces; species Streptomyces poriticola. The sequence goes on from NZ_JBAGKH010000006.1 coordinate 117,331, forward strand.
GTTCGCCGTGCAGCAGGCTCTGGTACAGCTCGACCGTCAGCGTCCAGGCGTCCACCGGCGGGGTGAGCGTGTACTTGTACTCCAGCTCCTTGCCGCTGAAGCACTTGCGGTAGCAGCGCTGGTGGTTGTTGAGGAAGAGGAACTGCTCCGCGTGCCGCCGGACCGCCTCCGGCAGCCATCCCAGCTCCTCGATGCCGGCCGTGGGCACGGTCTCGGGCGTGATCCGGATGAAGCAGGCGTCCTCGGCCAGGAAGCGGATCTGGCTGTGCACATGGGCCCGGTCGCCGTCGGCGGTGACGTAGAACAGCGGCACGAGCGGTCCGACGGCCCGACCGGTGACCTCGGTCACCGCCTCGCGCAGCGCCTGGCCGGCCAGCATGCCGGGGAAGAGTTCGTCGCCGAGAGCCTTCGCAGTGTGCCGGCGTGTGCCGTCGACGGTACGGACGGCCAGCTCGAGCGGGCCGAGGCGGTCCCACTGCAGGACGACCGTGTTGCTCGGGAACGCCTGTTCCACCGGGGCGTCGAGTCCCACGAGAACCACGGGGTCGGTGCCGGCGAGCGGCGCCGTGCCGTTGAGGAGGTGCAGCCCGCCGAGGACGAGCCAGGCACGCCGTCCGGCCGCGGCAGTGGTCGGGGTGGTGGTGTCGCTCACGGTCGTTCTCCCTTACGGCCGGTCGTCGCGACCGTGCCATCACTGATCACTGCTTCGGCTCCGCTGATACCGGCGGCGGTCACCGCGGGGACCCGGGCCTCGCGCAGCAGGATCGCCAGGTGCCCCAGCGCCGAGCCCTGGTCGAAGACGAATCCCGCGACGTGCTCAAGGAGGACGGAGAGCACCGCGTACGGCCGTGCGGCGCTGATCACGGGCTTCTCGTCGTACGACTTGACCAGCTCGAGTATCCGGGCCAGGCCCTCGTGCTCGGTGACGTCCTGGGACTTGTCGATGCTCACGGCAGGGCCGATGGAGAGGCGGCGCAGCAGAGCGTCGTCGTCGAGGCGCAGCAGCGGTCCCCGGGCGGTGCCGGGTGAGATGCAGACCTCTCCGTGCGCGACGGTGACGGTGTCGTCGCCGCCGAGCACCGAGTAGTCGACGAAGTACAGCGTGCCCCGGTCGAAGACCCACTCCAGGGTCACTGGTCCGTGTTTGGCGTGCATGGCCGCCGTGAAGCGGGCGAGTTCGTCGAGGTGCGGACGCAGAATCGTTCCGTCAGCAGGGCACGTCACATTGGACGCATCGTCGTACCCTCCCGCAACGTCTCCGACGACGATCGCCTCGCCACCCGCGGTGCCGCGGTTCAGGGCCATCAGGCCCTCGTCGGTGTACTCGACGACGAGGCCGTTCCCTCCCGCCCGACGGGAGATCACCCCGAGCTCGCCGCGGATGAAGTCGCGTACCACCACCGTGTGCAGGTCCGTGCCGTCCGCGGTCACTCCCGTGGTGACGGCGAGCTGGTGCGGCACCTCCTCCTTGGGCACCACGATCTGGCGCAGGGTGTCGCCGAAGTCCAGCACGCATTCATCGGTACCGCCGGAGAGCGTGTCGCGCAGGGCCTTGCTGCCCTCGGCGCCGTGCAGACCGCGGCCGTTGAACCGGATGACCCAGCCCGCACCGGTGGACACCCCATGCTCGTGGGCCAGCCGGTGAGCGGGCCCGCGCTTGGCGCTGTAGCCGCTGTAAACCGCCGCCACCGCACCGAGGTTGAAGTCGGCGGGGAGTTCGTCGACGTACAGCTGGTGCGCTTCGGTGACCGGTTCGGCGGAGCCGTGGGAGACCTCGCGGGCCGCCGTGAGCGGGCGCACCTGGACGAGGTGGACGCCGTCGGCGTCGGCCGCCCACTCGACGTCCACGTGATGGCCCCGGCTCTCGCGCAGCCGCCGGGCCAGGGCGACGACCTGGACGAGAACATCGTGTTCGGCCGCGTCGCGTTCCTTCGGCCCTGCGGCCAGTCCGGCCGAGTCGGCGCGCCTCGGCACGGCGACGCCGGCGACGAGTTCGTCGGCGAGACCGTCTACGTACTCCACGGACACCCGGTCGTCGTCGCCGTCGAGGCCGGTGAACGCGACACCTGCAAGGGTCGGGCGTACGAGCTTCTGAACGATCACGGCAAGGCGCGGAACCGGGGAGAAATCTCCGGCCCGGATACGGGCGGCGACTGCCGGGGCCTCGTAGTACGAGCGCCAGCACTGCTCGACGGCGTCGATGACGGCGTCCACGCCACCGACACCCAGGATGGACTGATGGATCCCGGCGAGGCTGGATCCGTCGGTGTCCTCGTCCAGGCCCGAGGACCGTACGGCGAGTTCGGTCTTCTCGCCCCCGGAGCCCGGGAACATCTCGCTCAGCCGGGCAGCCAGCAGCTTCCGGGCCTGCTCGGGGACGCGGATCCCGGCGCCGATCTTCTGGATCTTCGCCACGGAGTCGGTGAAAAAGGCGCCGACGGTGGCCTTGAGGTCGCCGAAGGCGTCGGCGAGCGCGGCGTTCTGCTCGGCGGTGAGCGCGTCGGTGAACTCGCCGGCGGGCACGCAGAAGGCGTCCGGAACACGGAAGTCGTGACTGGATGCCGCGAGTTGGGCGAACTTGGGGCCCACGTCGTTCGCGTCGAAACTCGCACCGAGCCCGGGGAAACGCTGGCGGGCGAACTGCTTGTCGAAATCGACGTGGATGTCGCTGGAGCGGGGACCGACGGATCCCTGGTACTTGCCGTCGTAGAGGACGATCTCGCCCTGCGGGCGCCACCACATCATCTGGCCGATGTTGATGCCGGGATACACCCTGACCCGGTTCATGGTGTAGAGCTGCAACGTCCACTGGCCGACGTAGCCGATGTCGCCCAGGCTGGCGGAGAGGTTGATGAAGAGACCGAGCCGGGCGACCGAGGAGCGTGCCGCGAAGGTGGGCGCGTAGTGCTCGCTGCCCAGCATCTCTATGGTGTGGGCGAGGTAGAGCCGACCGGGCTCCAGGACATAGCCGTCGTCCGGGATCTCGATCTCTTCGAAGTCGTTCGTGCGCCGGGCGTCCAGCGGCATGCCCTGGTAGACCCGCAGCGTCTTGCCGAGCCGGAAGTTGTAGCTGTTCGGGTTGACCTGCTCCGGCGTGAACGGCTCGATCGTGATACGACCATTGGCCCGTTCTCGCTCGATCTCGGTCCCGGTCAGAATCATGGGTGCCCCGTTTCGCTCGTGCTCGTAAGAAGGTGTGGAGAGCCTCGGACGGCCGGCCTCACGGAGACCGGCCGAAGGGGCGTCAGCCCCAGCCGGTGTCGAAGGCGGAGGCGGAGACGCCACCGGCGCCGGAAGCGCTCACGGTGCCCGCGGTCGCGTTCGCACCGCCGAACACGCCGATCGCCGCGGCCAGGGCCCAGCCAACGAGAACCGCCTTGCGCAAAGTCTTCATGACACTGCCTTCACCTGTGCGTTGGTTCCTGTCCACCTGCCCATCACAGAAGTTCCCTTGCAGGGATGAAGGGCAGGATGAATCACCATGCCAAACGCTGCAGGTGCATGAGCGGGCAGAATGGATCATCAAACTGCATGGCAGCTTCTTGCCAGGACCGCACATGGGGATATAGATGGACATATTGACCAACGAAGGTGAAGGCGAAGCAAGCGAAGCAATTATGCAAGGTGTGTATGAATATGCACTGCAGCGCCTTCCGGGGGACACCTTTCCGGTCAGCTCCATCAGCATGGGCACCGGCTTGTCCCCCACGCAGGTCAGTGCCGCCGTGCGGGAACTCCTGGCCATGGGACTGCTGCGCAGCGGTCCCGGCGACGAACTCCGGGCGGTGGCGCCCGAGGACGCGGTGGCGTGCGTCGTCGGCCCCCTCGATCGCGACATCCGCGCCCGCCGCGCGCTCGCGGAACAGACCCGTGAGGCGATCATGGCCTTTCTGCCCGTCTTCGAGACGAGCCAGTTCTCCAGGGAGAAGGAGAGCAGGTTCGAGGTCCTGGAGGAGCTCGGCCAAGTCCGTGCGGTCATCGCCGACCTGACGGCGCGGACCCACAGCGAGATCCTCACGGCCCAACCGGGTGGCGCCCGCGGCGAAGGCATCCTCAAGGAGGCGACGCCCAGGGACAGGGCCGCCCTCGACCGGGGTGTCAGGATGCGCGTCCTCTATCAGCACACGGCCCGGTTCAGCCCGGGCACAGCCGCGTACGTCGACCAGGTATCGGAGTTGGGCGCACAGGTGCGGACCCTGGACGACCGCTTCAGCCGCCTCCTGGTCTTCGACGAGGAGACGGCGATCATCTCCCTGCCCGGCAACCACCTGGGCGCGGTCGTGGTCCGCGAGCCGCACATGGTCGCCTTCATCGTGGAGACGTACGAGCGACTGTGGCTGGCGGCCGAACCCTACGCAGTGGCCTTCGGCGCCCGCGCCGAGGTCGCGGGCGACGTCCAGCAGGCCATCGTCCGCCTTCTCATCGAGGGCCTGACGGACGCCTCCATCGCCACGCGTCTGGGCATGTCGGTGCGGACCTGCCGCCGCCACATCGCGGACATCATGGAGGAGTTGGGCGCCCAGAGCCGCTTCCAGGCCGGTCACCTGCTGACCGTCCGCGCCCGGCAGGACTGACGTAGGCATCGGCAGGGTGGCGGTGTGCCGCATGACCGTCCACGCAGAACCGGGCTCCCGCATCCGAGCGGGGACAACAAGGAGCACGGTTGACCGGCATCGGCGGGACCGACACAGTGAGCAAGCGGTGCATGGACACGTGCACGCCGGATTCGAGGGGGTGCGTGAGGCCTTGGCGCAGCTGGTGCAGGACCAGCTGCGCCAGCTGGTGCAGGACCAGCCGCAGCCGACCTGGCAGCAGCCGGCGGTGTACCGGCACGGTGTGCGCCTGACGGCGGACGGGAGCCCTCGGACGGGGATCGGCGGGCGGAGTCGCCTCCGCCCGAGGTGTGGCCGGCGCCTATGCGTCGCTCATCGGCGGCCTGGACGAACCGGCACTGCTCACCCCGTACACGATGGAGACGTTCAGCCAGATCCACTCGGGGGCGTCGAGGCCGTGGGCGGCGCCGAGAGCCGGTTCGCCCTGGGATTCCAAGTCTTCGAGACCGTTCCCCGGCACTCGGCCCGGACGCCTTCGGCCACCCGGGCGCAGCTGGCGCCGTAGCGTTCGCAAGCCCGCGACCCGGCTCCGCGTACGCGCACGTCCGGAGCCGGTTCGCGCTCGGGGACAGTGCCGACAGGGGAGTCACCTTGCGGAAAGCGGCGCGACCTCCGACCCATGCAGGGCGACCGCGCAGGTCAACCGCCGGACTCCCACCCGGACGAAACCGCAGGAAAGCAAGAATCCCCAGGTCAATAGCCCGACCTGGGGTTCAAGGAGAGCCGCCTTCGGGATTCGAACCCGAGACCTACGCATTACGAGACCATGAGGGTTCGTGTTGCGTGGTGCCCACTCGTGCTGCAGGGTGACGTTTTGCCTGATCAGAGGACATACGACCTGTTGGCTCGTGACGCCTCGTGTGACACCGTCCAAAGGCGTCTGTCCACCGGCTGTCCACCGGGTGGGGGCACCACCGGCACTGCGCGACCTCTGGCGGCGGCGAGCCGCCTCCCGATTGCATCAGTTCAGAGTCTGCTGTCCGCTTGTAGCGAACATACAAGACCCCTCTCCCAGTCCGAGTGCTCTCACTGGTGACGGAGGTGGCCGCCGTCGGCTCTCATCTGGCGGCCGGGCATCCCAACGGTGCTTACCGGCGCTCCCTGTTGTCTACCGCGACTGGCCCCTCGGTACAGAACTCACACTCGTGCTCACCCAGCGTGCGGCTGACCATCCGCGGAGACGCCCGCTCGAATCGAACGCCTCCCACGGCTTGCTCGGACATGGGGGATGATTCCCCCGCTGAATCCCGTGCTCCCTTCCGAGTCGTCCGACGCAGAAAAGCGGGAATGAGGGCGCCGGGTAAACATTAGGCGACAGATCGAGATATTCCATCGTTCTGGTGCGCTCCGTGAAGGAAGAACGGGCAGGGCCCCGCCTCCTCGGCGTGAGTCCTGCCCGCTCATCTGCCAATCTGCCGGCTAGTCCTCGTCGTACAGGTCCTCCGGCAGCAGATGCCTCGTCACCTGGAGGAGCCGCTCCACCCGTGTCGGAGCGGTCTCCACCTCCTTCACGAGCCAGTAGGCGAGGAGAGCGCTGCCCTTGGACCCGCCGGACAGGATTTCCTCGTACAGCGACCAGGTTCCAGCCCGTACCGCGTCCTTGCACGCCTCGGCGAGGTCCTCGTCGTCCACGATGACGAACGACCAGAGCAGGTCCAGAAACTGATTCCGGGCCGCCGGCGAGATGCTCCGGTCCGCCAGCCCGGCCATCAGCACCCGGGCGACGGGGACAACGGTCGGAGTCGCCCAGCTCTCCTGCAGCACGTGGAACTCGATGTTCCTCGGCCTGGCTTCATCTCGCGTCTGCGCGCGGGCCATTCGCAGCAATTCCCCCGGAACGTGATCCGCGGAGGCGCAACTGCGGCATGGGAGCGTGGACCAGTCGTACAGACCGATCTCCAACTCCGTGGCGTTCATGGCCTTTCATCCCCTCGAAGCCCGCCTCCACATCGTGACGCCCTCCTTCTCCTCGGCCACCCAGGCGGGCGACCGGCGGACCCTGCGCGCGAGTCGCGCCAAGGGAGCGACAGGGCTCAGCGTCCTCAATGTGGAACGGGTGGACGACTGGTACGCGGACCAAAAGGCCTCCTGCTCGGCCACCGGGCTCACGTGGCGGGCGGGAGCCGGAGAGAGCAGGGGAACCAGATCCTCTGGTCCCGGATTCCTCGCGGACGGCAGGAGATACACCATGCCGCCGCCGGACGCGCTCGCCAGCGGCGAGGGCCGGGCGTTGGCCCTGGCGCCGTTGCAGCACAGCAGCACGCCCTGCTGCTCGATCTGTCTCCTCACCTCCTGAAGCGCGAGGAAGAGATCGGCGCCGTCGGCCTCGAACGATCGCCCATCGGGGGCCACTGCCCTGATCGTCCACGGCTCATCCTCGGAGGAATGGACGATCCATTCCTGCGCGCCAGCCGGCGTCCGGGCCGGAACCACCGTCTTGGTCATTTCGCTCCATACCCTGGGTTCTCGATCGTCTCGCCGGTGGGTCGTGCCCACTCCCAGCGTCTGGCCCGCACGATCATCGAGGGATCGATCCCGTCCGGGAACACGATCTCACGTTCGGCGCGGAAGACGTAGTTGAACGGCAGAGCCTTGTTCACTCGGATTCCCGTGCCGGGCTGACGGATCTCGTAGACCCATGTCCTTCCCTTCGCCCATTGCGGGAACATCGCCGCCAGGCTCTCACGGTCGCTCGTGCCGACCCAGGCCGATGGCGTGTTGTTCCAGCCGTAGTCCTGGATGTCGGTGTTGGTGCCCTTGGACTGGAACCCTTCCTTGAAGACCAGGTCGGGATGCCTGGCGTCGCCGCGGAACACCCGCTTCGGGGTGACGATGGCCCGCTCGGGCACCTTGATGTGCCGGAACGCGGGCTTGGTCTCCGCCTTCCTGGCCGCACCGGAGAACAGCTTCCCGAGTGCGCCCTTGACGACGTTCAAGACGGTGCCGGGCTTTGACGCAGCCTTGGCGCCGCCGCCGACGCCGGCCGCCCCCGGCAGCAACGGCGTGATGAACTTGCCGATCCAGTGCCCGGCCTTGTACCAGGCGCCGCTCTGGTCCGGCCCCCGGATGGTCTGATAGACGCTGACCAGACCCTTGCCCGCGCGGTCGTTCTTGATCTTCTGGGCGTTGCCGTCGGTCCAGCCGAACCGGTCGGTGACCGTGTAGACGCTCTCGGCGATGTCGTAGTAGCCGTCGATGACGCCGTTCTTGATGCCGGACCCGAACTGCTTGGCCTTCTTGACGGTGTTGTCCCACCACTTCCACAGACCCGTGCTGTCACTGAAGGTGACCGGCGAGTTCTCGGTGTAGGCGTAGCCGTTGAGCTGCTGCGGGTCCGTGAGGTCCATGACCGGGTCGACGCTGAGGAAGCGGCCCGTCGTGGGGTCGTACTCGCGGGCTCCGAGGTGCGTCAGACCGGTGTCGGGGGTGTCGTCGGTGCCGCCGACGAAGCCCTTGCTGCCGGCCCAGGCGGTCGGGGCCGTTCCTCGGATGCCTCCGAAGGGCAGGGTGCGGCGCTGGGTCAGCTTCTGGGTGGCAGCGTCGACCGCGAGCTGGCCGGTGCCCTGGTGGTCGGCGAGGGTGAAGGCGATGGCCCCGTTGTCGGACTTGACAGCCTGGTGGCCGCCGCCGAGCGGGGTGTAGCGGGTGGCCTTCGCCTTGTCGGCCCCCTTGGTGAGGATGAGCTCGGTGTGGGCGAGGTAGAGCGTGGTCGTCGAACCGGTGCGGCCGATCAGTCGGCTGCCGTCGGCGCCGTAGACGTACTCGGTGACCTTCCCGGCCTTGGTGGCCTTGGCCAGGTGGCCCTCGGCGTCCCACTCCAGCTTCTGGCCGCCACGGGTCGTGGTGTTGCCGGTCGCGTCATAGCCGTACGACTGCTCGCTGGTGGAGCCGTCGGGGCCGCGCGTCGTGAGGGACTTCAGCGCGTGCGGCTGGTCGCTGCCCCGCGTCGGGTAGCTGTACGTCCGCTTGATGTCCTTGGCGCTGTCTCCCGAGGAGTCGTGCAGGGTTTCGGTGAGGCGGTTGCCGGTCTTGTCGTAGGTGTAGGTCTGCCAGTACGGCGCCGGGCCGCCCACCGCACTGCGGGACGGGGCGGTGGCGCAGGTCTTGTCGCCCTGCGTCCATGCCTCCGTCAGCCGCCGTAGATAGTCGTAGCCGAAGCACTGGGTGTCCGTGCCGGAGCGGGAGGTGTCCGAGACGGACAGGATGTTGCCCGACTGGTCGTAGCGGTAGGTGTGGTGGCGGTCGACGCCGTTCACGTCCTGCCGGTCGACCCGCGAGGTCGCCAGGCGCTGGGTGCCCCACTCGTAGGTGTTGGTGACCTGGACCGGCTTGGCGCCGGCGGCGGTGCCGTACATCTTGTACTGGAGCGGCTTGCCGGTCCTGGAGTAGTTCGTCTCCGCCTTGAAGCCGTCGCCCAGCAGCGATACGGGCCGCAGGGTCTGAGGCTCGTACGTGTACGAGTAGCCGCCGCCTGGCAGCGAACCGGCCGCCGAGTAGCTCACGCCTCGGACCAGACCGGACGGCAAGTAGGCGGTGCCGGTCTGGTAGGTGCCCGCGAGGGCACCCTCCCGCTCGGGGACGACCACCGCCGTGCGCACCGGCCGGTAGAGGCGGTCGTACTGGGTGACCTTGGACGTGTACGCGGCCCCGTCGACGTAGCGTGTGGCCTCGGCAAGGAGGCCCTTGGCGCCGCTGACGGTGTCGTACGTCCACTCGGCACGCAGGGTGCCCGTGGCGGAGCCCTCGCGCAGCTCGGTTCGGCGGTCCAGGCCGTCGTAGACGCGGGCGAGAACGGTACCGCGTGCGTCCTTGGTGGTGGTGAGCAGACCGCGGTCGTCGTAGGTGTTGATCGTGGTGCCCCGGTCAGGGTCGTCCACGCGGGTCTGGCGGCCGCGTTGGTCGTAGCCGTAGCTCCAGGTGTTGCCGACCGGGTCGGTGACCTTCTCCAGCTGTCCCTTCGGCAAGTACCCGTACGTCGTGGCGTCGTAGGCGGCGTCGGCGCTGCGGGCGTGGTGCTGGCGCAGCTCGGTGACCTGGCCACGGGCGTCGACGATCGTCGTGGTGGCGGTGCCGCCCTCCGGCGGGATCACGGTGGTCCGGTCACCGCCGTGGATCGTGCGGGTGATGCCGAGGGCGGCACCGCCGTCGCCGTTGCCCGCGATGTCCCGGGTCTCGGTCTCCCGGCCGAGCCCGTCGTAGGTGTGCCGGGTCTGGGTCTCCACGGTGAGCGCGTCGGTCGGCTTGAACAGGGCGCGGTTCGGGGCGGATTGGTCGTTGTAGTACGGCGCGAAGGTCTTCGCCGTCAGACCACGCTCGTCGTAGAAGACGTCCGTGAGGATGCGGCCGCCGTCCGGGCCCGGTGCCTGGGTCTGGCGCTCGCGCAGGAAGCCGTCGTAGAGGACGTACGAGGCGCGCTGCCCGCCGTTGTTGTCGAGGGTCCGGGTGCGGATCGCGGCCGGTTTGCCCTCCTCGGTGAAGTAGGTGAACTCGTAGCTCGGGGTCTGGCTGGTGCGCCGGTCGGGGAGCCAGATCTTGCTGGACCGGCCCAGCGCGTCGTAGGTGAACTCGGCGCGCTTGCGGTTGGGGTCGACCTGGGCGGACGGGCGGCCGCGCAGCGCCTCGAACTCGGTGACCGTGGTCTGTGCCGTCGACGCGACGCCCGGCTTCGCGGGCGGGGTCGTCTCGGTGACCTTGGTGGGGAAGCCGGTGGCGGGGCTGTAGGCGGTGGTCGTCGTACGGCCGTCCTTGCGGGCCGTGCGGACGGGCCCTGCCGTGCCGGTCACCGTGATGTTCGCGGTCAGGTCGGTGGTGGTCAGGCGCCGGCCGTAGGAGTCGAAGGTCGCCTTGGACTCCAGGTAGGTGGCCTTGGTGCCGTCGTGGCTCTTCAGCGTCGCGGACGCGGTGGCGTCGCCCTTGGTCGCGGCGTCGCCGTACTCGCCGCCGTCGTAGGCGGTGCGCACGTCGGAGACGACGTCCTTGGACCGGTCCGGAGTGCGGGAGCAGGCGCCGAGAACGGTCTCCTCCCGCGCGACCAGGGTGAGGATGGCGCCGGGGGCGTAGGTGGTGCGGGTGCAGCGGTCGTCGGCCGCCTTGGTCGTGTCGCCGAGGTCGTTGACCCGGGTGACGCGGCCGGCCACGGTGTCGAACGTCGATTCCGTCGCCGTCGTCGTCCACTTGGTGCCTGCGCCGCCGTCGAGCGATGTCCAGGACGCGGTGCGGGCGGTGCCGGTGAGATTGGCGGTGACGGTGCCCCAGTCGCGGACCTTCCTGGCGGTCTGATGGTGCCAGGGCCGGCTGACGGTCTTCGCCAGGACCTTGCCGCCGACACTCGAGTAGGTGACGGTCTTGTAGGCGAAGCCCGCCGCCGACGCGTGGTCGGTGATCGGGTCGCCCTCACCGCTGCCGAGGGAGACGGAGACCTTCTTGGTACCGCCGGAGGCGGCCTCGCGGTCGCCGTCCATGCCACGCAGGAAGTAGGTGTCCTGCTGCGTCTTCAGGGCGGAGGCGCCGCCCTGGCCGCCGGACTTGACCCGGACCTGGCCGTAGCCACGCCACTGCGACCACGTCTTGTGCTTCTGCTTGGTCAGTCCGTCGTCATCGTCGTAGTGCCAGGCCGCACCGCCCAGGTACTCGTACCTCGTCACGCCGTCCGGGGCGCCGCCGGTGTGGTCGGTCTTGGTGGTGGAGGTGACGACGTACTTGTTGAACCACTGCCGCTCCGGCGCGTCGTCGGAGTCGCCGCCGATGAACTGCGGGTAGCAGCGCGTGGTGTTCTTCTCCGGCGTCGGCAGCGCGCTCCAGGAGCAGGCGGACGCCGAGTAGTTGACGTCGACCTGGCCGCCGTACTCGTCGGCGACGGTGGACAGGCGGGCCTTGATGAAGGGGGCGTAGCCGTCACCGGTCTTGTCGAGGCGGTTGGCGAGCTGGGTGTAGGCGAAGGTGGTCTTCGGCAGGGTGATCGCCGGGGTGGCGCTGTGCCCGGTGTGCTGGATGGAGTCCAGCAGCAGCTGGTAGTCGGTGTCGGCCTTGCCCCAGCGGTGGCCCAGCTTCCAGGAGTCGACCTTGGTGTGGGTGTCGCCCTTGAGGACCTCGGTGGTGATGCCGGTCAGCCGCTTGCGGGTGAAGAACACCGGGGACAGCCGGCCCTGGTCGCAGTCCTCGTCCGCCTTGCAGTTGAGGTCCCAGGGGGTGTCGTACCAGTAGAAGGCGTCCTTACCGATGTCCGAGCAGTCGGTCTTGCTGTCCGGCAGGCAGCGCTCGGAGGTCGTGAAGTCGACCCTGGCGAGCGGCTTGGTGCCGTACATCGACGACGACTTCAGGCCGTACTCGATACGGTCCAGGGAACCACCGCGCACATAGCGCGTGTTGTCCTTGGCCTTGAGGTTGCGGCCGTAGGAGTTCTTCTCCTGGTCGTAGTAGTAGGCGGCCGCGTTGCCGTGCGGGTCGACGACGTAGTCGAGGTTCCAGCGCCACGCCTGCTTGCACCACGAGTCCGCGAAAGCAGTCTTGTGGCAGGGCTCGCCGGAGTCGTCGCCGAAGACCGGGACCGTCCAGACCGAGTCGGTGGTCTCCCTGCCGTCCTTCCAGCCGGGCAGCCGGTTGTAGCCGAAGTAGTAGCGCACGCCGCCCGGGTCGGTCAGGCGCCAGTACTCGCCGTCGTTGTCGCCGTTGCCACGCTTGGTGGAGCGCAGGCGCTTGATGCGGCTGCCGTCGTCCTGCTTGAACTTGAACTCGTCGTCACCGGCGGGGACGAGCTCGCCGCCCTTGCCGTTGAAGGTGATGAACGCGTTGTCGTAGCCCCAGCACAGGTCGCCCGGCTTGCTGCCGTCGGCGTTCTTGACCCCGTCGTCGTAGCACGGCTTGTAACGGCGCTCGATGAAGCCGGACCACAGGTCGAATCCGTCCCCCGCCCAGGAGGACTGGTTGTTGGTGGTGCCAGTCTGCCCGTCGATCTGGCCGGAGTTGTACGACAGGCCGAGATCCGGGGTCAGTCCGCCGGGGACGTCGGGCACCGGTATGTCGTACGACCAGGTGAAGTCACCGGTGTTGAGGTCGGTGTCCCAGGTCGCGGAGGGGGACAGCTTGCTGGCGGTGTAGTCGCCCTTCCCGGCGGTCTCCTCGGCGGCGGCGACCGCTGCGAGGACCGTCGGGCCGGACGAGCGCAAGGACACCCTGGACGCGGTCAAGGTCTGCCGCTCGGTGTCGTTGACCGTCTCGACGGGGGTCGCGGTGCGGCACTCCGCCTTGTCGGGCTTGTCGAGGGCGCACGCGGGCAGCTCGACCAGCGTGAGCCGCGATCCGTAACCGCCGCCGAACGCCTCGGCGAAGGAGGAGTAGTCGAGGGAGGCGTCGACGGTACCGGGGCTGCCGTCGGCTTCAAGGGTGAAGACGACACCGTTCACGCCGGCCCGCTCGGCTGCGGTGCGGCCCAGGACGCTGGCGCTGGCGGTGCCTTGGGTACTGGTACTGGTCCGAGTGGCTGCGGTGAACCGTACGGACCGTTGTCCGGTCGTGGCCACTCGGGGCGTGGCGGGCCCGGTCACCCTGACCAGCTCCGCGCCCTCCCTCGGCCAGGCAGCCCTCGGCTTGCCCTGGGGCGTGCGGGGCTCCTTGGCGGCGGTGCGGGGCTCGCCCGTGCGAGCGTCCTTGCCTTTGACCGGCTTCTCGGCCGAAGGGAGGCCGGGCAGGTCGTGCCCCGCCGTCGGGGTCGCTGATGCTGCGGCGGTCTGCAGCACCGAGCCCACCATGACGGCGGACAGAGTGAGCGCCACCCTTCGTCGGACTGCCATATGCAGTCGCGATCTGGATGTTCCAGACATATGCGGCTGTAATCCTCGTGTGGGATGGGCACCGGCCACGTCCCCGGAGGGACGGGCCGGCGGAAAGGAAGGAGAAAGGAAAGAGAAGGACAGGGACCGCGGGTGTCAGCCGACGCCTGGTACCTCGGTCGGGAGGTCGAACCAGGTCGTGGCCAGCTTCTCGACCTGCTCGTCGGTCAGCGCGCCCTGGAAGGTCCAGACGTCGTCGACCAGGCCGGGGAAGTACCCGCCCCAGGCCCCGTCGGTCTTGGCACGGCCGATCTGGAGGGACTTGGTCGCCTTGAAGGCCAGCGTGTTTTCCGCCCAGGAGACCTGGTCCGCGCACGCGTCCTCGTCGGCTTCCCTGTCGCCGTCGGTGTCGCCGCAGGAGACGACCTGGAGCGTGCCGTTGACGTACAGGCGGGCCTGCTTGGCGAAGCCGTCGTAGACGACGGCCAGGTGGTTCCAGTCCCGCGCGTCGGAGAACTCGCTGTTGGCGACGCGTACGACGGTCGCGTCCGTGCCGTCCCTGTCCGGCACCGTCAATTCCCAGTGGCCGAGGCCCTCCGGATCGGCAGTGTCCGGGACGAAGCGGACGCTGAAGGCACTCTGCCCGGAACCCTCGGCGCTCACCAGCGAGACCCCGCTCTTGGGCAGCGCGGCGGCCTGGGCCCACGCGGTGACGGTGTAGCTGGCGCTGGTGTCCACCGGGACGGACGTAGTGGCCGCGTAGCCGCGGACGCCGTCGAGCTCCAGGCTGCCGTAGTCGATGAAGGCCGAGTCGGACTTCGTCGCACCGCCGTTCAGTGTGAGCGCGCTGCCGCCGGAGACGGCGTTCGGCATGGTGACCGTATCGGTCCCAGTGGTCTCCTCGAAGTTCCAGCGGCTCTTGACCAGCGGCCGCTGCTGGAACATCTGACGGACCTCGTCGTCTGCGACCGGACGGTCGAAGAGGCGGACCTCGTCAATGCCGCCGAGGAAGTAGTCGACGTACTTGCCCGTCCAGATGGTCCGGCCGACCTGCAGGCGGCCCTGGGCCTGCCAGGTCTTCGGGGCGGCGTCGGTGCCCTGCAACTGCCCGTTGACGTACAGCCGGATCTGCTGGGTGATGGCATCATGGACCGCCACCAGGTGGGCCCACTCACCGGGCCGGGCGGGCTGCTTGGCCACCACGCGCTGCTCCCTGATGTTGCCCGCCTGGACGTCCTCCAGCGAGGTGCGCAGGGACCAGGTCTTCTCCCCCGCCTCGTACGACAGATAGAACGGGCTGTAATAGGTGCCGCTCTGGCTGAGCACTGTGCGGTTGCCGGTGGTCTCCCCAGCGGACAGCTTCGCCCAGGCCGACACCGTGTACGAGCGGGCCGTGTTGAGCACCGGGCGGTCGGTGGCTGCGTAACCGCTCTTCCCGTCCAGCGTCAAGGCCGCGCCCGCGACACCACTCGCCCCGCTGGTCACACCGCCGTGAAGAGTCAGCGGCTGCTCGGCCGCCGTTCCGGCGATCTCGGTGGCGGCGGCCTCCTCGTCCAGCGGGAAGACGGCACGCGCCGGGCGCCCGCTGGTGAGACCCTGACCCCGGCGCAGCAGTCCGGCCTCGGCGGTGGTGACCGCCCGGTCGAAGATCCGCACATCGTCGATCGTGCCGGGGAAGAAGGACTTGTGGGTGCCGCTGTAGATGCCGGCGCCCAGTTGAAGGCCCCGGCGGGCCTCCCAGGCGGTGGTGTACGCGGTGGAACCGGCGAGCTTGCCGTTCACGTACAGCCGCAACTGCTTGGCCTTGCCGTCGTACACGCCGACGAGGTGGGTCCACTCGCCCGCCTCGGCGTCTCCGGGCGCGGCGGCCATGGCGCGGGCGATGGAGGCCCCGGCTGTGTCGGAGGTGTACTGGTTGAACACCCAGCGGTCGTAGTACCGGGAGTAGTACAGCTCGAAGCCCGGCGAGTGGTTGCCCGGCTGGGCGGCGATGATCGCCGCGTTCTCCGGCATCCGGTCGAGTCGGGCCCAGACCGCGACGGAGAAGCTGTCCGAGGTGTCCACGACGGTGAGGTCGGAGTCGGCGTACCCGGATGTGCCGTCGAAGTGGAGCCCGGTGCCTTCCCTGCCCTCGGCGCCGAGGGTGGCGCCGCCGTGCAGCCGTACGATCCTCGGGGGCGTCGCACCCGCGGCCGCGGTGGCGCCGGCGGGCTCGTCCAACTGCCAGGCCGCCCGCTCCGACTGCCCGGCCTTGACCCGGAACTGGTAGGTGCGGACCTCCGAGCCGTTGCCCGCCTGGTCGAACGCCTGGGCGGTGACGAAGTTCAGGCCCGGCTTCGCGGGCAGCAGCCGTACAGCTCTGGCCGCGCCGCCACTGGTGGTGATCTGCCGGGACGCGGACGGGTCGGTGTTGAACCCGTAGCGGTAGCGGACCGCGTCCGTGGAGGACGAATCAAGGGAAAACGTGCCGTACTGGCCGACCCCGTCGTACCACGGGTCGTCCGGGTCCTCCGGGTCCGACGCGGGGTACTGGCCCGAGGAGATCGCGGGTGCCTTGGGCACACTGGTGTCGTAGACGAAGTAGCAGCCCGTCGGATCCCCGGCGTACGACCACGGTGAGTACTGCGCCCCGTCGTACGAACGGACGTACCAGTGGACCTGCTTGTTCGGCGTGATCGACTTCGGCAGGGCGATGGAGAAGCTCGAACCGGACTTCTTGTACGACGTCCGGGCCGGCTTCCAGCGGGCGATCAGTCCCTTGCCGTCACCGGAATCCCACTTCGCCTGGAACTGGACCGCGATGTTGTCGCCGTCCGGGTCGGTGATGTTGTTCGCATAGATCTTGCCCAGCGTGCGCACGCGGGCCGCGCTCCCGGGCTTCTTGCAGGTGCCGCCGTACTCCATGGCGAGCTGCGACATCTTCACCTGCCGCGGCGCGCGGTTGTACTTCACGCGCAGGAAAGCCTTGTTCGAGAACCGCTTCCAGCCGTACCGGTCGGACTCGCTGGTGGCACGCAGCCCGAACGTCATCGTCGACCACTTGCCGTTCGCCGCCTCCTGGACCGCAGACTTCACGTTGAACTCGGCGTCCTTCGCGGCGCAGCCCGTGTAGCCGTGCGCGAACGACTTGCTCGCCAGCTTCTTGACCCAGAAGCCGGACGCGTTCTGCGAGTTCCAGGTGGTCGACGACGAGATGCCCTTCGTCCGCCACAGCTGCACCGAGCGCGCCGAGCAGGACGCCGAGTGCACATTGCGCACCACGAACTCCGCCGACAGGATCGTCTTGCCCGCGAACTTCGAGGTCGGCACGCGGTAGAAAAGCCGCTTGGTATCGTGCGGCTTGCAGTAGGCCCAGCCACAGTAGCCCAGGCCCGCGTTCGACTTGCCGTTGAACTTCCACTGCGGAGACGACGCCCAGTACTTCGACGCCATCGTCCAAGCTGAGGCACGCGGTGAGTACCACTGCGGGTCGATGAACACCGGGTACTGGGTGTCCTTGCCCTTCAGCACGTCCTGGTCCGGCTTGAGGACCAACTCGCGGCCGCCCGCCGGGAGATCCACGGCGACGGGGGCGAGCTTGGCGGACTCGGTGGGGCCGGGTTCACTGTCGGTGGCGGCGTCCGAAGCCGGGTCGGCCTCGGCCGAAAGGGGGGCGCTCCGCAGGAGCTGAGGAGCAGCACCCTTGTCGGCGTCCCTGGTGTCATCCTGGTCGGCACCGCCATCGGCACTGCCGTTCCCGGAGTCCCACATCAACGGCTTGGGCGCCTCGAACACCGCGTTCCCGGCACCCTCGTCGACCGCGACCAGGCCACCGCCCGCGGTCTCCTTCACCTCCATGCCGTCCGCAGCCAGCTTCAGCCGCAGCTCGGCCAGCGCCGGACTCGCCGCCGCCTCGGCCGAGTTGACCACGAGTAGCTGGGTGAACCCGTCCTCCTGCGCGCCCATGCGCAGATCGACATCCGGCAGCACGTTCCGGTACGTCGCCGTGGCACCGTCCAATTCGGGCACGGGCAATTCGCCCGGCCAGGACAACGCCAGCTCCCGCCCCGCCCTGTTCATCCGCACCAGCGGCACGTCGGTCCCGCCGCCGGAGAACGCCAGACCGACGGTCGTCACCTTCGGCGCGACCACGCCGTCGCCGGTCCGCGCCAGATCCGTATCGATGGCCTTCCACTCACCACCGACCCGGGCCCGCACAGGACGCAGGTACTCCCGCGTCTCCAGGTCCCCCTCGGGGGTCACGAACACGTCGTGGCTCTCACCGCGCAGTGAGGTGATCTCCACACTCCGGCCGGTCCGTTCGGCCTCCGCCCGTGCCTCCTCCTCGGAAAGCGGCGCCTTCCCGACGGCGGAACGGGCCTGCGTTTCCAGCGTATTCGGCCGTGCAGCGGTCGACGCCGTCGCGGTGGCAGGCAGCAGCCCGACCCCGAGAACGGAGCTCAGAGCGATCGCGATGGTTCCCCCGAACGCCACGCATACGCGCACGCGTCATCATCTTCAGTTCCCCCGCATCATGAAAAACATATGAAACTTTTGTGGTCGGGGGGGAACTTAACTCACGCACACAAGTTCGGTCCAGGCCTGTTGATTCCGGTCACTCCAGTCGCACACGACCAACGGGCAGTGCCTGAGCGACTCCCACAACTCACTCTCCGCCAGCTCATGGGCCACCGCCCGTCGAGGTTCGTACGGGCGGGCACGACGGGCCTCGGCACCATCGTGACGTTCTCGGCGGACAGGGAGTCCTCCTCGAACAAGGGATGGTCGGTGAGCACCCGGCGCATCGACTCGCTGCGACGCTCGAGCCCGCCTTCGCCGTGCCGTCCCGGCCCGACCACACCGACTTCGCCGTCGCCCGGCAGCGACACTTCCTCACCTGTGCCAGCCCACCGAGTTCGAGTCCGAACTCGCCGCGGGCGACCTGCGCCCTCTCTCTCCTGCCTGGCTCTCCGCGCTCACCCGCTGGGAACTGCAGGAGGACGTCGACGAGGACGAGTACACCTCCACCGTCGAGCCGCCCGTACCCGTCGGTCTTTCGGCCTCGGCCGCCGAGAGCGCGACGAGCGAGTCACCGTCGGGCACCAGCCAACCCGGCAGGCGCTGCGCCATCGCCTCGTCCGCCACCAACGCTCCCCCCTCCGCCCCACTCCGGCCCACCTGCCGACCCTCCCACGGATGTGGGTCCCGTCCGTGGGCGACGCTACGGCGTGAACCTCACCAGACGTCACCCCTCGACAGCCAGGGTTTCTCCCCGCCTGTCGGAACAGCACAAGCCATACGCCGCCGACCACCATTCCCAAGGCCCCCGAAACCCTGGGCTCCCCCAAGGGGCAGCGAGGCGATTCTGACTAGCCGCCATGCACGCTTGTCCACCGACTGTCCACCGGAGCGCTTGCCTGCATAGGCAACCGAAGAGCTAAATGCACCAAACCTGCTGGTCAGAGCCCTGCTACGGTCCAACGACAACAAGGAGCGAACCCGTGACCTACGCATTGCGATGCACAGACGTACAGTGCCCGATTTGCCGAGATTCCAAGGTCAACAAAAACGAGAAACCCCAGGTCAGAGGCCTGAACTGGGGTTCACCATGGAGCCGCCTTCGGGATTCGAACCCGAGACCTACGCATTACGAGTGCGTTGCTCTGGCCATCTGAGCTAAGGCGGCGCGCCGCATGCACCATGGTGCGATCGGCAACGTCGGTAAGTCTACACAGTTTCCCGGGGTGCTTCGTACCGGCCCCGGAGGGTGCACGGACCGTCGATCTGATCTTGCTTCCGGCTCTCCCGGCGACGGCCGAATGGGGGATCGCCGGGAAGCCGGATCGCCGGGAGGCACGACAGGAGGTCCCACCCGTTCCGGACAGGCGGCGACGCCGTGCTCTGCCGGGTGGGGCCAATGACCGCCCGAGCCGGGCGGCCCGGGGCCGGGTCCGTGGACCGGGGCTACGAGCAGCGCTTTCCGTCGTCCGGAGCGGTGCCGCGCAGCAGGTAGGCGTTGATCGCGGAGTCGATGCAGGCGCTGCCGCGGCCGTAGGCGGTGTGGCCGTCGCCGTCGTAGGTGAGCAGGCGGCCGGAGGAGAGCTGGCCGGCCAGGGCCTCGGCCCAGCGGTAGGGGGTCGCCGGGTCACGGGTGGTGCCGACCACGACGATCGGGGCGGCGCCGTCGGCGGTGATCCGGTGCGGTTCTCCCGTGGCCCGCACCGGCCAGTACGTGCAGTTCAGGGAGGCCCAGGCGAGGCCCTCGCCGAAGACGGGGGACGCCTTCTCGAAGTCGGGCAGCGCCTCGCGCACCTCGTCCGGGGAGGAGAAGGCGGGCGGGAGGTCGATGCAGTTCACCGCAGCGTTGGCGAACATGAGGTTGCTGTAGCTGCCGTCGGCGTCCCGCTCGTAGTAGCTGTCGGACAGGAGCATCAGGCCCGCGCCGTCCTTCTCCTTCATCGCCGAGGTCAGTGCCGCGCGCAGCTGCGGCCAGGCGCCCTCGTCGTACATCGCCGCGATCACGCCGGTGGTGGCCAGCGATTCGGTGAGCCTGCGCCCGTCGGCGTCGCCGACCGGGATCGGGGCGGTGTCCAGCCGGTCGAAGAACGCCTTCAGGTTCTGCCCCGCCCGGGCCGCCGACGTGCCGCTGCCGCCCAGCGGGCAGTCCGCCTGCTGCACGCAGTCCTCCGCGAACGACCGGAACGCCGTCCCGAAGCCGGCCGTCTGCTCCAGGTTCAGCCTGCGGGCGGGCAGCGACGGGTCCATCGCCCCGTCCAGCACCAGCCGCCCCGCCCGCTCCGGGAACAGCCCGGCGTACGTCGCCCCGAGGAACGTCCCGTACGAGGCCCCCACATACGTCAGCTTCTCGTCCCCGAGGACCGCCCGCAGGACGTCCATGTCCCGGGCCGCCTCCACGGTGGAGACATGGGGCAGCAGCTCCGGGGCGTCCGCCCCGCAGCCCTCGGCGAACTCCTTGTAGGCGTCGACGAGCCCCTCGGTCTCCTCGGCGTCGTCCGGCGTCACGTCCGTCTGCGTGTACGCGTCCATCTCGCGTCCGTCGAGGCACTCCACGGGTTCGCTGCGGGCCACGCCCCGCGGGTCGACCGCCACCATGTCGTAGCGGGCGCGGACACCCTCCGGATAGCCGATGCCCGCGTACTGCTGGAGGTAGCCGATCGCCGAGCCGCCCGGTCCGCCCGGGTTGACCAGCAGCGAGCCGATGCGCTCGCCCGGACCGGTGGCCTTCTTGCGCGCGACGGCGAGCAGGATGTCGCCCTCGGCCGGCTTCGCGTAGTCGAGCGGCGCCTTCATCGTGGCGCACTGGAAACCGGGGACGCCGCAGTCGCGCCAGCTCAGCTTCTGCCCGTAGTACGGCGCCAGGGCGGACGGGGTGGCCTCGGGGAGTGCGGCCAGGGCCGGGTCCGACGCCGAGGTGGCGGAGGTCGATGCACCCTCGGAGGAGCAGGCCGTGGCGAGCAGGGCGGCGGCGAGCAGGGCGAGACCCGTACGGGGGCGTAGGCGGGGGCGGGGGCGGGGGCTGCGGAGAGTGCGCCTGATGTGCATTGAGCGAGCGTAACTCTCTGCGATGGCATGAGTGCTCTGCGTGCGGAGCGTGCCTCTTATGAGTGACGCCGTCAACCGTGTCCGGGCGCGGACGTGTCCCGGGATACCCGGTCGGTGTCCGTGTCCAGGGTGCGAACGGCTGCCCCGACGGCCGGTGGCTCCGTCAACCCGATCTGAGGGCCATCGTCATCGCCTCCACCGCGAGCAGCGGCGCCACGTTGCTGTCGAGGGCGTCCCGGCACGCCGCGATCGCCTCGATCCGGCGGAGGGTGGCCTCCGGGGTGGTGGCGCGCGCGAGCCGGTCGAGAGCGTCCTCGGCGTCGGCACTGGCGATCGCCGTGCGGGAGCCGAGCTGAAGGGCGAGCACGTCCCGGTAGAAGGCGGTGAGGTCGGTCAGGGCGAGATCGAGGCTGTCGCGCTGGGTACGCGTCCTGCGCCGCTTCTGCTTGTCCTCCAGCTCCTTCATCACCCCCGCCGTGCCGCGTGGCAGCCGACCCCCCTGGGCCGCGCCCAGCGCCGCCTTCAGTTCCTCGGCCTCCTTGGCGTCCATGCTCTCGGCGAGCTGCTTGGCGTCCTCCGCCGCCGCGTCGACCAGCTCCTGGGCCGCTCTGAGCGCACCGCCGACCTCCTCGACCCGCAGCGGCAGCCTCAGCACGGCGGCGCGGCGCTCCCGGGCGGCGGGGTCGGTGGCCAGCCGACGGGCGCGGTCGACGTGCCCCTGGGTGGCGCGCGCCGCCGCCGCGGCGGCCTCGGGCTCGATGCCCTCGCGGCGGACCAGCATGTCGGCGACGGCCCCGACCGAGGGGGTGCGCAGATTCAGGTGGCGGCAGCGGGAACGGATGGTGGGCAGCACGTCCTCGATCGACGGGGCGCACAGCAGCCAGACGGTGCGGGGCGCGGGCTCCTCGACGGCTTTGAGGACCGCGTTGGCGGACTTCTCGTTCAGCCGCTCGGCGTCCTCGACGAGGATGATCTGCCAGCGGCCGTTGGCCGGCGAGGTGAACGACTTGCGGACCGTGTCCCGCATGTCCTTGACGAGGATCTCCGCGCCCACGGCGGCCACCGTGGTCACGTCCGCGTGGGTGCCGACGAGCGCGGTGTGGCAGCCGTCGCAGAAGCCGCAGCCGGGGGCGCCGCCGAGCGCCCGGTCCGGGCTGACGCACTGCAACGCCGCGGCGAAGGCGCGGGCGGTCTGCTCCCGCCCCGCGCCCGGTGGCCCGGTGAACAGCCAGGCGTGCGTCATCTTCGACGCCTCGGGCGGCGGCGTGTCCGCCGCGGCGGCGGTGACCAGGGCGTCGGCGTCCCGGGCAGCGGCGGCGAGCTGCTCGCTCACCTTCTCCTGCCCGACCAGGTCGTCCCACACCGTCATGGGTCACGCCGTCCTTCCGTGGTCCTGCGCGCCTCGCCCCGTGGTCCTGCGGGCGTGTTCCCGTGTTCCCGTGGTCCTGCGCGTGTCGTCTTCGTCCGGTCGTCCTGCACCGCGCCGTGCTCCGTCGGGCACGCCGTCCATTGTGCGGGGGGCCACTGACAATCCGGGCGGGCTCCTGCGGCGGGGGTCAGCGCCCGCGGCCACCCCGGCCGCTGCCCCGGCCGCTGCCGTCGTCGTCACCGGCGCCCTCGTCGTCCGGGCGCGGGCCGAGCAGCTCGTCCGCCAGCGACGGCAGGTCGTCCAGCGGGGTCTCCTCGGCCCAGTCCGGCCGCTTGCGGCGGCGCGGCGCCCGCCCGGCGTCGGCCTGATGGTCCGCCCGCGGGTCCACCTGCGGGAGCTCCCGGGTGCGGTCGCCCGCCCGGTGGTCCGTCCCCTGCTCCTCCCGGCGGCGGCCGTCCTCTCGCTCGTCCCGACGGCGGTGGTCCTCTCGCTCGTCCCGGCGTCCGTCGCCCCGCTCGTACCGGCTCTCGCCGCGGTCCTCGTCCCGGAAGAAGCCCGGCGGAACCCGGTCGGCGGGGGCGTCCGCGCGCACCGGCGGCAGCACGGCGGTCTCGTCCGCAGCACCCGGCGTCACGGGCGGCAGGACCGCCGTCTCGTCGGCCGCCCTCGGTGGTACCGGCGGCAGCACAGCCGTCTCGTCCGCCGCACCCGGAGCCTCCGGCGCCACCGGCGGCTTCGGCAGCTCGGTCGTCACCTCCGCCTCGGTAACCCCCTGCGCCCCGGACGCCCCGGTCCCCTCGCCGGATCCCGTCGACCGGTCCGAGCCCTTCCCGGACTCCGGAGACCGGCCGGAACGACTCGATCGACCCGAACGGCGCCCCGGCCCCTTCCCCGCCGTCCCGGACGGACTCGAGCCACCCTCCCCGGACGGCTCCTCCGGGGACTCCTCCCGCACCGGCCGCAGCACCGTCGTGTCCTCACCCGCGCCCGGGGACGCCTGCGTCGGCGGGACGACGGGCGTCGGTACGGTGGCGTCCTCCGGTGCGGGCCGCCGCCCGGCGGGCCGGGGGGCGGCCGTCGCCCGGGGCGGCGTCCCGGGCCGGGGGCCTTCCGCCGCAGCCGCCGCGGCCTGCTCCGCCGCCCGGCGTGCCTCCTCGGCGCGCAGCAGGGCCTCCTCGGCCTCGCGCTGCTTCTCCAGACGCCGCTCCTCGGCCTCCGCGCGCAGCCGTTCCTCCTCCTCGGCCTGCCGACGGCGGCGCTCCTCCTCGGCCTCTCGGCGGGCCTCCTCCTCGGCACGGGCCCGCTCCTCGGCGAGCAGCCGGGCCCGCTCCTCCTCCGCCTTTCGGCGGGCCTCCTCCGCCCGCTGCCGGGCCTCCTCCGCCTGGCGTTCGGCCTCGCGGCGCTGGGCCTCCTCCAGCTCGCGCCGCTTGCGCTCCTCCTCCTCGGCGCGCAGCCGCTCCAGCTGCTCCTGGCGCTCGCGCTCCAGGCGCTCCTCCTCGGCCTTGCGGGCGGCCTCTTCCTCGGCCTTGCGCCGGGCCTCCTCCTCCGCCTTGCGGCGCGCCTCCTCCCGGGCCTCGATCTCGGCCTGGGACAGCGGCAGCACCTGGTCGAGCCGGTGGCGTACGACGGTGGTGACCGCCTCGGGCTCCTGGCCGGCGTCCACCACCAGATAGCGACCGGGGTCGGCCGCGGCCAGCGTGAGGAATCCGGCCCGTACGCGCGCGTGGAACTCGGCGGGCTCCGACTCGAGCCGGTCCGGCGCCTCGGTGAACCGCTCGCGCGCGGTCTCCGGGGGCACGTCCAGCAGCACCGTCAGGTGCGGGACCAGCCCGTTGGTCGCCCAGCGGTTGATCCGGGCGATCTCGGTGGGCGAGAGGTCGCGGCCGGCACCCTGGTAGGCGACGGAGGAGTCGATGTAACGGTCGGAGATGACCACGGCGCCGCGCTCCAGGGCGGGCCGCACCACGGTGTCCACGTGCTCCGCGCGGTCCGCGGCGTACAGCAGCGCCTCCGCGCGGTGCGACAGACCGGCGCTGGAGACGTCCAGCAGGATCGACCGCAGGCGCTTGCCCACCGGTGTGGCGCCCGGCTCGCGGGTGAGCACGACCTCGTGCCCCTTGGCTCTGATCCACTCGGCGAGGGCCTCGGCCTGGGTGGACTTCCCGGCGCCGTCACCGCCCTCCAGGGCGATGAAGAAGCCGTGGGACGCAGGCGCCTGCACCGGGTCGTCGCCGCCGAGCAGCGCGTCCCGCAGGTCGTGCCGCAGCGGCACCCCGGAGCGGTCGTCGACCTTGGCCAGCACGAGCGCGGCCACCGGCAGCAGCAGTGCGCCCACCAGCATCAGGGTGAACGCCGCGCCGCCGTGCGCGAACACGAACTTGCCGCTCTCCAGCCGGTGCGGCCCGATCAGGGCGGCCACCAGCGGGGCGATCACCGCACCGAGCGCCACGGCGACCCGCACGCACGCGTGCAGGTGGTCGGTGGTCCGCGCCCGGCGGTGGTCCTCGGTCTCCTGGTCGAGCAGGGTGTGCCCGGTGTTGGCGGCCACGCCCGCGCCGACGCCGGCCAGCACCAGGATCAGCAGCACGCTGGTGTCGTCCGGGACCAGACCGGCGGCCAGCAGGGCGACACCGGCGAAGGCGATCGCCAGCGCGAGCAGCCGGCGGCGCGAAAGGGACGGCAGCAGGGCGGGGGCCGTGCGGATGCCGACGACCACTCCGCCGGTCAGCGCGGCCACCATCAGTCCGTAGAGCACCGGGCCGCCGCCGAGGTCCTTGGCGTGCAGCACGGCCACGGCGACCGCGGCCGACACCGCGCAGGCCACCGCGGCACCGGCGAGCACCAGCAGCGCGAGCGCCCCGGTACGTCCCCGCTCGGCGCCCGCCGATACCTTGGGGCGACGCAGCCCCTCCAGCGGCGACCGCGCGCGGGGGGTGCGGGCCGCGGGCAGCTCCAGGAATGTCACCACGGACAGCGACGCGGCGAACAGCCCGGCCGCGACATACGACCCGAGGGCGGCCTGGTGCCCGGCGAACCAGTCGATGCCCGCGCCCAGCAGGTTGTTCAGCAGGCCGGCGACGACGAGGGCCAGCGCCGCGAGCGGGACGGCCACGAAGGTCGTCCGCAGCGACAGACGGCGCAGCGCGTCCATGTGGTCCGGCAGCGGCCGCACGCTCGCGCCCTCCGGCGGCGGGGCGGGCAGCAGGGCGGGGGCCGCGCTCTCCCGGCAGACGGTCCAGAAGCGCTCGGCGACCCCGCTGACGAAGACGGTCACCAGCAGCACGGCGAGGGCGTCGTCCGGCATCCAGTCGATCCACAGCGGTGCGACGAGGAGCAGCGCGGCGCGCAGCCCGTCCGCGCCGATCATCGTCCAGCGGCGGTCCAGCGGGCCGTCCGACGAGGTGAGCGAGGTGAGCGGCCCGAGCAGTACGGCGCCGAAGAGCAGCGTCGCCAGGATGCGCACCCCGAAGACCGTCGCCACCGCGAACGCCGCGCCACGGTAGCCGCCGCCGAAGGAGCCCGCGGCGATGGCCGCCTGGAGGGCCAGGACGACCAGGACGAGGAGGGCGAGCGTGTCGCCGACGCCCCCGACGAGATGCGCACTCCACAGCCGCTTCAGCTGTGGCCGGCGCAGCAGGGCGCGGACGGCGCGCTCGCGGGAGTCCGCGACGAGTGCGTCGTCAGAGGCCGGGTGAGGGGCCGTTGGCTGCTCGGCTCGCGTCATGCGTTCAGCCTATCGGCAGCCACCGACAGCCCCGCGCGGTTGCCCGAACGTACGCGCGCCCCGACACCGGATCGATGCCGGGGCGTTCGCTCTGCTAAGGGCTCAGTCCTCCGACGAAGCCGGGGAAGCCGACGAGGCCGACGAGGCCGACGAAGCCCTGGAGGCCGTCGTCTTCTTGGCGGTCGCCGTCTTGGCGGTCGCCGTCTTCTTCGCCGCCGTGGTCTTCTTCGCGGTGGTCGTCTTCTTGGCCGCCGCCTTCTTCGCCGGGGCCTTCTTCGCGGCGGTCTTCTTGGCCGTCGTCTTCTTGGCGGCCGACTTCTTCGCCGTCTTCTTGGTGGGGCCCTTGGCACGCTTCTCGGCGAGCAGCTCGTAGCCGCGCTCCGGCGTGATCGTCTCGACGCTGTCGCCGGAGCGCAGGGTCGCGTTGGTCTCGCCGTCGGTGACGTACGGGCCGAAGCGGCCGTCCTTGACCACGACCGGCTTCTCGCTGACCGGGTCGGTACCCAGTTCCTTCAGCGGCGGCTTGGCCGCGGCACGACCGCGCTGCTTGGGCTGGGCGTAGATCGCCAGCGCCTCCTCGAGCGTGATCGTGAAGAGCTGCTCCTCGGACTGCAGCGACCGGGAGTCCGTGCCCTTCTTCAGATACGGGCCGTAGCGGCCGTTCTGCGCGGTGATCTCGGTGCCCTCGGCGTCGGTGCCGACGACGCGCGGCAGCGACATCAGCTTCAGGGCGTCGTCCAGCGTCACCGTGTCCAGCGACATCGTCTTGAACAGCGAGGCCGTCCGCGGCTTCACGGCGTTCTTGCCGGTCTTCGGGGTGCCTTCGGGGAGCACCTCGGTGACGTACGGGCCGTAGCGGCCGTCCTTGGCCACGATGGGGCGGCCGGTGGCCGGGTCGGTGCCCAGCTCGAAGTCGCCGCTCGGCTTGGCGAGCAGTTCCTCGGCCAGTTCGACGGTCAGCTCGTCCGGCGCCAGGTCGGCGGGGATGTCCGCGCGCTGGTGCTGCTCGCTGTCCTTCTCGCCGCGCTCGATGTACGGGCCGTAGCGGCCGACGCGGAGCACGATGCCGTTGCCGACGGGGAACGAGGAGACCTCGCGGGCGTCGATCGCGCCCAGGTCGGTGACCAGTTCCTTGAGGCCGCCGAGGTGGTCGCCGTCGCCGTTGCCGGCCTCGGCGGCGCCGCCGTTGCCGGTGCCTTCGCCGAAGTAGAAGCGGCGCAGCCACGGCACTGCCTGGGCCTCGCCGCGGGCGATGGCGTCGAGGTCGTCCTCCATCTCGGCGGTGAAGCCGTAGTCGACGAGCCGGCCGAAGTGCTTCTCCAGGAGGTTCACCACGGCGAAGGAGAGGAAGGACGGGACGAGTGCCGTGCCCTTCTTGAAGACGTAGCCGCGGTCGAGGATGGTGCCGATGATCGACGCATACGTCGACGGGCGGCCGATCTCCCGCTCCTCCAGCTCCTTGACCAGGGAGGCCTCGGTGTAGCGGGCCGGGGGCTTGGTGGCGTGGCCGTCCACCGAGATCTCCTCGGCGGTGAGCCGGTCGCCCTCGGCGACCTGCGGCAGCCGGCGCTCGCGGTCGTCCAGCTCGGCGTTCGGGTCGTCGGCGCCCTCGACATAGGCCTTGAGGAAGCCGTGGAAGGTGATCGTCTTGCCGGAGGCGCTGAACTCGACGTCCCGGCCGTCGGCCGCCGTGCCGCCGATCTTCACCGTGACGCTGTTGCCGGTGGCGTCCTTCATCTGGGAGGCCACGGTCCGCTTCCAGATCAGCTCGTACAGCCTGAACTGGTCGCCGGTCAGACCGGTCTCCCCCGGAGTGCGGAAACGGTCGCCGGAGGGGCGGATCGCCTCGTGCGCCTCCTGGGCGTTCTTGACCTTGCCGGCGTACGTGCGCGGCTGCGCCGGCAGGTAGTCGGCGCCGTACAGCTGGGTGACCTGGGCGCGGGCGGCGGCGACCGCCGTGTCGCTCAGGGTCGTCGAGTCCGTACGCATATAGGTGATGTAGCCGTTCTCGTACAGCTTCTGGGCGACCTGCATCGTCGCCTTGGCGCCGAAGCCGAGCTTGCGGCTGGCTTCCTGCTGCAGCGTCGTCGTACGGAACGGGGCGTACGGCGAGCGGCGGTACGGCTTGGACTCGACGGAGCGGACGGCGAACTGCGTCTGCTCCAGGGCGTCGGCCAGGGCGCGGGCGTTCGCCTCGTCGAGGTGGAGGGTGTTCGCGCTCTTGAGCTGTCCGAGCGAGTCGAAGTCGCGGCCTTGGGCGATCCGGCGGCCGTCGACCGACTGCAGGCGTGCGACCAGCGACGACGGGTCGGAGGTGTCGCCCGGGCGGCCGGTGAGGAAGGTGCCCGTCAGGTCCCAGTACTCGGCTGAGCGGAAGGCGATGCGCTCGCGCTCCCGCTCGACGACGAGCCGGGTGGCGACGGACTGGACGCGGCCGGCCGACAGCCGCGGCATGACCTTCTTCCACAGCACCGGCGAGACCTCGTAGCCGTAGAGGCGGTCGAGGATGCGGCGGGTCTCCTGGGCGTCGACGAGCTTCTGGTTGAGCTGGCGCGGGTTGGCCACGGCCTCGCGGATCGCGTCCTTGGTGATCTCGTGGAACACCATCCGCTTGACCGGGATCTTCGGCTTGAGGACTTCCTGGAGGTGCCAGGCGATGGCCTCGCCCTCGCGGTCCTCATCGGTGGCGAGGAAGAGCTCGTCGGACTCCTTCAGCAGGTCCTTGAGCTTCTTGACCTGGGCCTTCTTGTCGGCGTTGACCACATAGACCGGCTGGAAGTCGTGTTCGACGTCCACACCGAGCCGCCGGACCTCGCCGGTGTACTTCTCGGGTACCTCGGCGGCGCCGTTGGGGAGGTCGCGGATGTGCCCGACGCTCGCCTCGACGACGTATCCGGGGCCGAGGTAGCCCTTGATCGTCTTCGCCTTGGCAGGCGACTCGACGATGACGAGTCGGCGGCCGCCCTTCGCGGTCTCGCTGGTCGGGGACAACTTCGCTCTTCTCTCCGGTCGACGCTGGGGCCTGACCCAGGCATGCTCCCGGGGTCGGGTCTGTTTCCTTGTTCGCTCGTGACGCTGCGGAGTGTGACGGTACCTCCCGCCCCCGTGTCAAACGGGAAAAGCCCGCAACGGCCACTCGAACGGTAACCCGACCGAGCCGGTTCCTGCCGCCCGGAGTGGTCGGCGGCCTGTTGGCGCCTATCCGGAGCGCGATCCCCCGGTCACCGTGACCGCATCGCCGACGGCGACCGGAACCCGGCCTTCAGGGGCGGGTGAGACACCAGACCCCGAGGGCCAGCGCGATCACCGCGGCGATGCTCGCCAGCGTCGCGGAGGCGGCCTGGCCCACCCCGTGGGCGACCGGTCGACGGTGCCGCAGGCGGGCCGCGGTCCACACCAGCAGACCGGCTCCGAACAGGGCGAACACCATTCCCGCGAAGATCGCCGGTCCGCGCTCCATGGCTCCCTGTGCCCCTTTTCTCCCGACCGTGTCCGCCCAGCCTCCGGGAGGCTGACACGTGCGGGCTGCGTCCGGGCGAACCCGAGGTGAACGGGAGGCCGCCGGTCCGTGGCGTGGCCTGTTCCCCAGGTACTCTCGTGTCTCGTTTTCCTCTGAGTTTTTTCCGGCCCCCCGTGACTCATTTCTCTCGGCTCTCCCCGGCGCCGCTCGTGTCCCACGACGGCTTGGGGCTCGATGCGCCGCGCGGCTCAGGGCACGGCCGGCTAAGGGCACCGCCAGAATCGGAGCGCGACCGGGCTCGGTGCACCGCCGGGCTCAGTGCACCGCCGGGCTCGGTGCCCGACCGGGCCCACCGCATTACCGGACTTCCTGCCTCACTGGGCATCCTGCGCGGCCGGGCTCCCTGCGCGGCCGGGCTCCCTGCGCGGCCGGGCTCCCTGCGCGGCCGGGCTCCCTGCGCTACCAGGGCTCACCGCATCGGCGGGCTGTCACCGCGCCGGTTCGAGGAACCCCTGCTCCACCAGCAGGCGGATCTGCGCGGGGGTGCGGTCGCGCAGCAGCACCGGGTCCTCGCCCACCAACTGGGCGATGGCGTCCAGAATGCGGCCGGCGCTCATCGTGCCGTCGCAGACGCCGGCGAACCCGGCGCCCACCGTGTCGACCTTGGTGGCCCGGCACATACCGCGGTTCTGCCGCAGGACCACATGCTCCGGGTCCTCGGCGCCGGGCAGCCCCACCTGCTCCTGGACGACCTCACCGGCGAGCGTGAAGCTGGCCTCCAGCAGGGCCGCGTCGTCGTGGTCCCGGAGGTAGTCGAGCCGGTCGAAGTGGGCCCGGACGGTCTCGCCGAGCGGCTGCTCCACGGGGTGCGGCCACTCCTCCACCGTGATCGACGGCTCGGCGGCCCCGGTGCGGCGCAGGGTGATCCAGCCGAAGCCGACCGCCTTGACCTTGCGCGCCTCGAACTCGTCCAGCCATGCGTCGTACCGCGCCTGGTACCGCGCCGCGTCCTCGCGGTGGTCCCCGGCGTCGCGGAGCCACAGCTCGGCGTACTGCGTGACGTCCTGCACCTCGCGCTGGACGATCCACGCGTCGCAGCCGCTCGGCACCCAGGAGCGCAGTCGGTCCGTCCACTCCTCCCCCTCCACGTGCAGCCAGTTCGCGAGGAACTGCGCGAAGCCGCCCTCGGTCAGCCGGGTGCCCGCTCCCTGAACGAGCGTGCGGCACAGATCGTCCCCGCCCATCCCGCCGTCGCGGTAGGTGAGCCGGGCGTCCGGGGAGATCACGAACGGGGGGTTGGAGACGATCAGGTCGTACCGCTCCTCCTCCCGGACCGGGGTGAACAGCGAGCCCTCGCGCAGGTCGGCCCCCGGCGTGCCGGAGAGCGCGAGGGTGAGCGCGGTGATGTGCAGCGCGCGCGGGTTGACGTCGGTGGCGGTCACGTGCGTGGCGTGCCGGGTGGCGTGCAGCGCCTGGATGCCGGATCCGGTGCCGAGGTCGAGGGCGGCGGCGACTGGCGCACGGACGGTGATGCCGGCGAGGGTGGTGGAGGCGCCGCCGACGCCGAGCACGACGCCCTCCGCGCGGTGGCCGATGCCGCCCGCGCCGCCGACCGCGCAGCCCAGGTCGGAGACGATGAACCAGTCCTCACCGCCGGGTCCGCCGTACGGCCGTACATCCACGGTGGCCGCGACCTCGCCGTCCCCGGCCGGCCTGAGCCAGCCGCTCTCCAGACAGGCGTCGACGGGCAGAACGTCCGCCACGCGCGCGTGGCGGACCGGTTGCTGGAGGAGGAAGAGCCGGACGAGCAGCTCCAGCGGCGTGTCGCCACGGGTGGCGCGAAGCGCGGGCACCGTCTCGCTGCGGGAGAGCGCCGCGTAGGCGGGGGCACCGAGCAGCTCCAGCAGCCCGTCGGCGGTGAAGGAGGCCCCGAGCAGGGCGTCGCGCAGGCGTGCGGCGACGTCGGTACGGTCGGCGGAGGGCAGGGGGGAGAGGCTGGCGTTACTCACCACCCCATTGTGACCCCGCGCCCGGCCCGGGGCTCGGCTGAGCGGGCGTCAGCTCGTCGTGGCCGACGCCGTCGCGGTGGCCGACTTGCAGCTGGGCTGCTTGGCCATGGCCTGGCCGACCTCGCCCTCCTCCAGGGCCCGCAGCGCGACGTTGCCGCTCCTGCCGAGCTTGTCCAGCTCGGCGGCGATGTCCTTCAGGCCGTCGGCGAACTTGGCCTGGTCCTTGGTGTCGAGGGCCTCGACCTGCTTCTTCAGATCGGCGTAGGAGGTGGACAGGCCGTTGAGCTCGGCGACGGCGTCCTTCTGCTTCTTCTCGCCGTCCTCGACGTCGGGTGCCCCGGCCTTCTGCACGGCGCTGCCCATCGCCCGGTAGGCGTCGGACATGTCCTGGAAGGCCTTGGCGTCGGCCGACTGGACCTCCTGCGGTGTGCTGTTGTCCGAGGTCTCCTTCTGGATCGAGGCGTTGGCGGCCTCGATCTTCCTGGCCTGCGGCTGTACGGAGTCGCAGACGTCCTTGGCCCAGGAGTTCAGCTTGTCGCTGTTGTCGTCGCCGCCGCATCCGCTCAGCGCCAGTACCAGTACCGCACCGCCGGACAGTGCGGCCGCGAGCTTCTTGTTCACCGGTTTGGTCCCTTCCATGACTTCCGGCCCCGGAACATACACGCCATCCGGGCGACACTCGCGTGACCAACGTCCGGTATGACCATTCTTGCAGCCATTTGCACCAAGCGAGATAAGCCTCACGGCGCGCACCGGCGGACGGGGCGCATACGCGAGGCGCGGGCGTACCGCGTGCCAATGCACGCGGTACGCCCGCGCCTTGAGCCGGTCCCTCGCGCCCGGCCCGTTCGGGAGACCGCCGGCGGACCGCCTGAGGCCTACGAAACCACCGCCGGATCCGGCGATTTGGGTTCCTGGTCGGCGTCGCCCTCGCCGTCCACCGCGATGCCCCGCCGCTTGGAGACGTAGACCGCCGAGACGATGACGGCCAGCGAGACCACCGCGATCAGCACCCGTACGGCGACGTTCTCGTCGGCGCCGTACGAGAACTTGATCACCGCGGGGGCGATCAGCAGCGCGACCAGGTTCATCACCTTCAGCAGCGGGTTGATCGCCGGGCCCGCGGTGTCCTTGAACGGGTCGCCGACCGTGTCGCCGATGACGGTCGCGGCATGCGCCTCGCTGCCCTTGCCGCCGTGGTGGCCGTCCTCGACCAGCTTCTTGGCGTTGTCCCAGGCGCCGCCGGAATTGGCCAGGAACACCGCCATCAGCGTGCCGGCGCCGATCGCACCCGCCAGGAACGCCCCGAGCGCGCCCACACCGAGCGTGAACCCGATGAAGACGGGCGCCAGGACGGCCAGCAGACCCGGCGTGGCCAGCTCGCGCAGCGCGTCCCTGGTGCAGATGTCGACGACCTTGCCGTACTCCGGCTTCTCGCTGTAGTCCATGATCCCGGGCCGCTCCCGGAACTGCCGCCGCACCTCGAGGACCACCGATCCCGCCGACCGCGACACCGCGTTGATCGCCAGCCCCGAGAAGAGGAAGACGACCGCCGCGCCCGCGACCAGCCCGACCAGGTTGTTGGGCTGGGAGATGTCCATCATGAGGCTCATCGGCGCGCCCTCGCCGCTGAGCCGCTCGCCCACCTCTCTGGCGCCGGTGGTGATGGCGTCGCGGTACGACCCGAACAGCGCCGCCGCGGCGAGGACCGCCGTGGCGATCGCGATGCCCTTGGTGATGGCCTTGGTGGTGTTGCCGACGGCGTCCAGGTTGGTGAGGACCTGCGCGCCCTCGCCCTCGACGTCGCCGGACATCTCGGCGATGCCCTGCGCGTTGTCGGAGACCGGCCCGAAGGTGTCCATGGCGACGATCACCCCGACCGTGGTGAGCAGACCGGTGCCGGCCAGCGCCACCGCGAACAGCGCCAGCATGATCGACGTACCGCCGAGCAGGAACGCTCCGTACACACCGAGCCCGATCAGCAGGGCTGTGTACACGGCCGACTCCAGGCCGATGGAGATGCCGGCGAGGACCACGGTGGCGGGTCCGGTCAGCGAGGTCTTGCCGATGTCCTTGACTGGCCGGCGGGTGGTCTCGGTGAAGTAGCCGGTGAGCTGCTGGATCAGGGCCGCCATCACGATGCCGATCGCCACCGCGACGAGTGCGAGGATGCGGGGGTCGCCGCTCTTGCCGGCGATCGCCGCGTCGGTGACACCGTCGAGTTCGGAGTACCTGCCGGGGAGGTAGACGAAGACGGCCACCGCCACCAGCACCAGCGAGATCACCGCGGAGATGAAGAACCCGCGGTTGATCGCGGTCATGCCGCTGCGGTCGGCGCGGCGCGGCGCCACCGCGAAGATCCCGATCATCGCCGTGACCACGCCGATCGCCGGAACCAGCAGCGGGAACGCCAGCCCGGAGTCGCCGAAGGCCACCTTGCCGAGGATCAGCGCGGCCACCAGGGTCACGGCGTACGACTCGAAGAGGTCGGCCGCCATGCCCGCGCAGTCTCCGACGTTGTCGCCCACATTGTCGGCGATGGTCGCGGCATTGCGCGGATCGTCCTCCGGGATGCCCTGCTCGACCTTGCCGACCAGGTCGGCGCCGACGTCGGCGGCCTTGGTGAAGATGCCACCGCCGACCCTCATGAACATCGCGATCAACGCCGCGCCGAGACCGAAGCCCTCCAGCACCTTCGGCGCGTCGGCCGCGTAGACCAGCACCACGCAGGAGGCGCCCAGCAGACCGAGCCCCACCGTGAACATGCCGACCACGCCGCCCGTGCGAAATGCGATCTTCATCGCTCTGTGCGAAACGAGGGTGAGATCCTTTTTCGGCTCACCCTCCGCCGGTGTCGCCTCCCGCGCCGCCGCGGCGACGCGCACATTGCTGCGCACGGCCAGCCACATGCCGATATAGCCGGTGGCCGCCGAGAACGCCGCGCCGATCAGGAAGAACACGGATCGTCCGGCCCGCTGATTCCAGTCGTCCGCGGGCAGCAGCATGAGCAGGAAGAACACGACCACGGCGAAAACACCGAGCGTGCGCAGCTGCCGGGCCAGATAGGCGTTCGCGCCTTCCTGGACGGCCGCCGCGATCTTCTTCATGCTGTCGGTTCCCTCGCCCGCCGCGAGCACCTGGCGCACCAGGATGCCCGCGACCACCAGCGCGGCCAGCGCCACGGCGGCGATGACCACCACGATGGCTCGGTTGCCGTCGGTCAGCACCGCAGCTGCGAAGATCGAGGGGTCGCCCAACTGATGAGGGTCCAACTGAGGGGTAGAAAGCCCCGCCATTCGTCCTCCTTGACGCTTGGGCTGAGCTCAAGATGTGGACGGGATTGTAGGTAACCGGAACCTGATCAAAACAGTGCGCGACAAATGGAATTGGCCTGTCAAGCAGAAAGCTGTAATACCTCAAAAGCATTGGGCTCGATCAGGTGACCGTGATCCATTTTACGGTGGGGCTGATCGTGAATTCATTCACTTGTCGTCCGCACGCACCCACTGTATGCGTGACCTGCTGTTTCCGCACATGACAAAGGGCCCTACGAGGTAGGGCCCTTCGAGTGACGGGGGTGTCAGGGCATCGGCACGATCGGGGGCGTGGTCGGCCAGGTCATACG
Source organism: Streptomyces poriticola (assembly GCF_036689765.1). NCBI lineage: Bacteria > Bacillati > Actinomycetota > Actinomycetes > Kitasatosporales > Streptomycetaceae > Streptomyces > Streptomyces poriticola. The sequence goes on from NZ_JBAGKH010000006.1 coordinate 152,441, forward strand.
GATCAGCCCGCCGCCCTCGGTGGCGGAGACCTCCACGTCGTCGACGAGCCCGCTGATGACCGCGAGGCCCATCTCGTCCTCCTCGGCCTCCGCGTCGTCGCCGGCTCCAGAGGCGCCGCCCCCGGGCATGGCGTGCGGTGCCTCGTCGCCGACCTCGATGGAGAACTGCTTCTCGTCCTCGGTCAGCGCCACCTTGACCGGCGCCGTGATGCCCCCGCTCTGGTGCAGCCCGACGGCCCGGGTGCAGGCCTCACCGACGGCGAGCCTGACCTCGTCGAGGACGGCCTCGTCCACTCCGGCCCTGCGCGCCACCGCGGCCGCCACGAGACGGGCGGTGCGGACGTGCTCGGGCAGCGCGCTGAAGCGGAGTTCGACGGTGGCCATGCATCCCCCTCTGAGCTACGGGCGTGCTGTCGGGGGGGCCGGGCCGCCGAAAGCCCGGCCCCCTCCGGTTCGACTCGGCGTCCCGGGCCCGCCGGGCCCGGGATCGGTGCCGGTCGTCAGTCGGTGGCCGCCACCGCTTCCTCGACCGAGGTGTGGATCGGGAACACCTTGGTGAGGCCGGTGATACGGAAGATCTTGAGAATACGCTCCTGGTTGCAGACCAGGCGCAGCGAGCCCTCGTGGGCTCGCACCCGCTTCAGGCCGCCGACCAGCACGCCGAGCCCGGTGGAGTCGAGGAAGTCCACGCCCTCCATGTCGACGACGAGATGAAAACTCCCGTCGTTCACCAGCTCGACCAGCTGCTCGCGCAGCTTGGGCGCGGTGTATACGTCAATTTCGCCACCGACCTCGACGACCGTGCGATCGCCGACGGTACGGGTCGACAGGGACAGGTCCACGGATCCTCCAGCACCTTGCTATCGAGCGGTCGCCCCTCGGGACACCTCGGCTTGGAGCCCCCGGGACGGTTCGCCAGCCGCGATGGCATTCAATCACTTACCGGCAGGCGTGCACGACGCCTTCCTCCCATTGTCCGTCACGCCAGTGACACACTCGATGCCGATGGCCAAGAATCACCGATCCGATCGACCCTCGACGGACCCCGTTTCCCGGACGGAACCGCGCACGATACTGGACCGGCTCACCGCGGGGCCGAGCCGGGCGTCGCGCATCACTCATACGGAGCACTTGCCCCCGCGTGAGGGTCGCCATGCCGTCTGGCCGGACCGGATTCGGCCGGAGGTCGTCGCGGCGGTCCGGGCCGCGGGGATCACCGACCCCTGGGCCCACCAGGCGCAGGCCGCCGAGCACGCCCTGGACGGCGAGTCGGTGGTCGTCGCCACCGGCACCGCCTCCGGCAAGTCCCTGGCCTATCTGGTGCCGGTCCTGTCCACCCTGCTGGACGGCGCCGAGGCCCCGAACGGGCGCGGCGCCACCGCCCTCTACCTGGCTCCGACCAAGGCGCTCGCCGCCGACCAGTGCCGTTCGGTGAAGGATCTTTCACAGCCGCTCGGCGCGTCGGTGCGCGCCGCGGTCCACGACGGCGACACACCGTTCGAGGAACGGGAGTGGATCCGTCAGTACGCCAACTACGTGCTGACCAACCCGGACATGCTGCACCGCGGCATCCTCCCCTCCCACCCCCGCTGGTCCTCCTTCCTCAAGGCGCTGAGGTACGTCGTCATCGACGAGTGCCACACCTACCGAGGCGTCTTCGGCTCCCATGTCGCCCAGGTACTGCGCAGACTGCGCCGGCTCTGCGCCCACTACGGCACCTCGCCGGTGTTCCTGCTGGCCTCCGCCACCGCCGCCGAGCCCGCGGTCGCCGCCCGCCGGCTCACCGGCCTGCCGGTCGCGGAGGTCGCGGACGACGCCTCACCTCGCGGCGAACTGGTGTTCGCACTCTGGGAGCCGCCACTGACCGAACTGGAGGGCGAGAAGGGCGCGCCCGTCCGGCGCACGGCCACCGCCGAGACCGCCGACCTGCTCACCGACCTCACGGTGCAGGGCATGCGCTCGATCGCGTTCGTCCGCTCCCGGCGCGGCGCCGAGCTGATCTCGGTGATCGCCCAGGAGCGCCTGGCCGAGGTGGACCGGTCGCTCGCCCGGCGTGTCGCGGCCTACCGCGGCGGCTATCTGCCCGAGGAGCGCCGCGCGCTGGAAGGCGCCCTGCACTCCGGCGAACTCCTCGGTCTCGCGGCGACCAACGCCCTCGAACTCGGCGTCGACATCTCCGGCCTGGACGCGGTGGTGATCTCCGGCTATCCCGGCACGCGGGCGTCCCTGTGGCAGCAGGCGGGGCGGGCGGGGCGCGCCGGGCAGGGGGCGCTGGCCGTGCTCGTGGCACGGGATGATCCCCTGGACACCTTCCTCGTCCATCATCCGCAGGCGCTGTTCGACCAACCGGTGGAATCGACCGTCCTCGACCCCGACAACCCGTACGTCCTCGCCCCCCATCTGTGCGCGGCAGCGGCAGAGCTGCCGCTCACCGACGAGGACCTGAAGCTGTTCGGTCCCGCCTGCGGGGAACTGCTCCCCCAGTTGGAGTCCGCCAAGCTGCTGCGTCGCCGCACCCGGGCCTGGCACTGGACGCGCCGGGAGCGCGCCGCCGACCTCACCGACATCCGCGGCGAGGGCGGCCGACCGGTACAGGTCGTCGAGTCCGGCACCGGCCGGCTGCTGGGCACGGTCGACGCCGGAGCCGCCCACACGACGGTCCACGAGGGCGCCGTGCACCTGCACCAGGGGCGCACCTATCTGGTGCGGTCGCTCGACCTGGACGACGCGGTCGCCCTGGTGGAACAGGCCAGTCCGCCGTACTCGACGGTCGCCCGCGACACCACGTCCATCTCCGTCCTCGACACCGACGTCGAGATCCCCTGGGGCGACGGACGCCTGTGCTACGGCTCCGTCGAGGTCACCAACCAAGTGGTCTCCTTCCTGCGCCGGCGCCTCATCACCGGCGAGGTGCTGGGCGAGACGAAGCTCGACCTCCCTCCCCGGACGCTGCGTACCCGTGCGGTCTGGTGGACGGTCACCGAGGACCAGCTGGACGACGCCCGGATCGGCCCGGAGATCCTCGGCGGCGCCCTGCACGCCGCCGAGCACGCGTCGATCGGCATGCTGCCGCTGTTCGCCACCTGCGACCGCTGGGACATCGGCGGTGTCTCGGTGCCGCTGCACCCCGACACGCTGCTGCCGACGGTCTTCGTCTACGACGGTCACCCGGGCGGCGCGGGCTTCGCCGAGCGCGCTTTCCACACGGCCCGCGACTGGCTCGCCGCCACCCGCGAGGCCATCGCGTCCTGCGAGTGCGACGCCGGCTGCCCGTCCTGCATCCAGTCCCCCAAGTGCGGCAACGGCAACGACCCGCTGCACAAGAGGGGCGCGGTGCGGCTGCTCACCGTCCTGCTACGAGGTGCTCCGCCGGCCGTGGGGCGAGGGCCGACGGGGGAACCGCAACCCGCGGGCCAAGAACCGCCTCGGGAGCCGCAGCCCGCGGATCAAGGGCGGGCGGAGGAACCCCCTGCCGGACCAGCGGACCGGACGCAGGTACTGCGGACCGCGGGGCGACACCCTGCGCACGGACCGCGGGCCGGATCGCCGGAGGAACCGACACCGAACCCGCAGGGCGGATCAGCGGACCCGGCGTAAGTCCCGCCCACCCCGAAGCGACCCCCTGCGCACGGACCACGGGCCGGGGCGGTGGAACCGGCAGGGGAGGAACCCCCTCCGGTGGGCCCGCCCGGGCCCTGACCTCGGCCGCGAACGGCCCCGCCCCCGACGCGGCCGTCACGTCCACGATCCGCCCGGTGAGCGCGCAGCGCAGCAGCCGGGTGCCCTGCGCCCTCGCCACCCCGCCCGCCAGCGCACAGGCCTCCGGCCCGCCCCGGGACCAGTGGTCGGCCGCCGCCAAGGCCGCGAGATCCGCACCGGCGGCCGCTCGATGCCGGGCCACGACGGCCTGCCCCAGGGCCAGGACCACGCCGAACACGACGCACAGCACGGCGACGGCACCGACGCTCCAGACGGTGGCGGAACCCCGGTCGGCGACCGCCCGGCCGCAGCTGCCGCCCTTCATGAGCCCGGCTCCTTCGTGCCCTCCACCGACGCCACGGCCTCCTCCCGCACCTCGAACGGCAGCCCGTGCAGCAGCGGCGGCCCGGCGACGACGACCACCCTGACCCGGTCCGCCTCCCGGCCGACCCGGACCGACGCGCCGGGCGGCGCCGCCGCGCGGGCTATCGCCACGACCGCCTCGGCGGGATCCTGACGGGCCGCCGCGCGGGCGCCCGCCCGGGCCGCGTCCACACACTGGATCTGCGCGGCCACCACCAGCAGGCACCACACCAGCGCCATCGCGAACATCACCAGCACCGGCAGCACCACTGCCGTCTCCGCCGTCACGAACCCCCGGTCGCGCCGCACACCCAGGTCGCGCTCACATCCGGGCATTGAGTGCCTGCTGCACGATGCTCTGCAGTTCCGCGCTGACCGCGCCGCTCGTCAGCACCTTGTAGAGGACCACGGCGAACGCCACCGCCGCGACGATGCCCATCGCGTACTCCGACGTGACCATCCCGGTGTCCCGCCGCGTCGCACGCAGCCTTGCCCGTACCACCTGACACATGTCAACCCCCGTAAGGATCGGTTCCGTTGCTTGCCTGCTCGACTGCTCACTGCTTCTCGTCCGGTCCGACGAACCGTCTGCTATCGACCACCCCCGCCCAACGCCCCGCCCGCCAGGCCGATCACCACGGGCAGCACGCCGACGGCGATGAACGCGGGGAGGAAGCACAGCCCCACCGGCGCGGTGACCACGACGGCCGCGCGCCGCGCCCTCTCCGTCGTGGCGCGAGCCCGGTCGGCCCGGGCCTGCGCCGCGAGCCGCCCGACCGGTCCGGCGGCGGGCAGCCCCGAGACATCGGCCCGTTCCAGCAGCCGCGCCAGCCCCGCGGCTCCGGGGAGAGCGGCCAGGGTGCGCCAGGCCCCGCCCGGTTCACCTCCGAGCCGCACCTCGGCCGCGCCGTGCGCCAGCGCCTCGCCGACAGGGCCGCCGAGGGCGTCGCCCACGGCCCTGGCCGCGACCACCGGGCTCGCTCCCGCCGCGATGCAGGCCGCCAGCAGATCCGCCGCCAGCGGCAGTTGGCGGGCTGCTGCGGCACCGTCGGCGCCCGCTGCCGGCGTGGCAGCCGCCTTCGCTCCGCCGGACGCGCGGCGCAGTCGCAGGTGCCGGAGCACCATGGCGACGACCACGCCCGCCACGACCCCGCTGCCGCCGCCGACCAGCACCCACACCGCGCACACCGTGCCCAGCGGGGGAAGCGAGCCGCGCACGGCGCGCCGCATGTCGACACGCGGTGCGGCACTCACCCGTGCCGAACCGAGCAGGTCGGCGAGCCGCCGCCGTACTCTGCGCCCGCTGCGCGCGGCCTGCAGCCACCGCGCGGCCCACCAGGCGCCCAGCGCGGCCCCCAGGACCGGTCCCGCGACCACCCCCAGGCTGTGGACGGCGTCGCCGTTCATGCGGTCGCCTCCGCTCCGCGCACGATCCGCATCGCCCACCACAGCCCCAGCGCCTCCAGCACCCCGCCGGCCAGCAGACAGCCCAGCCCCGCCCCGGTGTGCAGGAGCACGTGCAGCGGATCGGCTCCCATGGCGACACCGAGGAGGAGCCCCAGGGCCGGCAGGCCGGCGAGCATCACCGCCGTGGCCCGAGCGCCGGCCAACTGGGCACGGAGGTCCAGCCGTTGGTCCCGCTCGGCGCGCAGCGCGCCCTCCAGCCGGTCGAGGCCGTCCGCGAGACCCGCACCCTGGTCGACGGCCACCCGCCAGCAGGCCGCGAGGCCACGCAGGCCCTCCGCCCCCGGCTCCCGGGCCGCCGCCGCAAACGCGCCGGGCACGTCACCGGCGAACCGGGCCGCCGCCAGCACCGTGGCCCGGACTTCACCGAGCCCGTCGGACTCCCGCGCGGCCCACACCAGCGCCTCCCCCGGCTGCCGTCCCGCCCGCACCTCCCCCGCGAGCTCCGAGCACAGCGCGATCACCGCGTCCCGGCGGCGCTCCCGCTCCCGACGCGCCCGCGCGGCCAGCCGTACCCGCCGCAGCACCGGCACCCCGACCGCCCCCGCGACGACCGGCACCACCGAAGCGGCCAGCAGAGCCAGCACCAGACCGCCTGCCAGCGACCACCACTCGGGCAGCAGCCGCCCGCGCATCCACCGCAGGACGTCCGCCGTCCAGCGGACCGTCGGCGGACCGGTGCCCACCGTCCCACCGCCCGCGAACAGCAGCCGCACCCGCCGCGCCCCGGAGTACCGGCCTCCGGTCAGCCATGCCGCCGCCCCGAGGCACGCCACGGCCGCGCCGACCGACAGCTCCCCCGCCAGCTCATGCGTCGTCCCTGTCATCCAGCACCTCCATGCTCGTCGCCGGTCCGTGTTCACGCCCGGCTCCGTGCTCGTCGCCTGTCCCCGTGCTCATCGCCGATCGCCTCTGCATGGCCCGCCCCGCCGTCGGCTCCGCCCCGGCACCCGCACGCCTCGTGCCTCTCACTTCCTCCTCCGCTCCGCCCGGTTCCTCCAGGGCACCTACCGCCTCGTCCCGCCCCGCACAGCCGCTCCGCAGCAGCGCCCGCAGCCGCTCCCAGCCGTGCTCGGCGACGAACGCCTCCGCGCCCCAGCGCAGCGCCGGAACCGTGTGCACCAGCCCTGACGGGTCCCGCTGGAGCACATGGACCTCGGCGATCCGGCGGCGTCCCACCCGGTCCCGCACCAGATGCACCACCACCGACAGCGCCGCCGCCAACTGACTGTGCAGGGCGGCCCGGTCGAGTCCGGCGGCCGTGCCGAGCGCTTCCAGCCGGGCGGGCACATCCGCGGCGGCATTGGCGTGCACCGTCCCGCAGCCGCCCTCGTGGCCGGTGTTGAGGGCTGCGAGAAGATCGACTACCTCAAGCCCCCGTACCTCGCCGACGACCAGCCGGTCCGGCCGCATCCGCAGCGCCTGCCGCACCAGGTCCTCCAGGGTCACCAGGCCGGCCCCCTCCTGGTTGGCGGGTCTGGCCTCCAGCCGCACGACATGCGGGTGATCCGGCCGCAACTCCGCGGAGTCCTCGGCGAGCACGATCCGCTCCCCCGGGCCGACCGCCCCGAGCAGCGCACTCAGCAGGGTCGTCTTGCCGCTGCCGGTGCCGCCGCTGACGAGGAACGACAGCCGTGCCCGCACCAGCGCCCGCAGTACCCGGTCACCGCCCGGCGGCACCGTGCCCGCCGCGACCAGTTCGCCGAGGGTGAAGGCGCGCGGCCGGACCACCCGCAGCGACAGACATGTACAGCCGACCGCGACGGGCGGCAGCACGGCGTGCAGCCGTGTGCCGTCGGGCAGCCGGGCGTCCACCCAGGGCCGGGCGTCGTCGAGGCGGCGCCCGGCCACCGCGGCGAGGCGCTGCGCCAGTCGCCGTACCGCCTCCGCGTCCGCGAACGACACCGACGTCAGCCTCAGGCCGCCGCCGCGGTCCACCCAGACCCGGTCCGGAGCCGACACCAGTACGTCGGTCACCGAGGGGTCGGCCAGCAAGGGTTCCAGCGGGCCGCTGCCCACCAGCTCGGAGCGCAACTGCCGGGCGGCACCGAGGATCTCGGCATCCCCCAGCACCCGCCCCTGCTCACGCAGCGCCTGTGCCACGCGCGCCGGCGTCGGCTCCGCCCCGCTCTCGGCAAGCCACCGCCGCACACCGTCGAGCATCCCGGCCGGGATCACCGCATGGCCCGCGTGGCCCGCCCGGCCCCCGGCCCCTTCGACCGCTTCGGCGCTCACCGCCGACCACCTCGCTCCCCGCTCCCGAACCACGTCCCCGCCGGCGCCGGCCGTGCCCCGGCCGCCGTCACTGCCGCCCCCGCCGCCATCGGCCGCGTCCCCGCCGCCATCGCCTCCCGCGTCCACCACCGCTCCGGCACCTCACCGCACCCCCGACTCCACCAGCGCCCGCTCCCAGAACTCCCGGCAGAAGCGGGCCAGTGGTCCGCGCCCGGTCGCGGCCGGGGGCTGTTCGGCCTCGGTCGCCCGGAGCAGTCCGGATTCGACCGGGACCTCACCGGCCAGAGGCAGTCCGAGCAGCCGGGCCGTCTCACGGTCGTCGAGTCCGGGTGCGTACGGCCCGCGTGCGGCGATCCGCAGATCCCGCAGGACCATGCCGACGGCGGACGCCACCCGGCCGGCCGCCGCGACGGCCCGCAGTTCGCCGGGGACCACGAGAAGGCCGACATCGAGCTGGGAGAGGATCTCGGCGACCCCGTCGTCGATCCGGCGCGGCAGGTCGACGACGACCGTGCCGCCCCGTCGCCGGGCCGCGGCGAGCACCGCGCGGACGGCCTGCGGCGGCACGGCGACGCAGTCGCCGCGGTCCCAGCTGAGCACCCGCAGCGAGTGCAGCTCGGGCAGCGACTCCTCCAGCGCTCCGCCCCCGACCCGCCCACGGGAGGCGGCGAACGCCGGCCACCGCAGTCCGTCGGTCGTCTCGCCGCCGAGGACCACGTCGAGTCCGCCGCCGAGTGGATCGGCGTCCACCAGCAGGGTGCGCAGCCCTTCGCGGGCGGAGGTGACGGCGAGCGCGCAGGCCAGTGTGGAGGCACCGGCGCCGCCCCGGCCTCCGATGACGCCGACGGTGAGGGCGGGCCGGCCGACGCCCTCGGCGACGTCGGCGATCCGGTCGACCAGCCACTGCTCGCCGTCGGGCAGCATCAGGACGTGGTCGGCGCCGATCTCGACGGCCCGTTGCCAGATCCCGGAGTCGTCCTGGTCCCGGCCGACCAGCACCACGCCTCGTCTGCGGGTCGCCCCGCGCACGCGGTGCACGGCGTCGTCGCCGACCAGGACGAGCGGTGCGGCCTCCCAACCGCCCCGGCGTTCGGGCAGCGAGGAGCACACCTCGGGTGTGGCCCCCGCCGCCGCGCAGAGCCGCAGCAGGTCGTCGAGGAGATCGACGTCCTCGGTGACGATCAGCGGTGCGGCCGGCCTGCCTCCCGCGGCGGGCGGTGGGTCGGGTGTGACGGTTCCGGTCATGGACTGCATCCCCCTCGGCGGTGTCTCGTGTGAAGAACCGGCAACCGGTCTCCATATGAACGGCCGACCAAAACCGGCCATACGCGTCCGACAAACGGAACCGCCCCGGAACTTCGGCGCGGCCGGGACGCGTGGGAATCACGGTGCAGTGATCCGGAAAATCGTGTGGATCTTGGTCGAAAACTGTGGACAACTCGGTGATTGTGAATATCGCCGTCACCCATACCGGTGAGCCGCACCCCACCCGTGTACGACTTCCGCAGTGCAGTCCGACGGCTACGCACAGTCAGCGATCATGGGCAGGGAGCGAGCCGTCTCCCGGACTTCCGGGACCGGGGCACAAGCAGCGCAGAACCGAGAAGAACCCGCCCGGACATGCGACGACCCCCGCCGGGGGGGAGAGCGGGGGTCGTCTCCACGGCCGACTCGGGGGGGGGAGGAGTCGGACCGGGTTAGCACGGTCGCGAACGATCCGTGACTTCCATGGTGTACCCGAGAGCCCTCTCAGGCAAACCCACGCGCCCCACCTTACGCCGAATGGGCTGCGCCTATGCTTCGGGGCGTGGAAAACCACTCGTTGCCCCGCACAGCGGCCTTCTTTGATCTGGACAAGACGGTCATTGCGAAGTCGAGCACGCTGACGTTCAGCAAGTCCTTCTACCAAGGCGGCCTGATCAACCGCAGGGCCGTCCTGCGGACCGCATACATCCAGTTCGTCTTCCTCGTGGGCGGCGCCGACCACGACCAGATGGAGCGGATGCGCACATACCTGTCCGCACTGTGCCGCGGCTGGAACGTCCAGCAGGTCAAGGACCTCGTCGCCGAGACGCTGCACGACCTGATCGACCCGATCATCTACGACGAGGCCGCCTCCCTCATCGAGGAGCACCACACCGCCGGCCGCGACGTCGTGATCGTCTCCACGTCCGGCGCCGAGGTCGTGGAGCCGATCGGCGAACTGCTCGGCGCGGACCGCGTGGTCGCCACCCGCATGGTCGTGGGCGACGACGGCTGCTTCACCGGAGAGGTGGAGTACTACGCGTACGGCCCGACCAAGGCGGAGGCGATCCGCGAGCTGGCCGCGTCCGAGGGGTACGACCTGGCCCGCTGCTACGCCTACAGCGACTCGGTGACCGATCTGCCGATGCTGGAGTCCGTGGGCCACCCGCACGCCGTGAACGCGGACCGTGCACTGCGCCGCGAGGCTCACGCGCGCGAGTGGCCGGTTCTCGACTTCCACCGGCCGGTCCGGCTCAAGCAGCGGATCCCGACGTTCTCGGTTCCGGCGCGTCCGGCGCTGATCGCCGCCGCCGCGATAGGCGCCGCGGCGGCCACCGCGGGGCTCGTCTGGTACGCCGGCCGCCGCCGAGCCACAACTGCCTGACCTGCAGTGATCAATGATTCATCACGATTGCACTGTTTGAACCCAAAAGTAAAGAAGTATGGGCAGGACTTCCGCTGGCCCTGACCCTGGAGTACAAAGGAGTCAACGGCCCGCGAGACCAAGGACATCCGAGAGGATCACCTTAAGTACGCACATTGGCCCCACGGACCGAGCATGGACATTGGGCACCCACGCGACGTCGACCCGTCGATTACGGGCCAGCCGCACCAGGTGACGGGCAAAGCAACCCGACCTGATGGGCATATATCCGAGGACGCTTGGTAACCCGGTGCGCATGCCAGCGGCGGTACGAGTTCTCGTACCGCCGCATTCTGCTGCGCTGCCGCCGCGCCACTCCGTGGGCTGCCGAGCCGCTATGCCGCCCCGCGCTGCAGCGCCTCGCACACCGCCGTCGACTCCCGCGCACCCAGGGCGACCGCTTTGCCGCAGTGGGCGATCCAGGCCGTCATGCCTTCGGGAGTGCCGGAGACATAGCCGTCCAGGGCGGCCAGATAGGCGGCCCTGCCCAGTTCCGCGTGGCCGGCCTCCGCCGGGCAGACGGACTTCGGGTCGAGTCCACTGCCGACCAGCACGATCCGTTCGGCCGCGCGCGCGACCAGGCCGTTGTGGGAGGCGAAGGGGCGCAGCGCCAGCAGTTCGCCGTGCACCACGGCCGCCGTCACCAGCGCCGGAGCCGAACTGCCCGCGAGGATCAGCTCGGCCAGGCCGTCGAGCCGGCCGTGCGCCTCCTCGGCGTTCGGCAGCGGGAGTTCCACCAGCGGCTCGTCGACCTGCTCCCCGGCCCGCCGCGGACGCCCGATCTCGTCGGCCCGGCCCGCCGCGGACACCAGGTGCAGCCGGGCGAGCACCCGGAGGGGCGACTGCCGCCAGATCGAGAGCAGTTGCCCGGCCTCCGCGGTCAGCCGCAGGGCCGCGCCGATCGCGCGTGCCTCGTCGTCACCGCTGAAGTCGGAGCGCCGCCGCACCTCCTCCAGAGCCCAGTCGGCGCCGGACAGCGCCGCCGAGCCGCGGGCGCCGCGCAGCGCCGCCTCGGAGGTGATCTCGTTGCTGCGGCGGCGCATGACCCGGTGCCCGTAGACCCGGTCCACGGCCTTGCGCACGGACTCCACGGACTCGGCCACGCCGGGCAGTGCGCCCAGGGCCGCGAGCGGATCGGCGGTCGCACCTGTCGTACTCATGGGTACGACCCTACGCACCGGGCAGCCCCGCCCCACGAAGGAGTGGTCTTCTTCACGCCCGTGCGCCACACACGGCTATGCCGTCACTACGCTTGGTGAACATGAAAATTGCTTTCGTCGGGAAGGGCGGCAGCGGCAAGACCACCCTGTCCTCCCTGTTCGTCCGCCATCTCGCCGCCACCGGTGCACCCGCGCTGGCCGTCGATGCCGACATCAACCAGCACCTGGGCGCCGCACTCGGGCTCGACGAGCAGGAGGCCGCCGGGCTCCCCGCGATGGGCGAGCACCTGCCGCTGATCAAGGACTATCTACGCGGCGACAACCCGCGCATCGCCTCCACCGAGACGATGATCAAGACCACGCCGCCCGGGGAGGGCTCGCGGCTGCTGCGGGTGTGCGAGGACAACCCCGTCTACGACGCCTGCGCCCGGCAGGTGGAACTCGACGACGGCGCGGTCCGTTTGATGGTCACCGGGCCCTTCACGGACGCCGACCTGGGAGTCGCCTGCTACCACTCCAAGACGGGAGCGGTGGAGCTGTACCTCAACCACCTGGTGGACGGGCGTGACGAGTACGTCGTGGTCGACATGACGGCGGGTTCGGACTCGTTCGCCTCCGGCATGTTCACCCGATTCGACATCACGTTCCTCGTGGCCGAGCCGACCCGTAAGGGAGTGTCCGTCTATCGCCAGTACAAGGAGTACGCCCACGACTTCGGCGTCACCCTGAAGGTGGTCGGCAACAAGGTGCAGGGGCCCGACGATCTCGACTTCCTCCGCTCCGAGATCGGCGAGGACCTGCTCGTGACCGTCGGGCACTCGGACTGGGTACGCGCCATGGAGAAGGGCCGCCCGCCCCGGTTCGCGCTGCTGGAGGACGCCAACCGGCGGGCGCTGCGCCTGCTGCGGACGGCCGCCGATGTGACGTACGGCCTGCGGGACTGGGAGCGTTACACGCGCCAGATGGTGCACTTCCACCTGAGGAACGCCCAGAGCTGGGGCAACGAACGCACCGGGGCCGACCTGGCGGCTCAGGTCGACCCCGGATTCGTCCTCGGCGAGGGCGTGGTCACACCCGCGTGACGGCCGGTGCCGGGCCGGCCCGGCACCGGCGCTGACCCGGCCCCGGCGCTGACCCGGTGCCGGCTAACCCTTGGCGGCCGGAGCCCCGGGCACGCCCTTGGGCGCCGGAGCCGGCCCGGCCGACAGGAACGACGCCCAGCCCCGCTCAGGGGCCTCGCCGACCTTGAGCGTGCGCAGCTTCTTCAGCGTCTTGGGGTCCTGGGCGTCCAGCCAGTCCACGAGCTGCCGGAAGGAGACACAGCGCACGTCGTCCTTGGTGCACACCCCTTCGATGACCTCCTCGACGGCGCGCATGTACGTGCCGCCGTTCCAGGACTCGAAGTGGTTGCCGATGATCAGGGGCGCGCGGTTGCCGTCGTAGGCGCGGTAGAAGCCCTGGAGCAGCCCGTCGCGCATCTGGTCGCCCCAGAGGGCGTGCTTGGCCGGGTCTCCCTGGGTGGTGGTCCCCGACTGGCCCACCATGAAGTTGTAGTCCATGGTGAGCTGTTCGTAGCTGTGCCCGGGGAACGGGACCAGCTGCATCGACACGTCCCACAGGCCGTGCTTCTTCTTCGGCCAGACCTGGTCGTTGACGCCGCTGCTGTCATAGCGGAATCCCATGTCGGCGGCAGCCCTCATGAAGTTCTCCTGGCCCTCCAGACACGGGGTGCGGGCGCCGATCAGCTCCTTCTCGTAGTCGAAGGGCAGCGGCGCCGCGTTCTTCGTCCCGGTGTTGGTCTTCCAGGTCTTCACGAAGCGCTTGGCCTGAGTGATCTCGTCCTTCCACTCCGCCACCGACCACTCGCCGACCCCGCCGCCCTCGCCGCAGAAGTGGCCGTTGAAGTGCGTGCCGATCTCGTTGCCCTCCAGCCACGCCAGACGCAGCTGCTCGACGGTGTCGGCGATGCCTTGCGCGTCGTTGAAGCCGATGTCGGACCTGCCCGGCGAGTGCTGCGGCGGGCGGTACAGATCCCGTTTCTCCTCCGGCAGCAGATACACGCCGCTGAGGAAGTACGTCATGGTGGCGTCGTTCTCCTCGGCCACCCGACGGAAGTGTGAGAACAGCTTCTGGCTGTCCTCTCCTGCACCGTCCCAGGAGAACACCACGAACTGCGGGGGCTTCTGCCCCGGCTCGAGACGTTCGGGCTTCGGCAGACGGGGCTGCGCCCCGGTGTACGCGGTGGAACCGTCTCCGATCAGCCGCACGGCACTCCGAGGCGCCGGGGCCTCCTTCGCTCGCTGCGAGCCGTGCGCACTCGCCCCGGAATCCTCCGTGCCGATTCCGCAGCCGGCGAGCGATGCGGCGCAGACCGCGGCGATCGCGGTGCCCGCGGCGATCCTGTGGGTGGCGGCCATCTTCCGCCCACCTTCTTCCTTCTCTCGGGCCAACGCTGTCGAGGGCGATGTCGGGTGCTGTGCCGGGAGGGCCGTCAGCGCCGCCAAGTTCGCACGGGTCCGAGAAGGAATTAGTACGACAAGCCGATGAAATAACTCCTTCACTCGTTTGAGCAGAGCGTTAGGCCATTTGCAGGGATAATCTATGCCCGCCCTTTACTCTGCATTACGATCCATTTACTGAGCGTGGTCAGCGCATCGCATTCATGAGCGACTCGTCCTGTCGCCCTCATGAGCGAGTCGTCTCACGCCGCTGCATCCCGCCGCTGTACGCCGTGACCCACGGCCGCGACCGCCCCCACGCCGGGCGACCCCCACGACCGCGACCGCGCAGCCCCGGAGGAGACGGGAAACATGTCCGCCTGCGTCCCCACCCGTGCCGACGACACCGCCCCGGCCCATCACGTCGACCCACCGCACAGGCCACCGCGCCGCGGTCCCCGCCGCTTCCGCGTCGCGGGGGCCGATGTGTCGGCCTCGATCGCTGTCTTCCTGATCGCACTGCCCCTGTCCCTGGGCATCGCCCTCGCCACCGGCGCCCCCCTCCAGGCCGGTCTGGTCGCCGCCGCCGTGGGCGGGATCGTCGCCGGCCGGCTCGGCGGCTGCCCGCTCCAGGTCAGCGGGCCCGCCGCCGGTCTCACGGTGGTCACCGCCGACCTCATCCAGCAGTACGGATGGCGGGCCACCTGTGCCATCACCGTCCTCGCGGGCATCGCCCAGCTCGGCCTGGGCTGCCTGCGCGTGGCGCGTACCGCACTGGCCGTCAGCCCCGCCATCGTGCACGGCATGCTCGCCGGGATCGGTGTCACCATCGCCGTCGCCCAGTTGCACATCGTCCTCGGCGGCACCCCGCAGAGCTCCGTCCCCGACAATCTGCGCGCGCTGCCCGCCCAGTTGGCCGATCTGCGACCGGCCGCCGTGTCGGTGAGCGCGCTCACTCTGGCCCTGCTGCTGCTCTGGCCCCGGCTGCCCGGCCGGACAGGAGACGTGCTCCGCAAGGTCCCGGCCGCGCTGGTCGCCGTCGCCGGATCCACCGCGGTGGCCGCCGTCGTCGGGCTGCGGCTGCCCAAGGTCGACCTGCCCTCCTGGAGCAGCCACGCCCTGGCCGCACTGCCCGACGGGCCGGTGCTCGGACTGGTCGCCGCCGTCCTCACCATCACGCTGGTGTGCAGCGTGCAGTCCCTGCTCGGCGCCGTCGCCGTGGACAAACTGGTCGCCGCCCGGACCGACCTGCCCGGCCGCGTCGGACGCTCCGACCTCGACCGTGAACTGCTGGGTCAGGGCGCCGCGAACATCGCCTCCGGTTCCCTCGGCGGGCTGCCCATCGCCGGGGTGGCCGTGCGCAGCACGGCGAATGTGAACGCGGGTGCCGTGAGCCGGAACTCCACGATGCTGCACGGCGTTCTGGTAGTAGTCGCCACGCTGCTGATGGTCCCGGCCCTCGAGCTCATCCCGCTCGCCTCGCTCGCCGCCCTGGTCATGGCCGTCGGCATCCAGATGGTGTCGCTGCACCACATTCGCACGGTGACCCGCCACCGTGAGGTGCTGGTGTACGCGGTCACCACCGCAGGCGTGGTGTTCTTCGGCGTCCTGGAGGGCGTCGCCCTGGGTGTCGCCGTCGCCGTCGGGGTCGCCCTGCACCGCCTGACCCGCACCCGCATCACCCACGACGAGAGGGAAGGAGTCCATCACGTACACGTACGAGGCCAGTTGACGTTCCTCGCGGTGCCGCGGCTCAGCCGGGTCCTGCATCTCGTGCCCCAGGGGGCGGACACCGTCGTGGAGCTGGACGGGTCGTTCATGGACCACGCCGCGTTCGAGACGTTGCAGGACTGGCAGAAGACGCACACCGTGCAGGGCGGCTCCGTTGAGATCACCGGACGTCGTCCCGGCACCCGTCTCTCCGAGCCCGACACATCCGGAAGCTGCCGCTGCCGCCCCTGGACGGCATGGCGCAACCACCAGTGCGAGCGCCCCCGGTCCGCGCCGCCCCCGTCCGACGCCATGCCGACCGCGGTGCGGGCGGCCAGCGGGCAGGAACTGGCACGCGGCATCAGCGCGTTCCAGCGCAACACCGCCCCGCTGGTGCGCGGGGAGCTGTCCCGGCTGGCCCGCGAGGGGCAGCGGCCCTCGCAGCTCTTCCTGACCTGTGCGGATTCCCGGCTGGTCACCTCGATGATCACCTCCAGTGGTCCGGGCGACCTCTTCGTGGTGCGCAACGTCGGCAATCTGGTGCCGATGCCCGGTGAGGAGAGCGGCGACGACTCGGTCGCCGCCGCGATCGAGTACGCCGTGGATGTGCTGAAGGTGCGGTCCATCACGGTGTGCGGGCACTCGGGGTGCGGAGCCATGCAGGCGCTGCTCAGCGCCGATCCCTCCGGTGCGCGGACGCCGCTCAAGCGGTGGCTGCGGCATGCGCTGCCCAGCCTGGAGCGGCTGACCGTCGACGACGGCTCCTGGGCCCGGCTGGCCGGGCGCCGGCCCGCCGACGCCGTGGAGCAGCTGTGCCTGACCAACGTGGTCCAGCAGCTGGAGCACCTGCGCGCCCACGACGCCGTGGCCCGGGCCCTGCGCGCGGGCGAGCTGGAGCTGCACGGGATGTACTTCCACGTGGGCGAGGCACAGGCCTATCTGCTCACCGGGATGGAGGGTGACGGGGTGTTCACGGTGGTCCGGGAGGGCGAGGAACCCTGGGAATCCGGGGAGACCGGGGGATCCGGGGAATCCAGAGAGACCGGGGGATCCGGGGAATCCGGGGAGACCGGGGAATCCAGGACGGCGGGGAGCCCGAGCAGCGCTACGGAGTCGGCCGAGCCGGCCCCGACCGAGTAGATGACCCCGGTCGGGTCGGCGCCGCGGAAAACACCGGTGGTCCCGATGGTCCCGGCAGTCCTGGCCGGCCCCGGCAGCGCCGACGAGGCCGGCCAACCCGCCGGGGCCAACCGACCCGCCTGAGCCGGCGGCTACCCCGCCTCAGCCTCCCGACCCGCCTCAGCCGACCGGCCCGGCTGAGCGGGCTTCCCAGCCGGGGCCAACCGACCCGCCTGAGCCGGCTGCCCCGCCTCAGCCTCCCGACCCGCCTGAGCCGACCGCCCGGCTCAGCATGCCGACCGCCCGAGGTGACGGACCAGGCCACTCGCCCCGGCCCGGTCGGCCGCGCGGATCTGTCCCCGGCAAGGCTGAACTCGTGCTGCCCGGCGTCCGTGGGTACGGATGACCGCAGTGGTGCCGGGCCATCGGACCCGCCCCCACCCCGTCCCCGACCCGACTCCACCCGACTCAACCCGACCCCACCCGAGCCAAACAGGTCTACACCAATCCGCCGTCGGCCCTTGTCATGGGGCCACCCGGTCTGATGAGCTGTGGCCTGGGACACAACGGACACCCCGAGAAAGGGAGATGTCGTGAGCAACGAGAGCCTGGCCAACCTCCTCAAGGAGGAGCGACGCTTCGCGCCGCCCGCTGACCTGGCCGCGAACGCCAACGTCACGGCAGAGGCGTACGAACAGGCCAAGGCTGACAGGCTCGGCTTCTGGGCCGAGCAGGCCCGCCGGCTCACCTGGGCGAAGGAGCCGACCGAGACGCTCGACTGGTCGGACCCGCCGTTCGCCAAGTGGTTCAAGGACGGCACGCTCAACGTCACCTACAACTGCGTGGACCGGCATGTGGAGGCGGGCCACGGCGACCGGGTCGCCATCCACTTCGAGGGCGAGCCCGGCGACAGCCGCTCCCTCACCTACGCCCAGCTCAAGGACGAGGTGAGCAAGGCCGCCAACGCCCTGCTGGAGCTGGGCGTGCGCAAGGGCGACCGGGTCGCCGTCTACATGCCGATGATCCCGGAGACCGCGGTCGCGATGCTGGCCTGCGCCCGGATCGGCGCAGCGCACTCGGTCGTGTTCGGCGGGTTCTCCTCGGACGCGCTCGCGACCCGTATCCAGGACGCCGACGCCAAGGTCGTCATCACCGCCGACGGCGGGTACCGGCGCGGCAAGCCGTCCGCGCTCAAGCCGGCCGTCGACGAGGCGGTCGAGCGCGCGACCGGCGTCGAGCACGTGCTCGTGGTCCGCCGCACCGGCCAGGACGTCGCCTGGAACGACACGCGCGACCAGTGGTGGCACGACCTCGTCGACCGCCAGCCGGCCGAGCACGCCCCGGAGGCGTTCGAGGCGGAGCACCCGCTGTTCATCCTGTACACGTCCGGTACGACGGGGAAGCCGAAGGGCATCCTGCACACCTCCGGCGGCTACCTCACCCAGGCGGCCTACACCCACTGGGCGGTCTTCGACCTCAAGCCGGAGACCGACGTGTACTGGTGCACCGCCGACGTCGGCTGGGTCACCGGGCACTCCTACATCGTGTACGGGCCGCTGGCCAACGGTGCCACGCAGGTGATGTACGAGGGCACCCCGGACACCCCGCACCAGGGCCGGTTCTGGGAGATCGTGCAGAAGTACAGGGTCTCGATCCTCTACACCGCGCCGACCGCGATCCGGACGTTCATGAAGTGGGGCGACGACATCCCCGCCAAGTTCGACCTGTCCTCGCTGCGGGTCCTCGGCTCGGTCGGCGAGCCGATCAACCCGGAGGCCTGGGTCTGGTACCGCAAGAACATCGGCGCGGACACCACGCCCGTCGTCGACACCTGGTGGCAGACCGAGACCGGCGCAATGATGATCACTCCGCTGCCGGGGGTGACCGAGACCAAGCCCGGCTCTGCGCAGCGCCCGCTGCCCGGCATCTCCGCGACCGTCGTCGACGACGAGGCCCGCGAGGTGCCCGACGGCGGTGGCGGCTATCTGGTCCTCACCGAGCCGTGGCCGTCGATGCTTCGCACCATCTGGGGCGACGACCAGCGGTTCATCGACACCTACTGGTCGCGGTTCGAGGGCAGGTACTTCGCCGGGGACGGCGCCAAGAAGGACGACGACGGCGACATCTGGCTGCTCGGCCGGGTCGACGACGTGATGCTGGTCTCCGGGCACAACATCTCCACAACGGAGGTCGAGTCCGCCCTGGTCTCCCACCCCTCGGTCGCCGAGGCGGCCGTGGTGGGCGCGGCGGACGAGACGACCGGACAGGCGATCGTCGCCTTCGTGATCCTGCGCGGCACGGCGGCGGAGAGCGAGGACCTGGTCGGCGAACTGCGCAACCACGTCGGTGCCACGCTCGGCCCGATCGCCAAGCCCAAGCGGATCCTTCCGGTGGCGGAGCTGCCGAAGACCCGCTCCGGCAAGATCATGCGACGGCTGCTGCGCGATGTGGCGGAGAACCGGCAGCTCGGCGACGTCACCACACTGACCGACTCGACGGTCATGGACTTCATCCAGGCCAAGCTTCCGGCGGCGCCGAGCGAGGACTGACCTCCGGCCGAAGGGCACCCGGCGGACACTCGCAGGGTGCCCTTCGCCACGCCCGGAACCAGCCCCGGAACCAGTAACCGGGATCAGCCGCAGAACAAGTCTGGACCAGCCCCGGAAACAGTCCGGACCAGGCACGGGCCAGCCCCACGTCCGGGGCCGCGCCCCGTCCCGGGACCATCCGCAGCGGGGCCCGGATCGGGTTCGGGATGAGTTAGGGTCGGGCTCGGCCGAACCCCGGGAAGATCATCCGACTACCTGCCCGCACATTAGGTAAGCTAAGGAACGCGTCAAAGACACAACAAGAACCTCATGGTGCGCCGGGAAGTCTGGTCGGCATGGAATTCGTGCTGCCCATCGACCGGAGGTCTCCCTCGTGACCGAGCCCCGCACCACCCGCAAGGCTTTCGGACGCCTGTCGCTGCCCGAGCGCAACTTCGTCGCCGAGGCGCTGCGCACCGAGACGGTCGGCGGTGTCCTGCTGCTGGTGGCCGCGGTCATCGCGCTGGTTTGGACCAATGTACCGGCACTCCACGACAGCTACGAGAGTGTCAGCCACTTCCACATCGGGCCCAAGGCCATCGGCCTGGACCTGTCCATAGCCCACTGGGCCGCCGACGGACTCCTGGCGATCTTCTTCTTCGTCGCCGGCATCGAGCTCAAGCGCGAACTGGTCGCCGGTGACCTGCGCGATCCCAAGGCCGCCGCGCTGCCCGTGGTCGCCGCGCTGTGCGGTATGGCCGTACCGGCGCTCGTCTACACCGTCACGGCCGCCTCCGGGGGCGGCTCGCTGGCGGGCTGGGCGGTGCCCACCGCCACCGACATCGCCTTCGCGCTGGCCGTGCTTGCGGTCATCGGCACATCACTGCCCAGCGCCCTGCGCGCCTTCCTGCTGACACTGGCCGTCGTCGACGACCTCTTCGCGATCCTGATCATCGCGGCCTTCTTCACCGACACCCTCAACTTCGCCGCACTCGGCGGCGCGATCGCCGGTCTGGCCCTCTTCTGGTTCCTGCTGCGCAAGGGCGTTCGGGGCTGGTACATCTACATCCCGCTCGCCCTGACGATCTGGGGGCTGATGTACAACAGCGGCATCCACGCCACGATCGCCGGTGTCGCGATGGGCCTGATGCTGCGCTGCCACCGCCACGACGACGAGGAGCACTCCCCCGGCGAGCACATCGAGCACCTGGTGCGCCCCATCTCAGCGGGCTTCGCCGTTCCGCTGTTCGCGCTGTTCAGCGCGGGTGTCGCGGTCGGAGGCGGAGCGCTTGCCGACGTCTTCACCAAGCCCGAGACGCTCGGCGTGGTGCTCGGACTGGTCCTCGGCAAGACCTTCGGCATCTTCGGCGGCACCTGGCTGACGGCCCGCTTCACCAAGGCCTCGCTCAGCGACGATCTGGCCTGGGGCGATGTGTTCGCGGTGGCCACCCTGGCCGGAATCGGCTTCACCGTGTCGCTGCTCATCGGCGAGCTGGCGTTCGAGGGCGACGCGACGATGACCGAGGAGATCAAGGCCTCCGTCCTGACCGGCTCCCTGATCGCGGCGGTCCTGGCGACGGTGCTGCTGAAGATACGGAACGCCAAGTACCGCAAGATGATCGAGGACGAGGAGCGCGACGAGGACCTCAGCGGGATACCCGACGTCTACGAGGAGGACGACCCGGCGTACCACCTGAGGATGGCCGCGATCCACGAGCGCAAGGCCGCCGAGCACCGGCGGCTGGCCCAGGAGAAGACCCAGGAGCGGCACGGACTTGCCGAAGTGCCCGGCGCGGCGGGCGAGGACGACAACGGTCCGGCATGATCTGACGAGACGGTACAAATGACGGAACCGTGCACGGCAGGCGGAGGCCGGCCCGGCACGGAACCGCACCGAACCGTACGCAGACAAGCCAGCAGAAGAGGGAGACCGCGATGAGCGCACCCGACGGCAGCCCGGTCGGCACCGAACGCAGCATCGGCCAGCTGTTCGCCTCGGCGACGGCCGAGATGTCGGAACTGGTGCACGATGAGATCGCGCTGGCAAAGGCCCAGCTCAAGCAGGACGTCAAGCGCGGGGTGACCGGCAGCGCGGCGTTCCTGGTGGGCGCGGTGCTGCTGCTGTTCTCCCTGCCGATGCTGAATTTCGCCCTGGCCTACGGCATCCGCACCTGGAGCGGCTGGAACCTCGCGGTCTGCTTCCTGCTGTCCTTCGCGGCGAACGTCCTGGTCGCCGGCCTCCTCGCACTGATCGGCTTCATCTTCCTGAAGAAGGCCAAGCAGAGCCACGGTCCGCAGAAGGTCGCCGCCTCGGTGAAGGAGACGGCGGGCGTGCTGCAGAAGGCCAAGCCGCACCCGCGACCGGAGCGGCCGGAGCTCGTGGAGCTGCCGCGGGACCGCGCGCCCGAAGCCGTCGAGGCTGTGGCACGCTCGTCCTCATGACGGGCTCCTCCACCCCATCGGGGCAACCCTTCCCAGGGCCTTCTTCCGCGGGGCAGTCCCCTTCGGGGCAATCCGCCTCGACGCAACCCGCCTCGGTCGTACGTCTCGACGTGCCCGGCGGTCGCGAGGTGACGCACCGGGACGTCGCCGCCAACGGTGCGCGCTTCCACATCGCCGAGCTGGGCGACGGGCCGCTGGTGCTGCTGTTGCACGGCTTCCCGCAGTTCTGGTGGACCTGGCGGCACCAGCTGGTGGCGCTCGCCGACGCGGGCTTCCGCGCCGTCGCCATGGATCTGCGGGGCGTCGGTGGCAGCGACCGCACCCCGCGCGGCTACGACCCGGCCGGGCTCGCCCTGGACGTCACCGGGGTGATCCGCTCCCTGGGCGAGCCGGACGCCGCGCTCCTCGGCCACGACCTGGGCGGCTATCTCGCCTGGACGGCCGCCGCGATGCGCCCCAAGCTCGTACGCCGGCTCGCGGTGGCGTCGATGCCCCATCCGCGGCGCTGGCGCTCGGCGATGCTCGCGGACGTCAAGCAGACGCGCGCCGGATCCCACATCTGGGGGTTCCAGCGGCCGTGGATCCCGGAACGCCGGCTGACCGCGGACGACGGCGCGCTGGTGGGAGAGCTGATCCGGGAGTGGTCGGGCCCGCGTCCACCGGAGGACGAGGCGGTGGAGGTGTACCGCCGCGCCATGTGCATCCCGTCCACGGCGCACTGCTCGATCGAGCCCTACCGCTGGCTGGTGCGCTCGCTCGCCCGTCCCGACGGTATCCAGTTCAACCGGCGGATGAAGCGACCCGTACGGGTGCCGACGCTGCATCTGCACGGCTCGCTCGACCCAGTGCTGCGCACCCGCAGCGCGGCCGGGTCCGGGCAGTACGTCGAGGCCCCGTACCGCTGGCGGCTGTTCGACGGTCTCGGCCACTTCCCGCACGAGGAGGACCCGGTCGCCTTCTCCGCGGAGCTGATCAACTGGCTGAAGGACCCGGAGCCCGACCGGTGACGGACAGGTGACCGACCGGAACGGTTGTCCTACGAACGGCCACTTGCCCGGCGCATAGGCCAATTGGCCGCCTCGGAAGCGGTTATCGACCTTCGGGCGGGGGCACACGTCGGGGTATGGGCTGGACGCACGACTACAACGACGTAGTACGCAATCGCCGCACCGCAAACGGTGTGAGCCCCCATCAGCGAGGCACCACCCCGCAACTGTCGGGCACGGACCTCCGGGTGGGCATTCCGCGCATTCTGCGCCGCCGGGCCCGCTGGGTCTCCGTACGCCTGCGTCACCCGCGGGGCTGACCCCGCTTCCGGCCCACTCCCCCACGTTCGGCCCAGCGGGCGCCCTTGCGGAGCCTGCAGGACACCGCGGCTGCCGCTGCCTTCAGGACACCGTGGTCACTGGTGCCCGTAGACCAACGGGGTCACTGGTGCCCGTAGACCAACGGGGTCACCGCTGCCGGCGACACTCGGCCGGCGCCGTCTAGAGCGCACAGCTGTCGCTGTCCACCTGCTGGTTCGCAGAGCGGCCCTTGGCGATGTCCTCCTGGATCTCGTCCGCGGTGAGCGCGTAGCCGGTCTCCGCGTCGTCGAGGGACTTGGCGAAGACCACCCCGTAGACCTGGCCGTCGGGCGTGAGCAGCGGGCCGCCCGAGTTGCCCTGGCGGACGGTCGCGTACAGGGAGTAGACGTCCCGGCGTACGGTGTCGCGGTGGTAGATGTCCGGGCCGTTGGCGGTTATCCGACCGCGCACGCGCGCGGAGCGCACGTCGTACGCGCCGTTCTCCGGGAAGCCCGCGACGATCGCGCTGTCCCCGGTGTCCGCGTCCTCGGTGGCGAACTCCAGCGCGGGCGCCCGCAGATCTGGCACGTCGAGGACGGCGATGTCGCGCTCCCAGTCGTAGAGGACGACGGTCGCGTCGTACTTCCGCCCCTCACCGCCGATCTGCACGGTGGGTTCGTCCACACCGCCCACCACATGGGCATTGGTCATCACACGGCGCTGGGCGAAGACGAAGCCGGTGCCCTCCAGCACCTTGCCGCATCCGGTGGCGGTCCCCATCACCTTGACGATGGAGCGCTGGGCGCGCGCGGCGACCGCGCTGCCGGCGAGCGCCGGGTCCGGGGGCTCCACCTCCTTGATCGGCTCGCTGGAGAACGGGCTGAAGACCTGCGGGAAGCCGTTCTGCGCGAGGACGGAGGTGAAGTCGTCGAACCAGGTGTCGGCCTGGTCCGGCAGCACCTCCTGCACCCCCAGCAGCACCCTGGAGTTGCGGACCTCCTTGCCCACCGTCGGCATCGTCGTCTGTGCCACTGCGGAGCCGAGCAGCCAGGCGACCAGCAGCATCGCCACCACATTGACGAGCGCACCGCCGGTGGCGTCCAGCGCGCGGGCGGGGGACCAGGTGATGTACCGGCGCAGCTTGTTGCCCAGATGGGTGGTGAGCGCCTGGCCGACGGAGGCGCAGACTATGACGACGACCACCGCGACGACCGCGGCCGTCGTGCTCACCTCCGCGTTGTCCGTGAGGGCGTCCCAGACGACGGGCAGGGTGTAGACGGCGACGAGGCCACCGCCCAGGAAGCCGATCACCGACAGGATGCCGACGACGAAGCCCTGGCGGTAACCGACGATCGCGAACCAGACGGCGGCGACCAGCAACAGGATGTCCAGCACG
The DNA here is from genome assembly GCF_036689765.1 of Streptomyces poriticola. Lineage (NCBI taxonomy): Bacteria > Bacillati > Actinomycetota > Actinomycetes > Kitasatosporales > Streptomycetaceae > Streptomyces > Streptomyces poriticola. Next base: position 176,949 of record NZ_JBAGKH010000006.1, read on the forward strand.
TTCACCGCTTCTAGCCTCGCCTCGTCAATCCGCTCGCCTCGGCCCGGCCGCAACGGGCCGGTGAGCCGCCCCCCGAAAGACACGGCACGGCGCCCACCTTGTCATGAGCGCCAGTCCAGCGGGACCTTTCTTCCCCGGTCCCAGGGCCGCTCCCAGCCCGCGAAGTGCAGCAACCGGTCGATGACTCCGGCCGTGAACCCCCACACCAGGGCCGATTCGACCAGGAATGCCGGACCCGTGTGGCCGCTGGGGTGGACGGCTGTGGCCCGGTTGGCGGGGTCCGTGAGATCCGCCACGGGGACGGTGAAGACCCGGGCGGTCTCGTTGGGATCGACGACGCCGACCGGACTGGGCTCGCGCCACCAGCCCAGCACCGGGGTGACGACAAAGCCGCTGACCGGGATGTAGAGCCGGGGCAGCACCCCGAAGAGCTGTACGCCCGCCGGGTCGAGCCCGGTCTCCTCCTGGGCCTCGCGCAGCGCGGCCCGCAGCGGGCCGTCCTCCTGCGGATCGCCGTCCTCCGGGTCGAGGGCGCCGCCGGGGAACGACGGCTGGCCGGCGTGGGAGCGCAGAGAGCCGGCGCGCTCCATGAGAAGCAGCTCTGGTCCGCGCCCGCCGCCGCGGGCCGCCTCGCCTGCGCCACCCACGCCGCCCGCTTCACCGGTGCCGACAGCCCCGCTCGCGCCGTCCCGGGGGCTTCCGCCGCCGAACAGGATGAGGACGGCGGACTGCCGCCCGGCGCCGTTGGCCGGCGGCAGAAAGCGGCTCAGCTGACCGGGCTGGACCGTCTCCGCAGCCCGCACGACGGGCTCCAGCCAGCCCGGAAGGCCCTCCCTGTCGAGCGCCACGCCCTGAATATGACTCGCACGCGTCATCGCCACCCCCGCTCTGCCGAGTCCAACGCCCGGCGACCCCGAGATCGTTCCGTCATCCGGCCCCCAGCGGCGGCGCCGGTCTGCCGCCCGCGTCCAGATAGGCCTGCGGCGGGTCGAGCCGCTGGCCGGGCAGCCCGCCCTTCTCGTATTTGAGCAGCTTCTTCGCCTTCTCCGGATCCGTCTCGCCCTCGCCGTACGCCGGGCAGAGCGGGGCGATCGGGCAGGCGCCGCAGGCGGGCTTGCGGGCGTGGCAGATGCGCCGGCCGTGCCAGATGACGTGGTGCGAGAGATCCGTCCAGTCACTCTTCGGGAAGAGCCCGCCGATCGCGGCCTCGATCTTGTCCGGGTCGGTCTCCTCCGTCCACTGCCAGCGGCGCACCAGGCGCTGGAAGTGTGTGTCGACGGTGATGCCGGGGCGGCCGAAGGCGTTGCCGAGGACGACGAAGGCGGTCTTGCGGCCGACGCCGGGCAGCCTGACGAGGTCGTCGAGACGGCCGGGGACCTCGCCGCCGAACTCGTCCGACAGGGCCTTGGACAGCCCTATCACCGACCTGGTCTTGGCCCGGAAGAAACCGCACGGACGGAGGATCTCCTCGACCTCCTCGGGGTTGGCGGCGGCCAGGTCCTGCGGTGTCGGGTACTTGGCGAACAGTGCCGGGGTGGTCTGGTTGACCCTCAGGTCGGTGGTCTGCGCGGACAGCACCGTGGCCACCAGCAGCTGGAAGGGGTTTCCGAAGTCCAGCTCCGGGTGGGCGTACGGGTAGACCTCGGCGAGTTCGCGGTTGATCCGGCGGGCACGGCGGACCAGAGCGGTGCGGGACTCGTCGCGGGGCGACCTCGCGGCCACGGCCTTGGCGGGCGCGACGCCCTTGACGGCGGCGGTGGCCTTCTTGGGGACGACGGCCGGTTTCTTGATCTTGGCGGTGGTCGCCTTCTTGGCGGTGGTCGCCTTCTTCGCCGCGGTCTTGTTGGCGACTGTGGTCTGCTCGGCGGCGGCCGTCTTACTCGCGGCCACCGTCCTGCCCGCGGTGGTCGCCTTCTTCGTGACCGCGGCCTTCTTGGCGGCGGCCGTCTTCTTCCTCGCCGCCGTTGCCTTCTTCGCCGCCGTCGGCTTACCGGCGGCGGTCTTCTTCCCGGAAGCCGTCCCTTTTGTCACTTTCGCCGTTTCCTTACCGCCATCGGGGCCTTGTTCGCCCACAGCGGAATCGCGATGTGCAACCACCCGTCCAGCCCCCTCGGCCTGCGCTCTCACCGGCGATTTGGACACCCGGCCAGCCTACGACCCACCACCGACATCCGCGCCGGACCCCGAAGATCGGCGCCCAATTGGACCCCTGCCGCGTACCCCGGGACATGTGTGCGGCATCCTTGTGACAGATCACACTGTTTGGAACGTCCGGCAAAATGGGCACCACGGTGCCCTGATAGACGGGGGATCAAGATCCCCTGAGCAGGTCGACAAGGAGAGAACTCGTGGACGACGTTCTGCGGCGCAACCCGCTCTTCGCGGCAATCGACGACGAGCAGGCCGCGGAGCTCCGCGCCTCCATGAGTGAGGTGACGCTCGCCCGCGGAGACTCGCTGTTCCACGAGGGGGACCCGGGTGACCGCCTCTACGTGGTCACCGAGGGCAAGGTCAAGCTGCACCGCACCTCCCCCGACGGACGCGAGAACATGCTGGCCGTCGTCGGCCCCGGCGAACTGATCGGCGAGCTGTCGCTGTTCGACCCGGGCCCGCGCACCGCGACGGCCACCGCGCTGACCGAGGTCAAGCTGCTCGGGCTCGGCCACGGCGACCTCCAGCCCTGGCTGAACGCCCGGCCCGAGGTGGCCACGGCACTGCTGCGCGCCGTCGCCCGCCGTCTGCGCAAGACCAACGACGCCATGTCCGACCTGGTCTTCTCGGATGTGCCGGGCCGTGTCGCGCGAGCCCTGCTGGACCTCTCCCGCCGCTTCGGCGTGCAGTCCGAGGAAGGCATCCACGTCGTACACGACCTGACCCAGGAGGAGCTGGCCCAGCTGGTCGGTGCCTCCCGCGAGACGGTCAACAAGGCCCTCGCCGACTTCGCCCAGCGCGGCTGGCTCCGGCTCGAGGCCCGCGCGGTGATCCTGCTGGACGTGGAGCGGCTGGCGAAGCGCTCGCGCTGACCTCACCGGCAGCCCGGCCGGCAGCCCGCTCCGCTCCGACGCCGCCACCCACCGCTCCGACGTCGTGCCGCCCGGCCGGTCACGGGCGGGGCGCGGTGCTCAGCGGGAATCCGCCGGAGCCGCCCCCGCGCTGGTCCGCCATGTCCGTCGGGTCCGCGTCGGCGCGGATCGCGTGGATCATCAGCGTCCCCGAGCCCGTGGGGGCGTCCTCGGCCGCGGTGATCCGGTACTCCACGATGCGGGTGCCGCGGGCCGGCAGGTCCCGCGCGCCGTCGGCGCCGGTCAGGGGCTGGTAGTCGGTGGCCACGACGAGTTCGACCGGCCGCCACACTCCGCCGCGGGCCTCGCGTCGTTCCACGGTCAGTTTCGGCGCCCGTTCGCCCGCGTAGTTCCACTCGACCTGGGCCGACAGCGCGATGCCGGCCAGTGGTTCGTCCGCGGTGCTGCAGAGTTTGACCAGGGCGGTCTGCGGTGGTCCGCCCGGGTGCACGGTCACCCCGTCCGGACGGCTGTCGGCGACGGTGATCCGGTGGCCGCTGGCCCTGTCGGCGTCGGTGAGCTCCGGGCAAGGCTCGTCCCGGAAGGCGGCCAGGCCGGGGGCGGGCGGCGGGCCGCTGCTCCCCGCCGTCGTGGCACCTTCGGCCGTCGTGGCGCCCTCGGGCGGTTCGGTCAGCACCGGGGCCCCGGACGCGGGTGCCTCCTTCGCACCGTCCGTCCGTGCGGCGGACGGCCCTCCGCACCCGGCCGTCAGGAAGATCACCGCCCCGGCGGCGGCTGCGGCCACCCGGGCCCGGCGTGGGACTCCGTCGTCTCCGTACATCTGCACCCCTCCTGGCGGATCACCGATCAGAGATCCGGACGCGTGGCATCCGCTCGGCGGTTGCAGTCTTCGCCAGGGGCGTGCGGACCACGGCCGGAGGTGTCCGGGCCGTCCCTACGACCTCCCGGACGGGCTTAGATGAGCCCGTGCCCCTCCAGGTACTCCAGCTGTGCCCGCACCGACAGCTCCGCCGCCGGCCACAGGGAGCGGTCCACGTCCGCGTACACATGGGCGACGACCTCGCCGGGGGTGCGGTATCCGTCCTCCACGGCCGTCTCCACCTGGGCGAGGCGGTTGGCGCGGTGGGCGAGGTAGTACTCGACGGCGCCCTGGGCGTCCTCCAGGACCGGGCCGTGGCCCGGCAGCACCGTGTGCACACCGTCGTCGACCGTGAGCGACCTGAGGCGCCGCAGGGAGTCCAGGTAGTCGCCGAGCCGGCCGTCGGGGTGGGCGACGACGGTCGTACCGCGCCCCAGGATCGTGTCGCCGGTCAGCACGGCCCGGTCGGCCGGGAGGTGGAAGCAGAGGGAGTCGGCGGTGTGGCCGGGGGTGGGGACGACCCTCAGCTCCAGACCGCCGGTGCGGACCACGTCCCCGGCGGCCAGCCCCTCGTCCCCCAGCCGGAGCGCCGGGTCCAGGGCCCGTACGTCGGTGCGGGTCAGCTCGGCGAAGCGGGCGGCGCCCTCGGCGTGGTCGGGGTGTCCGTGCGTCAGCAGGGTGAGGGCGACGCGCTTGCCGGCCCGGTCGGCCGTGTCGACGACGTGCCGCAGATGCTTCTCGTCCAGCGGGCCCGGGTCCACCACGACGGCAAGGTCGGAGCCGGGCTCGGAGAGAATCCAGGTGTTCGTCCCGTCCAGGGTCATCGCCGACGGGTTGGGCGCGAGCACGTTCACCGCGCGCGCGGTGGCGGGTCCGGTGAGGACTGCGCCGCGCGGCTGGCCGGGCAGGGTGTGTGCGTCCGTCATGCGGGGGCTCCCCCGGTCGGGTCGGTGGTCGGGGCGGCGGGGGTGGCCGGCACATGCCTGGTGAACTCGTCGTGCCCGGGCCAGGACAGGACGATCTCCCCGCCCGCCGGGCGGGCCTCGGCCAGTACGGGCGTCAGGTCCCGCCCCCGCGCTCCGGCCAGCGCCCCGGCCGCCGTGTCGTAGACGCTCAGCGCGCGCAGGGTGGCGATGGTCGGGGGCATCATCAGCAGCTCGCCCCGGTCGTAGCCGGCCGCCGCCTCGGCCGGGGTGGTCCACACCGTGCGGTCGGCCTCGGAGGAGGCGTTGCGGGTCCGCTGCCCCTCGGGGAGCGCGGCCACGAAGAACCAGGTGTCGTAGCGGCGGGCCTCGAACTCCGGGGTGATCCAGCGGGCCCAGGCACCCAGCAGGTCGGAACGGAGCACCAGCCCCCTGCGGTCCAGGAACTCCGCGAAGGACAGCTCACGGGCGACCAGTGCGGCCCGGTCGGCCTCCCAGGAGTCGCCGGTGGTGTCCCCGGCCACCGAACCGGCGGTCGGGCCGGCGAGCAGGACGCCCGACTCCTCGTAGGTCTCCCGCACGGCCGCGCAGACGATCGCCTGGGCACCGCTCTCGTCGACGCCGAGCCGATCGGCCCACCACGCGCGCGTGGGGCCCGCCCAGCCGATGTCCCGGTCGTCGTCGCGCGGGTCGACGCCGCCGCCCGGATAGGCGTACGCGCCCCCGGCGAACGCCATGGAGGTGCGGCGGCGCAGCATGTGGACGGCGGGGCCGGTGCCGGTGTCCTTCAGGAGCATGACCGTGGCCGCGCGCTTCGGGGTGACAGGCTTCAGGGTGCCTGCCGCCAGCGCGCGGATGCGGTCCGGCCACTCCGGTGGGTACCACTGCCCATTCGCCATGGCCGGAGGCTATCGGGTGACGGGCGGATGTTCGAGTGGCCGCTGGGCCGCGGCACTGTGCCCGCGCACGGCGCCGACGGTACCGCCCGCCGCCCCATCCCTCCGCTCCGTGTCCGCCTCACCCACACACTCCGCTCGTTGCCCGCCCACGGGCGGTCGTCCGGCCCGCCCCCGGCGGGCGGCAGGTGCAGGGGGCGGGCCGGACGATCAGTAGGCGGCGGTCTCCACGGGAACATCACGGGGACACTGCCGGGACGCCGGACGGACCGCACTCTCGAGGAACTCGTCGAAGAAGTCGTCGAGGACACCGGAGGGGCTCCACGAGAGCCCGCGGGGACAGCGGGCCATCGAAAACCCTCGCTGCCGGCGTGGGGCCCCACGAGAGACCGCGGGGACAGCGGAGGGAGTCCGCCAAGAGCCCTCGGGGACTCCACGGGGAGCCCGCCGACTCCCAGGAACTCCGCGGGAACCCGCCGGGGCTCCGCGGATCCCGTCAGCCCTGCGTCAGCTCCACCTGGATCTCGACCTCGACCGGAGCATCGAGCGGCAGCACCGCCACGCCGACCGCGCTGCGGGCGTGCACACCCTTGTCGCCGAGCACCTCGCCGAGGAGCTCGCTTGCGCCGTTGAGCACGCCGGGCTGCCCGGTGAAGTCGGACGCGGACGCCACGAAACCGACGACCTTCACCACGCGCGCGATGCGGTCGAGATCACCGGCAACGGACTTCACCGCCGCCAAGGCGTTGAGCGCGCAGGCCCGCGCCAGCTCCTTGGCCTCCTCCGCGGTGACCTCGCCGCCGACCTTGCCGGTGACCTGCAGCTTGCCCTCGACCATCGGCAGCTGGCCGGCGGTGTAGACGTACGGCCCGGACTGCACGGCCGGCTGGTACGCGGCCAGCGGCGGGACGACCTCCGGCAGGGTCAGACCGAGCTCGGCCAGCCTGGCCTCGACGGCGCTCACGCCTGCCTCTCCCGCTTCAGGTAGGCCACGAGCTGCTCGGGGTTGTTCGGCCCGGGCACGACCTGGACGAGCTCCCAGCCGTCCTCGCCCCAGGTGTCCAGAATCTGCTTCGTGGCATGGACGAGCAGCGGCACGGTTGCGTATTCCCACTTGGTCATGTGGGCGACTCTAGCCGCTGCTCCGGAGCCCTCACGAGCCACTGCTCCGGGGCGGGACCCGGACGGCCCGCGGACGGCCCGCGGACGGCCCGGAGCGGTCACCGGGTCCCCTCCGGGAGGGCGGTCGCGGACGCGTTGTCCACAGCCTCCCGCGTGGCCCGGGGGCGGACTGGTTACGCTCGAAGGCGTGAGCAGGCTCCAGGTCGTCAGCGGCAAGGGCGGAACCGGTAAGACGACGGTGGCCGCCTCCCTCGCCCTGGCCCTGGCCACGGAGGGGAAGCGGACGCTTCTCGTCGAGGTCGAGGGTCGGCAGGGCATCGCGCAGCTCTTCGAGACGGAAGCGCTGCCCTACGAGGAGCGGAAGATCGCCGTCGCTCCGGGCGGCGGGGAGGTGTACGCCCTCGCCATCGACGCCGAACGCGCCCTGCTGGACTACCTCCAGATGTTCTACAAGCTCGGCAGCGCCGGACGCGCCCTGCGCAAGCTCGGCGCCATCGACTTCGCGACCACCATCGCGCCGGGTGTCAGGGACGTCCTGCTGACCGGCAAGGCGTGCGAGGCGGTGCGCAGGAAGCAGCCCGACGGCCGGTTCGTGTACGACTACGTCGTCATGGACGCGCCGCCGACCGGCCGGATCACCCGGTTCCTGAACGTCAACGACGAGGTGGCCGGGCTGGCGAAGATCGGCCCGATACACAATCAGGCGCAGGCGGTGATGCGGGTGCTGAAGTCCCGCGAGACCGCGGTGCACCTGGTGACGCTGCTGGAGGAGATGCCGGTCCAGGAGACGGTGGACGGCATCGCCGAGCTGCGCTCCGCCCGGCTGCCGGTGGGACGGGTCGTCGTGAACATGGTGCGGCCGGAGGTCCTGGACGCCGGGGAGCTGGAACTCGTACGGGGCTTGCCGCGTTCGTCTGTTGCGCGCTCGCTGTCGGCCGCGGGGCTCGGCGGGGCGCGGCGCGGCGGGCATGCCGAGCGGCTGGTGGATCCGCTGCTGAGGCAGGCCGAGGAGTACGCCGAGCGGCATGCGCTGGAGCAGGAGCAGCGGGCCGCCCTGGGCGAGCTGGGCCTGCCGCTGCACGAGCTCCCGCTGCTCGCCGAGGGCATGGACCTGGCGGGTCTGTACGAGCTGGCCACCGATCTGCGGAAGCAGGGGATCGCATGAGTGGGGAAGCGGAGGCGGACCACAGGCACGGGGAGCGGACACCGGCGCGGGAGAGCGCGCGTCCGCTGGCCCCGGCCCGTGGGCTCGACGTCGACCCGCTGCTGCAGGACCCGAAGACCCGCATCGTGGTGTGCTGCGGCGCGGGCGGGGTCGGCAAGACGACCACGGCGGCGGCGCTGGGGCTGCGTGCCGCCGAGCGGGGCCGCAAGGTGGTGGTCCTCACCATCGACCCGGCCCGGCGGCTCGCCCAGTCGATGGGCATCGACTCGCTGGACAACACCCCGCGCCGGGTGAAGGGCATCGACGACTCGGCGGGCGGCGAGCTGCACGCGATGATGCTCGACATGAAGCGCACCTTCGACGAGATCGTCGAGGCGCACGCGGACCCCGAGCGGGCCGCCGCGATCCTGGGCAACCCCTTCTACCAGTCGCTCTCGGCGGGCTTCGCGGGCACGCAGGAGTACATGGCGATGGAGAAGCTGGGACAGCTGCGGTCCCGGGACGAGTGGGATCTGATCGTCGTCGACACTCCGCCGTCCCGTTCGGCGCTGGACTTCCTGGACGCCCCCAAGCGGCTGGGGTCCTTCCTGGACGGCAAGCTGATCAGGGTGCTGCTGGCCCCGGCGAAGGTGGGCGGCCGTGCGGGCATGAAGTTCCTGAACGTCGGGATGTCGATGATGACCGGCGTTCTGGGGAAGGTGCTCGGCGGGCAGTTCCTCAAGGACGTGCAGACGTTCGTGGCCGCGATGGACTCGATGTTCGGCGGGTTCCGCACCCGCGCGGATGCGACGTACCGGCTGCTCCAGGCGCCGGGGACGGCGTTTCTGGTGGTCGCGGCCCCGGAGCGGGACGCGCTGCGGGAGGCCGCGTACTTCGTGGAGCGGCTGGCGGCGGAGGACATGCCGCTGGCCGGTCTGGTGCTGAACCGGGTGCACGGCAGCGGCGCCGCCCGGCTGTCGGCCGAGCGGGCGCTCGCCGCCGCGGAAAATCTTGAGGATCCCCGCATTGTGGATCAGGACGGCGGGAAAGCTGGACTTCGTAACTCTCCCGACACGTACGGCAGTTCAGACTCCCCCGATTCCGAAGCACCGTCCGGCGCAGAGGCACTCGCGCAGTCCGGCAGAGCCGTCGGCGCCCTCGCCGGCGATGACGACCCCGCCGACCCGGCCGACCAGTCCCAGGCGGGGGCACAGCCGGGCACACGCCGCGGTACGACGGCCGCCGAGAGCGCCGACGACCGTCGGGCGTCGGACACGCCCGCCCCCGGCACACGGAGACCGGACACGCAGGAGCCCTCCGTGGACCAGCTCACCGCGGGCCTGCTGAGGCTGCACGCGGACCGGATGCACCTGCTCTCGCGCGAGCAGCGCACACGCGACCGATTCACGGCGCTGCACCCCGAGGTGGCGGTGGCCGAGGTGGCCGCGCTTCCCGGCGACGTGCACGACCTCGCGGGCCTGCGGGACATCGGGGATCGCCTCGCGACGGGCCGGCCGGAGCTGCCCGACACACAGGTGTGAGACCGGCGCGGGTGGCCGACGTGCGTGACCTGCGTGGGTGACGGAGGCGGCGCCTGACGGAGGAATGCGGGAGGCGGCAGGGCCTCAGCCGACGGCCGCGAAGTCCTCGTACACCTCGTCGTCGCCCAGGGGCACCACCCCGGCTCCGCGCTCGTACTCCGTGCGCGCCGTCTCCAGCAGCCGGCGCCAGGAGGTCACGGTGGGCCGCCTGCGCAGCAGTGCGCGGCGCTCGCGCTCCGTCATGCCTCCCCACACGCCGAACTCGACGCGGTTGTCCAGCGCGTCGGCCAGGCACTCGGTCCGCACCGGGCATCCGGTGCACACCGCCTTGGCCCTGTTCTGCGCTGCTCCCTGAACGAACAGTTCGTCCGGATCGGTAGTGCGGCAGGCGGCCTGCGCACTCCAGTCGGTTACCCAGCCCATACCGGCGCCGTCCTCTCCCGAATCGAGGCTCCCCCACGGCGGCAGCGGCATATTCACCGCCGCCAGTTGAGGACGTTACGGAAGGCGGGCACAGCGCAACACCCCCGTCGGGCCCAATTGTGGATGGCCCGAACGGACTATGGGTAAGCGGCAGATCACCCGGGGGAGTGAGCTGACGACATACGCGACGAACCCGGCATTCGGGTCGTTTCCATCGCGTCACATCGGACACCAAATGACACACAAGGCGGATTCGGGCGCGGATCACGCTCACTCCGACACGCGCCCGCGCACACCAACACGCCCCGGCCGCAAGCCGGTGTGAAAAAAACCTGAGCAGACCCGGAACGATTCGAGGTCGCCGGACGTATTGATACGTGGCCGCACCGCTGTGACAGTTGGGAGCAGCTTAGGCCAAGGCATATACGCGTGTCCGGCGAATGAGAACGTAGGCTGCCCTCATGCCAAAGAAGCGCTCGGGCGGTGGTCTGTCTCCTGCACAGCAGGCCGCCAAGTTCCTCGGTGTCAGTGTGCTCGCGGGAGCCGTGCTGGCCGGCATCGCGCTGCCCGCCGTGGGCGCGCTGGGGCTGGCCGCGAAGGGGTCGGTGGAGAGCTTCGACGAGCTCCCCGCCAATCTGAAGACGCCGCCGCTGAGCCAGCGCACCACGATCCTCGACGCAGAGGGCGACCTGATCGCCACGGTCTACTCGCGCGACCGCACGGTGGTCGGACTGAAGGACATCTCGCCGTACATGCAGAAGGCGATCGTCGCCATCGAGGACTCGCGCTTCTACCAGCACGGCGCGGTCGACCTGAAGGGCGTGCTGCGCGCCCTCAACAAGAACGCGCGCAGCGGCGAGGTCTCCGAGGGCGCGTCCACCCTCACCCAGCAGTACGTCAAGAACGTCTTCGTCGAGGAGGCCGGCGACGACCCGACCAAGGTCGCCCAGGCCACCCAGCAGACCCTCGGCCGCAAGATCCGCGAGCTGAAGTACGCGATCCAGGTCGAGGAGGAGCTGGGCAAGAAGAAGATCCTCGAGAACTACCTGAACATCACGTTCTTCGGCCAGCAGGCCTATGGTGTCGAGGCCGCCTCCCAGCGCTACTTCTCCAAGCGCGCCGAGGACCTCAACCTCCAGGAGGCCGCCCTCCTGGCCGGCATCGTCCAGTCCCCGAGCCGCTACGACCCGGTCAACGACGAGGCCGAGGCCAAGAAGCGGCGCAACATCGTGCTCCAGCGCATGGCCGAGGTAGGTGACGTCTCCCAGGCGGAGGCCGACCAGGCCAAGGAAGCCCCGCTCGGCCTGGACATCAGCCGCCCCAAGAACGGCTGCATCACCGCGGTCAAGGGGGCCAGCTTCTTCTGCAAGTACGTGGAGAAGGTCTTCCTCCGGGACCCGGTCTTCGGCAAGTCCCGCGAGGAGCGCGCCAAGATCTGGAACCAGGGCGGCCTGACCATCCGTACGACGCTCGACCCCCAGGCGCAGGAGTCGGTGCAGGCCTCCCTCAAGGACCACGTCGACCAGTCCGACTCGGTCGCCGCGGCGTCCACCCTGGTGGAGCCCGGCACCGGCAAGATCGTCGCGATGGGCCAGTCGAAGCCCTACGGCTACGGCAAGAACGAGACCGAGTACAACTACTCGGTCGACGCGGCCTACGGCGGCTCGAACTTCGGTTTCCCCACCGGTTCGACGTTCAAGCCGTTCGTCGCGGCGGCCGCGCTCGAGGAGGGGCGACCGCCCACCCAGGAGTACTCGTCGCCGTACGAGATGCCCTATCCGGAGCCCGTGCAGACGTGCAGCGGCAAGCCCTGGATGAACTCCGACGACGAGACCGTCCCGAACGAGAACAGGTCGGAGGTCGGTCCCTACCGGCTGAAGAAGGCGATGGCCCTGTCGGTCAACACCTACTTCGTGCAGATGGTCGCCGACATCGGACTGTGCCCGTTGGTGGAGATGACGGAGGCCCTGCATGTCGTGCAGGGCAACGGCGAGAAGCTTCCGGAAGTGCCCGCCGTCTCTCTCGGCTCCAAGGGCATCTCCCCGCTGACGATGGCGACTGCGTACGCCGCCTTCGCCGCCCGTGGCATGTACTGCACCCCGGTCGCCATCGAGTCGATCACTCAGAAGGTCGGCAGCCAGCGGAAGTCGCTGGAAGTGCCGAAGTCGACGTGCTCGCGCGCGATGAGCGAGAAGACCGCGGACACGGTGAACACCCTGCTGCAGGGCGTCGTCGACTCGGGTACGGGCCGGCAGGCCGGTCTCACGGACCGCGCCAGCGCCGGCAAGACGGGTACGACGGACGAGCGCAAGAACGCCTGGTTCGTCGGCTACACGCCGAACCTGTCGGGTGCGGTCTGGGTCGGCAGCGCCACTCAGCAGGTCAAGATGGTGAACATCAGCGTCGGCGGCGTCTACCACGCCAAGGTCTACGGTGGCTCGGTGCCCGGCCCCATCTGGCGTGACGCGATGACCGGGGCTCTCGTGGGCAAGGACGCCGGTTCCTTCAACCTCATCGACATCCCCGACGGCGAAGACCGCGACCGCGGCGAGGACGACGGTGACGGTGACGGCCGCGGTGACGGCGACAACGACGACGGCAGCAACGACGACGACGGCGGCGGCTTCATCGGTGGCCTGTTCGGCGGGGCCGACGGAGGCGTCGGCGGCGTCGGCGGCGTCGGGGACGCCAACGGGGGCATCGGCAACGGCGGCGTCACCAACGGCGGTGGCACCAACGGGGGCGTCGCCAACGGCGGTGGCACGGGTGGCACCGAGCCGGACCCGGGGTTCACGATCCCGGGGGGATTCGTCCAGGGCCCGGGGAACGGTCCGGGGGGACGCCGCTGAGCCCCGGGCGGCACCGCTGAGCCCCGGGCGGCGGCACCGCTGATCGTGCCACGGGACGGCAAGCATTCATTTCCAGCACCGCTGGGTCGGCCTGGCGCAATTGCGCCAACTCATCGAAATGGGCACCCCTACCGGCGAGGCCGTGAAATATTCACTCACGGCACAGCCACGAGGGTGCCCGTTTCTGTTTCCGCTCCCATGGAGGGCCATGAAAACCCGAACCCGTCTCGGTGTGACGCTCGGCATGCTGCTGAGCACCCTCGCACTCGCCGTGCCCAATTCGGCGTCGGCCGCCGCCCAGGCCTGTTACGACTTCGGGTGCGACGGTCACGACCCGAACATCCAGTCCTGGCAGTCCGGGCCGGTCTCCCCGTACGGCCCTTACCAGCTCGGCAACTCCTTCCTGTACGAGCTGCGGTGGGGGAAGACGGACGGCGACCAGTACAGCTGGGCCCGGCTGCACTACATCAGCGGCTCCGGCCAGAGCGACTGGAACGTGTACGTCCAGCGCTGCACCAAGGACCAGTCGACCTGCTACTGGCGGCTCGGCCTGAAGAAGGGCGGCGCCTCGGGCTGGACCGCCAAGATCCCGGGCGGGACGAACTACTACTGGACGCGTACGCCGATGTACTACAACCCCTCGACGCACATGATGCGGGCCTGCGTCGAGAACCCGTCGGGCAAGCAGAGCTGCACGCCCTGGTACTGATCCGGCCCGGGCCCTCACGGCGAGGGCCCGACCAGCCTCGGGCGGGATGACGCGACGGCGTCGTCCAGCCCTCCGTTTCGCCGGTCTTTGGCGCCGATTATTCGACTTCCCCGGGCAAACAAACCCCATCTAGAATACGGACCGAAGAGAGGCTGTATACCGTACAGGGGAAATCTTGACCGCCAACTCGACCGCCAAGTCGGAATCCCTTACCGACGCCGCCCATATCGACGCCAGTGACCGAAAAATCTTGAACCTCCTGTATGCAGGCCTCAATGATGCTGCGATCGCACGGCAACTCGCCGTAGGGCACCGCACGGTGCAACGCAGGGTTCAACGGCTCATGGAGCTGCTGCAGGCCAATGGGCGAGTGGCCCTCGGGGCACGGGCCCAGGAGCTGGGTCTGCTGCGCTCACCGCGCACGGCTCTCCCCACCCCGTAGCAGGGCGAGCGCTGCCGGTGACCGCGAAGCCGGGTGACGGGTCCGTCAGCCCTCGGCCGGTCCCTCAGCGGTAGCGGGCGGCCCGGGGGCGCCGGGAGGGCTCCGTCACATCGGGCACCACGCCGGCCCCCGCACCCGGGGTCCCGGACCAGCCACGGATCTTGGCCGCGACCCGTGCCAGACGCTCGTCGCCCGGCGGCACGTCGAGGTAGAACAGCCCCTCGTAGGGGCGGCGGTCATCACCGCCCCAGCGGACGACGCCCTCGGTGTCGGCGACGATGTCGCGGATGACCATCTGTTGTCCCGCGGTGAAACCGCCCGCCACGCCCGGCGGGTAGGAGCCCGGCCGGATGACCACGGCGGTACCGGAGGCCCGGGCCGATTCGGGGAGCCGGCTGTCCCGCACCGCCGACGGCGCCACCCAGCCTTCCACCGGGTTCGGCTCGCCGTGCGCACCGAGAGTGTCCACCTCGTAGTGGAAGCGGCGGACCACGTGGATCAGGACCGCGGCGGCGTCGCCCATCCGTACCGGGACGGCCAGACCGGTACCCACCACGGCGCAGGTGACGATGTCGCCGTCGGCGTCGGCGGCCTTCTGCATCTCCCATCCGTTGGCGGACGGACGCCCGGTGTAGAGACGCCGGTGACGGGCCGCGGCCCGGCGCAGCGCCTCCTTGAGCTCGTCGTTCCTGAGGGGCTGCGGTGCGGCGGCGGCAGAGGTCGGCAGGAGGACGGTGGTGGCGAGGCTCGCGGTGGCGGTGACACCGCCCGCGGCGACGAGAGCGGCCCTGCGCGTGATACCGGAGTTGTTCAACAACTCAGCCTTTCTTCCGTGTTGACGTGCGCTGCTTGTGGTGCAGGAGGAGGGAGACCACGCCACCGAGGAGCGCGAGAAGCAGCAGAACGGTGAGGGACGGGTTGATGTAGCCGGGGATGACGACGGTGTAGTCGCGACCGTCCGAGGCCTCGCAGACGAGCCGCAGCGGGATGAAGTCCCCTCTGCGGCCGACGAGGGCCGGCGTTCCTTCGGGACGCTGCCGCTCGCACTCCTCGGCCTGTTCCTGGCCGTCCAGGAACAGGACGTGGAGAAGCCCCCAGAGGTAGAGGGCGAGCGCCGCTCCGGCCGCTGCCAAGGAGACGTCCCGCCATGTCCGGAACGGAGTGGTCCGGCGGCGCGCCTGGCGGGTGAGCCGTGAGCCCAGGTAGACGGCGAGACCGACCACGGTCGGCACCCCTGTGAGCAGGACCGTGAACAGCACGGCGGCATCGTGGCCCTGCCAGGGGTCGGATGCCATGACCACGGCGGTCAGCCCCCTCGGACGGCGAGGTTGTACTTCTCGAAGATGTCGTAGAGCGGCATGCGCTCCTGTGCGTGTGCCACCGCTTCGTCGCCGAAGCCCTGGTACCGGCGCAGCACCTCGAAGATCTCCGTGGGGGTGTAGTCGAGGGCGGGACGGCGGATCGGGGTCTCGGCGTGATCCCCCTGCTTTCCGTCGGCCCCCCATATGTGCAGATGCGGCACGGTACTGAGGTTGAACACGTTGTCCTGGTTGACCTTCTGCCACATGGCCCAGCGATCGCCGTCCGCGGTCGCGTCGAGGATGGTGCCCTCGAGCAGTCCCGCGCGGATCGAGTTGTTGCGCGACAGGATGCAGGTGCGGCCCGAGATCTTGGCGATGCCGGTGCTGCTGTCGACCAGTCGCTCGACCTTGGGGAGGTCCTTGGCCCAGTCCGGGATGATGCCGGTGTGGTAGAGCGCCACGCCTGCGTCCTCGACCAGGTCCTTCTGGCTGTAGTGGCAGAACTCCCAGAAGGCCGAGGTCTGGATGAGCGCCTTGCGCATCCGGTACCTGCGGGCCGCGGAGGTGATCGTGGCGTCGTGGCTGATGATCGTTTCGAGGCACTCGCGCAGGGTGTAGATGCGCGGCCCGCCGGGCTTGCCGATCGACGCCATGTAGTCCTCGACCTCCTCCAGCAGGGAGGGCCACAGGCCGAGGTCGAAGCCGATGTCCAGCTTCTGGGTGGGAGCGGGGTAGAAGTCCCCCTGCCCGGTGTCCCGGCCGGAGGCGATGTTGTTGTCGATCTCGATCCGGCCGTCACCGGAGCCGACCACCTTGGTGACGATCTGGTCGAACGCCCAGTTCTCGGGCATCGGGTAGCCGAGGTTTCCGGAGAATCCGGAGGACATGTCCGACACGAAGCTGGCGTCCGCGTAGCCGGCGGCACCGATGCGGGAGCACGCGTTGCGCGGGCCGTACACCCCGATCCTGAAGGGGCTGCCCAGCGCGTTCATCTGCTCCCTGACGCTCTGGAAGTACGGCAGGATGTGCGAGGTGACCTCGTCGTCCACCGCATCGTAGTCGACGGCGAAGTAGATGCGCGTGCCCGGCTTGAACCCGTGCTCCTCGGCCTTGAACGCGGCGTTCAGACAGTCCGTGAGGCCCTGCTCGGGACTGTAGTAGTCCACGGACCGCGCCCAGGTCTGGTAGATCGGAAAGCAGCGCAGCCCGTACTCCTTGATGGTGGCGAGCTCGCCCGGCTGGATCTCCTTCTCGGGCAGGTCCGTGGTGGAGGGGTTGTAGAGGTACCGCCCGACGTACTTGTACCCGGCGGCCTTCAGGGCCTGCGCGCGGGCAGGGGTGATCTTCGTGACGCCGTCGCACGCCTCGCCCTGGCGGCTCTGGTCCCCGTACGAGACGAGCAGTGACGCCCACGTCTGGAAGTCCCCCTTGCCGGTCACGGGGAGCTTCAGGAACGACTGGAGCGTGCTGACGCTACTGGCCAGGGAGGATGTGAAGGAGCTCGAGAAGGCCACCGGCCGCTTGTTGAGGACCATCGCCCCGCTGAACAGCTGCACCCACACCCCGGAGGATCCGCTGGACACCGTGTGGCTCTTCAGGCCGGACTGCGTGCCCGGGCCGAAGACCCCGTTCGCGACGCCGTCGGCCATACCCAGCTCGTACTGAATGGCCAGGAGCATGGACTTGGCGACGTCACGGGAGTGGTGACCGTCGCAGGGAATGATGTAGTAGTCCTTGCGCAGGACGTAACGGCCGTTCAGCCACTGCTGGATGGACCGGATGGTGTCCGATCCGTTGTTGACGGTGACGTAGGCGTCCATGTTGAACAGGCCCTTGACCACCTTCGGCCACAGGGAGCTGCCGGGATAGGTACCGCTGACGCCCATGTTCTCGTTGAGCTTCGCGACCGCCGTCTTGACCCGGGAATTGTAGGTCCCGTCGATCTCGCCGCCGTCGTATCCCTTGCAGTAGAGGGCCGACTGGATGATCCGGCAGAAGTTCGCCGACGGGATCGTGGTCTCGTCGAGCTTGCCGTACTTCTCCCGCAGCGCCGCCAGTGTGGCCGGGCCGAAGTTGTTCGACAGCCCTGAGATGCCCATCTCGTACTGGAGGGCACGGGTAAGGGCATACATGACCACCCAACCCGTGCGGCCGTTCTCCTCCAGTTCGGAAATCCCGAGGGTGGCTCCATTCCCATAAGTGGTGTTGATGAATCTCTGGGCGCGAAGCAC
This sequence comes from Streptomyces poriticola, assembly GCF_036689765.1. NCBI lineage: Bacteria > Bacillati > Actinomycetota > Actinomycetes > Kitasatosporales > Streptomycetaceae > Streptomyces > Streptomyces poriticola. The sequence continues at coordinate 194,412 of NZ_JBAGKH010000006.1, forward strand.
CATCTCGTCGGCCATCGAGTTCCTTCCATGAGGAGAGAGGCAGGATGGGTGGACATCTCGGCACACAACTGTCTTCCCGGGCGATCCGCAGTGCTGCTCCACCTCTTCAGACATCGGGACCGCTCATGCGTGCGTGCTGCTCCCGGCCCGTGGCCCACCTGCCCGTCCCCCGGAACGGTCGAATCCCACCCACCCCACGAGCGCCTTCCGAAGCCCTCGTGATCACTGGGAATCTAAATCATCCGAGCAGACATGAGAAGTCTTTATCCACGCGACGAGGGCACAGCGGCCGGGCGCCGGTGACCACGCGTAGTCACCCGAGCGTTCCGAATGCCCGAAATGGACAGAAACTCTCCGCGTTCCGCGTTGCCGCTATTTCCTCGCGGATCTCATGGGCGATATCCGGCCAATCGTTTTCCTCGCGAGCGGCACCCGTGGACTTTCAGCGTGACCGCGTCGGCGGCAGGCTGGGGGCCGGAGCGCACTCGACGCCTTTCGAATCCGGCGAATTCCAGCCACGCCGGGAGTGGCAATTCGGCCGTTCTGTTCGGCCGGGGTGCGGTGGAGGGCGCGCGGGCGCTCCCGCGTGAGCGCCCGCGCGCGGCCATCAGCGCCTACCCGTGTGAGGCCGCCAACCGTGCCCCCGCCCCACGGGAGCGACACCACGGGAGAGGCACCACGAGAAGGGCACCACGAGAGAGGCACCAACAGGAGAGGCACCACAGGAGAGGCACCAACAGGAGGGCACCACGAGAGAGGCACCACAGGAGAGGCACCACAGGAGGGGTCGTCTCGTCTGCATGACGCAGGGGACATGGGCGGCGGGCATGGCGCAGTCCGCCCGGCGCACGCCGCCAAGCAGCGCGGGCAGGCCGTCCGCGCGCGGCCCGTCAGCGCGCGCGGTCGGCCAGTCGGCCCAGCCCCCTCGAACCGGCGGCCCAATCGGCTCGGCGACCCACTCGGCCAGGTCAGGAGCTGAGGCCCCGGAGAGCGGGCCCACTGTGGCTCAACAGCCGGTGGCGCTCCGGGACGTCGGGCAGCTCACTCAGCCGGCCAGCAGCTTCTTGACCGCGGCGGCGACCCGCCCGCCCTCGGCCTGTCCGGCCACCTTCGGGTTCACGATCTTCATCACGGCGCCCATGGCCCGCGGGCCCTCGGCACCGGCGGCCTTCGCCTCCTCGACTGCCTGGGCGACGATCGCGTCCAGCTCGTCGTCGGACAGCTGCTTGGGCAGGTAGGCGGCGAGCACCTCGCCCTCCGCCTTCTCCCGCTCGGCCTGCTCGCCACGGCCGCCCTGGGCGAAGGCGTCGGCAGCCTCACGGCGCTTCTTCGCCTCGCGGGTGATCACCTTGAGGACCTCGTCGTCGGAGAGCTCGCGCTTCTCCTTCCCCGAGACCTCCTCCTTGGTGATCGCGGTGAGCGTCAGCCGGAGCGTCGAGGAGCGGAGCTCGTCGCGCTCCTTGATCGCGGCGTTGAGGTCATCCTGCAGCTTCGACTTGAGCGTGGTCATGTGAGTGATTGTCGCAGGTGCGGAAGCAGGAACGCCCACTGAATTAACGCCCGCCGACGCAAGAGGCGCCGCGGCCGGGCACCTTCGACCGGACCGGCCGCCGGGCCCGGCTCCCACCAGCGTCTGACACGATGGACGTATGCGCGCGCGATACGGAGTGCCCCTGTCCCTCGCGGCGGCTGGCGCCGCCGGTCTCGTCTACGCGGCGGGCTTCGAGACCCGGTCCTTCCGCCTCCGGCGGGTGACGGTCCCGGTCCTGCCGTCCGGGATGCGCCCGCTGCGCGTGCTGCAGGTCTCCGACATCCACCTGGTCAGCGGACAGCGCAAGAAGCAGCGCTGGCTGCGCTCGCTCGCGGGCCTCCGCCCGGACTTCGTGATCAACACGGGTGACAACCTCTCCGATCCGGACGGCGTCCCCGAGGTACTGGACGCCCTGGGTCCGCTGATGGAATTCCCGGGCGCGTACGTCTTCGGCTCCAACGACTACTACGGCCCGCGGCTGCGCAACCCCGCCCGGTACCTGCTGGAGAAGGCCCAGGGCCGCCACGGCCTGAACGGCAACCCGCCGGCCGTGGGCGTCGTCCACAACCCGTGGGAGGACCTGCGCGACGCCTTCGACGTCGCCGGCTGGCTCAACCTGACCAACACCCGCGGCACGCTCAAGATCGAGGGCACGTCGATCGAGCTCACCGGCCTCGACGACCCGCACATCAAGCGCGACCGGTACGCGCAGGTGGCGGGCGGCCCGTCGCCCGCGGCCGACTTCTCGATGGGGGTGGTGCACGCCCCGTACCTGCGCGTTCTGGACGCGTACACGGCGGACGCCTACCCCTTGATCCTGGCCGGCCACACCCACGGCGGCCAGCTCTGCATCCCCTTCCACGGCGCCCTGGTCACCAACTGCGACCTCGACACCGACCGTGTGAAGGGGCTGTCCACGCACACGGCGGAGGGCCGCACCTCCTACCTCCACGTCTCTGCGGGCTGCGGGACCAGCCGCTACACGCCGGTACGGTTCGCCTGCCCACCGGAGGCGACTCTGCTGACGCTGGTCGGACCGGAGTAGACGCCGACGGGACAGGAGCAGCGGCGAGCGAACCGGGGGGGCGGGCCACCGGCAGCCGTCCGGTCCGACAGCCGCCCGCCCGGTGAGCGGCGGCATCCCCCACACGGCTCACCCATATCGCCCCGTTCACCCCAAATATCTAGCTTGGGGGCATGACCGCCCCGATACCCAGGGACATCCCGGACCTCCCCGCGGTCCCTGGCACCCCCATGCTGCTGCCCTCATCGGTGCCCGCCAGAGCCGTGGTACCGCCGGTACGCCGCCCTGTCGCGGCCGTGGTCCGCCTGCTGGTGGCCCTGCTCGCACTGGCGGGCGTGGCCCTCGGGCTCCTGCTGGGCAGCCCGACCCGGATCCTGAGCTACTTCACCGTCCAGAGCAGCGCCCTGCTCGCCCTGGTGATGCTGGCCTCGGCCCGCCGGGCCTGGACCGCCCGCCGCCCCCTGCCCGGCGCCCTGACGGGTGCGGCCCTGCTGTACGTCGTCGTCGCCGGCCTGGTGTACCACCTGCTCCTCGCCGACGCGGCGACCCCGTACTCCCTGACCGCCGGGACCGGCGCGACGGCCGCCGGGCACTGGCACACCCTCACCCACCACATCCTGCACACCGCGGTCCCGGTCGCCGCGCTCCTGGACTGGCTGCTCCTGACCGCACCGGGCCGACTGCACCTGCGCCAGGCCGCCGCATGGCTCCTCTATCCCCTGGCCTACCTGGCCTTCTCTCTCACTCGCGGCGAGCTGCTCATCCCGCACAGCACGGCCCGCTACCTCTACCCCTTCCTCGACGTGGACCAGCACGGCTACAAGGGCGTCCTGGCCAACGCGCTCCTCCTGGGCCTGTCCATCTACGCCGCGGCGGTCCTCCTGGTGGCCCTCGACCACGCCCGCCCCAACCCCCTGCGCCGCCGCTGGTAAACCGGATTTCGTCTCCGGCCACCGGTGGGCTAAAGTAAACGACGTCGCCGCGACTGCGACGACACTCGGGGTGTGGCGCAGCTTGGCAGCGCGCTTCGTTCGGGACGAAGAGGTCGTGGGTTCAAATCCCGCCACCCCGACAGTGAAGTACCAGGTCAGGGGCCTGATCCGCTCAGCGGGTCGGGCCCCTGAGTGGTTCCGGGGGTCATTCTGGGAGCCATTTGGGAGCCGACTTCGGAATCGGAATACGACTCCCCTGGCGGCCGCTCTTCGAGATCAGAAGCTGGTCGGCTCACGCCGCCGGACGGTCGGCTGCTCCCCGTCGTCGGGCTCAGCGGGCGGCGGCACGGCATAGTCGTGGCCGCTGCCAGTCCAGCGCCCGACGACCCGCCACACCTCGTAGGGCAGGAGCCACTCCGAGGCGCACGGCAGGATCGTGCGTGGAAGGAGCATGTCCTCCTTCCACTCCCCGGGCAGATGCAGGCACAGGTCGCCGTCGGCATAGACATGCGGCAAGGCGGTGGGACGCGGGTGCAGGGCCAGAGGGTTGAAGGACTCGGCGAGTGCGTTGTCGGCCGAGCTGCCGATCGCGCTGATGGACTGACGGACGCCGGCTTGCGGGCAGGCGTCGGCGAAGGCCCGGCTGGTGTACTGGGCCCCGTGATCGGTGTGCATGACCGCCCCGGTGAGGCTGCCTCGGGTTTGTTCGGCGGCGGCCAGGACACCGCCCTCACCTACACCGGTGCCGACGGCGCGGTGAACGGATCACCGGCCAACCATTCGGCGCAGCTCACCAACAACTTCGGGACGCCGGTCAATGGCCGTGCCGTGCGGTTCGCCCTCGGCACGGGGGCCACCCAGCAGACGTGCACGGGAACGACGAGCTACACGGGACCGCTACCTGCGCCGTCGCCTCTGTGGACCAGCCGCTGACCGACTCCGCCACCGTCCCGCTGCGCGCGTCCTTCGCCGGTGACGCCGGCTACCTGGCCTCCGACACCTCTGCACAGCTGAAGCTCCAGTACGCGACGGGCCGCGCCTACGGCATCTCGGCGCACGTCGACCTCATCGGCGTACCGCTGCTGGAGATCGATCCGCAACCCGACACCGGAACCGTCCGCACAGCGGACGCGACCACGACCGGCACCCCGTGCTCGGCCGAGTACGACTCGGTCCTGCTGTCAGCGCAGAAACTGTGCCCCAAAGTCACCACGACACTCGCTCCCGGCAAGGTCACGGCGACCTCGACCGTGGCGCAGGCACGCATCGGGCTGCCCGGTGTGCCCCTCATCGAGGGGCACACCGGGCTCACCGCGGCCTCCAGCAGCCAGTGCGGCAAGGCCACCGGCAGCACCTCGTGGCACGACCGCGCATAAGCCGATCAAGCACAGCGACCGGCGAGCGCGGGGGCAGGCTCCGACGGGCGTCGAGCGCTGCTCCCCACCGGTCGGTCAGGCCGGCCTTGAGATGCTCGCGCTTGCCAGGGGTCACGTGGGCCTAGCGAGCCGGTCTGGCGATACGCAGCCAGCAGGCGTCGGACCGGCCTTGGGCGTTGCGCCACGGACCGGAACACCGGGCCAGGGCTCGCCGAGCAGCGGGACCGGACGGGCATCCTGCCGTTCGCCGAGACGGCGGGCATCCTCACGGTGAAGTCCCGGATCCACCAGACCGCAAACGCGGCAATCCACTCAACCAGCGCGGATCGGTGAAGAATTGACCGAATACTGCCTCCGTCGAGATTTCGTCGTGCACTGCTCAACGCGTGCCGCCCCACCCATCGCGCTTCTCGTCGGGCCCGTACTGGCTCCAGCCGTTCGAATACGGCTTCAGAGGCCATCCGCTTACCGCTCGGCAGGCTTGATCAGTCGAACATGGTTTCTGTTCGGATGACCCCTCGGGGGTCTGGGCATAACGGCAGGGCCTCCTGGTAGCTCGGGGTTGCGATCCCAACGAGCTGCACCAGGAGGCCCTGTGCCGCACGTTCTTGTGCGGGCCGGGTGGGTGACTGGGCCCTGAGACTGGTGCTCAGAGAACGAACAGGAACCGATGACGAAGCCTCAGGACGAGGCGCTCGCGTCACCACGCCTCATCCCGGCCGAGGCCGGCTCAGGGCGCCGACAGGATCAGGCGGCGGGCGAAGTTGCGGTAGCCGAGGCGGGTGAAGGCCGCGGCCATGGGGCGGTTGGGCAGATCGGTGTCGGCGCGGATCAGGTCGGCGCCGGCCTCCTCGGCGAGCAGGCGGGTGATCTCGGCCAGCAGGTCGTCGACATAGCCGTGGCCGCGGTGCTCGGGGAGCACCCCTAGGTAGCCGACGACGTGGGAGCCGGTGTTGCGGGAGGGCAGCGCAAAGCCGACGGGCTCGCCTCCGGGGGTCTCGGCGACGCGCCACCAGGCACGCTCGCCCTGCATGTCGTCCCGGTAGAAGGCGAGGTCGTCGCGGGCCTGTGCCTCGGCACCCCGGATCGCCGCCTCGGTGCGGGAGGTGACGTCCAGGGTGCCGTCCAGCGCCCGCCGGAAGAGGCCGGCGAAGACCTCGTCGTCCGGCTCGGGGCGGAAGCGGAGGCGTGGGGACGGTCGCGGGACGGTGCCCGTCCCGCCGGTCCACTCGTAGCGGAGGCGCTCCAGGGGGACGGTCAGACCCGCCTGCTCGGCCGCGGCACGGCGCCAGGTGAGGGCGGCCAAGGCCGCGGGGCGGTCGCGCCAGTCGGGGGGCAGCAGTACGTGGTACTCGGGGGGCGTCTGCTGCCCTTTCGCGGCGTACGCGGTGTGCGCGGCAGTAAGGAGACCGGCGGCGACTGCGGTGGCCCGCGCCGACCGTTCCTCGTCGGGCGCGGTGTCCGCGGGGTGCTGTACGTGGAGCGTGTTGAGCACACTGGGCGCGGTCGCGTGCGGCGGTCCCCACCACAGGGCCACGGCCCGCAGCTCGCCGTCGGTTTCCGCGATCCACGTCCACTCGGGGCGGTACTCGCCCTGCGCCAGGCCCTCCCGGAAGGTCTCGGCGTCGGCCCAGGCGCCGATCCGGCCGGGAGCGAGCAGCGGGAGCAGCCGGGCCAGGTCGCGATCCGGGGCGGCGGAGGCGGACAGCGGGCGGTAGCGGGCAGACATGGGGCCTTCCTGGGCTCGGTTTCGGGTCCCTCCGCGGTCTCGGGGCTTCCGGGCTCTCGGGGCTTCCGGAGTCTCGGGGCTTCCGGAGCTTCCAAGGCTTCCGGAGCTTCCGAGTATGGGGCGGTCGGGTGGTCGGGGTGATCCTCCACTGTGCGGTGGGCCGCTTGGAAGAGGTGCGGCTCGGGACGGTCTCCGCGGCGGGGCGGTGGAGTACCGCGGGAGACCGTCCGTAGCCGCACCCGTGGGTGGACCAGGGACCGTCAGTCGGTGATCTCCACCTTCCCGTTGAGCTGCGGGGCCGGGCCACCCTCGGCGGCCGGCTCCGGCCGGGCGGCGGGTGCCTGGTCCCGGCGGGTGACGTTCTTCAGCAGTTCCGCGAGGTCCATGCCGGTGGCGGAGTTGAGCAGCTCCATGCCCTGGGTGACGTTGTCCGCGACGGTGCGCGACAGGCGGCTCGCGCCGTCCGTGGAGATCACCGTCATCTTGTCCACGGCCGCGAGCGGCTCCGACGCCTTGGCCACCACCTGCGGCAGCACCTCGACCAGCATCTGGAGCACCGCCGCGTCGCCGTAGCGGCCGAAGGCGTCCGCCTTCTTCTCCATCGCCTCGGCCTCGGCCGCGCCCTTGGCGCCGATCGCCGCGGCCTCCGCCTCGCCCTCCAGCCGTACCGCCTCGGCGATCGCCGCACGCCGGGAGCGCTCGGCCTCACCCTGCTTGAGGCCCTCGATGGCCTCGGCCTCGGCCAGTGCGCCACGGCGCTGCTTCTCGCCCTCACCGGTCAGCCGGGCCCGCTCGGCCTCGGCCTGGGCGGCGGCGATCTCGGCCGCACGCTCGGCCTCGGCCTGCTTCACCCGGGCCACCCGGCGGGCCTCGGCCTCCTGCTCGGCCGCGTAGCGCTGGGCGTCGGCGGGCTTGCGGACCTCGGTGTCGAGCTGGCGGTCCTTCAGTGCGGCCTGGCGCTCGGCGACCTTCTCCTGCTCGGCGAGGATGTCCTGCTCCCGGGCGGCCTCGGCGAGCGGGCCGGCGGCGTTGGCGCGGGCCAGGGCCTGGTCGGTCTCGGCCTTGATCTCGGCCTGCTTCAGCTGGAGGGTGCGCTGCGCGACGGCGATCTCCTCCTCGGCCTTCAGCCGGGCCTGCTCGGCGGCGCGCCGCGCCACGGCCTCGGCTATGTCGGCCTCCTGCTTGGCTCGCGCGGCCTCCGGGCGGCCGAGGTCCTCCAGGTAGGAACCCTCGGTGGTGATGTCCTGGATCTGGAAGGCGTCCAGCACCAGGCCCTGGCCGGAGAGGCTGGCCTCCGCCTCCTCCGCCACCTGGCCGGCGAATGCGGCGCGGTCGCGGATCACGTCCTCCACGGACATCCGGCCGACGATCGCCCGCAGCGCGCCGGACAGCACCTCCTGGGTGAAGCCGACGATGCCGTCCTGCTGCATCAGGAAGCGCTGGGCCGCCGCCCTGATCGCGTCCTCCGTGCCGCCGACCTTGACGATCGCGACGCCCTCCAGGTTGGCCTTGACCCCGCGCAGCGTGACCGCGCCGCGTACGGCGACCGGGATGTGCCGCGAGGACAGGTCGAGGGTGAACCGCTGCTGCACGAACGGCACGACGAACACACCGCCGCCGACCACGACCTTCTGGCCGCTGTTGTCGGTGAACACCCGGCCGGTCTCCGGATCGGTGGACTTCTTGCCGCGCCGCCCGGTGATGATGAACGCCTCGCTCGGACCGGCCACCTTGTAGCGGGTGATGACCACCAGTGCGATCAGCAGCAGGAGTACGACGACTCCCACCACGGCGATGACGACAGGACTCATGAGCATGCCCCCGAATCACAGAGAACAGTAGGGAAGGTGGGAAAACAACGGGGGCCGGACCGGCGTCAGTGGTCCGCCCACAGGGCAGGTCCCTCAGCGGTCCACCGGGCGGACCACCACCGACGTCTCCGTCGGCGCCGCCTCCACCCACACCTCGGTCCCCCGTGCCACCGGTCGCGCGCTGCGCGCGGCGCACTTCAGTGGCTGCCCGGCGAGATGGAGCAGTACCTCGCCGAAACCGTCGGCGGGGATGGCCGTCACTACTTTGCCGGAAGTACCCAGGAGATGGTCCGTGGTGGGGGTGACCGCGGTCTGGTCCCGCAGCAGCGCGCGGCTGAGCCGGTACGTCAGCCAGGCCGCCCCCACCCCGGACAGCGCGCCTGCGCCGGCCGCCCCCGTCGGGCCGGCCCAGCCGCTCCCCAGGACGATGGCTCCGCCGAAGCCGGTCATCGCCACGAAACCCGCGATGACCGGCAGCGACAGCCACCCGTCGAGGACCCCGTCGAGCGCTCCCCCCAGTGCGCCGTCCAGCAGTCCGTCGAAGATCAGCGACAGGGCGAGCAGCACGACCCCCGTGATACCCAGCCCGAGAAACCAGGTCATGCGCGCCTCCCCCTCCCGCCCGTCGCCGAGCTCCGACGTGAGGAATCCTGGCATCCGGGGAATGGGCGCGTCATTGCCGTACTCCGGCAATCTTGACGCGTCTTTGATGCCGTCCTCGATCACCCGTGCGATGCCGACCGATGCGGGCTCAGGCGCCCCCTCCCGCGTCGTAGGGATCGCGCGGGGTAGGCACCGGCACGGCCTCGGCCACCTCCAGGAACGGGATCGGGCCGCCGTTGACCGGGTCCCGGCTCCGCCGCGGGGTGTAGGTGCCGGTGACGTCGAGCCAGGTGTCGGGGCGCAGCACCGGCGGCATGCGGCCGGTCAGTCCGACCTTGATGGGCTGGGCGTCGGCCGCACAGCAGTTGAGGGTCATCCGGACCAGGTACGGCGTGCCGGCCTCGTCCACGGCGAGGAAGCCGGTGAGCGTCACCGGCCGCCCCTGCAGGGTGCGGCCGTCGTCGTACGCGGCCCGCTCCGCGTAGTCGGCGAGCCCCAGCCGGAGCGAGCCCTGGCCGCCGTCGGGCAACGGCGGGAAACCCAGGGGGCGTTGCACGGCCGTCCCGGCGTGCAGCGCGCTGTAGGAGCCGAGGGCGGGCGGGGCGACCAGGACCAGGGCGAGCACGGGCAGGAGCAGCAGCCAGGAGACGCGGGGCTCGGGGTGCGCGTGGGCCCCCGGCTCGGGGTGCGCATGGGCCCCCGGCTCGGGGTGCGCATGGGCCCTCGGCTCGGGGTGCGCGTGGGCTCCCGGCTCGCTGTCTGCGGGCGACGCTCCGTCGGCCGCGGCGGTGACACGGCCGCGGCGGCGCTCGTACCACGCCGTGGCCAGCGCCGTAGCGATCAGCACCGCTCCGGCGATCACGACGAGCGGGCGGAGCCCGGCCTTGACGTAGCGCAGGGACAGGTCGGTGGCGCCCGCGTGCAGCAGCGCGGCACCGAGGACGAACAGGACCGCCGCCTGGGCCTGCCGGTTCACAGCAGCACCGCCCCCGTCAGCACCGACACGGCCACGGCCACGGCGAACGTGACCGGGGCGAAGCGCAACGCGAAGGCCCGGCCGAAGGTACCGGCCTGCATCGCGAACAGCTTCAGGTCCACCACCGGGCCCACCACCAGGAACGTCAGCCGTGCCGTCAGCGAGAACTGGGACAGCGACGCCGCCACGAACGCGTCGGCCTCCGAGCAGATCGACAGCAGCACCGCGAGTACCGCCAGGGCCAGCACGGACAGCACCGGGTCCCCGGCCGCCGCCCGCAGCCAGTGCGCGGGGACGATGGCCTTGAGGGTCGCCGCGGCCATCGCGCCGACCACCAGGAAACCGCCCGCGTGCACCACGTCGTGCCGTACCGAGCCCCAGAACGCCGCTCCCCGGCCGCGGCCCTCGTCGGAGGCGCGGGGCGGCGGGCGCAGCCAGTCGGTGCGGCCCAGCCGCTGCCACAGCCAGCCCATCGCGCAGGCCACCAGCAGGCCCGCCACGAACCGGGCCAGGACCATCATCGGCTCTCCGGGGAAGGCCACAGCGGTGGCCGTCAGCACGATCGGGTTGATCGCCGGGGCGGAGAGCAGGAAGGCGAGCGCCGCGGCCGGGGTTACGCCCCGCCGCATCAGCGCCCCGGCCACCGGCACCGACGCGCACTCGCAGCCGGGCAGCACCGCCCCCGCCGCCCCGGCCACCGGCACCGCCAGCCGAGGGCGGTGACCGGGCAGCGCGCGGGCGAAGAAGGACGGCGGCACGAACACCGCGATCGCCGCCGACAGCAGCACCCCGAGCACCAGGAACGGCAGCGCCTGCACCACGACCGCCACGAACACAGTGGTCCAGCTCTGCATCACCGGCGCGGACAGCAGGGCCCGCAGCGGGTCCTGCAGCATCACGGCCAGCACCAGCAACACGGTGACGAGCAGCGGGGAGTCGATGCGGCTGCGGTCCCGCTCCGGCACGGCCCGCGCAGCCCGCACGGCCCGCACGGCCCGCGTGCTCCGCGGTCCGGGCCTCGGCGCCCGCGGCTGCTTCGTCTCCTCCGCCTCCCGCGGCTCTCGTACGGCCCTCGCGTCCCGCGCTTCCCGAAGGTCCCGCGCTTCCCGTACGGCCCCCTCCTCCCGTACGACCCCTTCCTCCCGTACCTCCCGTACCGATCTGCCGACGGCCACCTGCGACGTCCCTCCCTGGCGTTGGGCCTCCTCCTCCATACGGGCCGGGCCGCGCCGCCGTTCACCGGCTGCTGGAACCACACGTCCTGGTGAGGCAGTCTTGTGCCACGTGGGGAGCGTTGTTCCGAATCAAGGTCTCGCGGGGGATCCCGCCGCGCACATGGTGGTGTGCGGCGACGACGGTCTCGCGCACCGGCTGGCCGCCGAACTGCGCGGTGTGTACGGCGAACAGGTCACCCTCGTCGTCCCGCCCTCCGGGCGCCGGGTCCGCCAGCCCGTGGTCGGCCGGGCCCGGGCCGCCTCGGCCGCACTGCTGGACCTGGTCAACGCGGCCGTCAACCGCTCGCCGTCAGGTGAACCCGGCGGTGCCGCACGGGAGGTGGAGGCCGCCGAGCCCACCGAGGACGTGCTCGCCGACGCGGGCGTGGAGCAGGCCGCCGCGCTGGCGCTGGTGTACGACGACGACGAGACCAACATCCGCGCCGCGCTCACCGCCCGCCGGCTCAACCCCCGGCTGCGGCTGGTGCTGCGCCTGTACAACCGCCGGCTCGGCCAGCATATCGAGGAACTCCTCGACCAGGCCGCCACGTTGGCCACCGGCGAGGCCCGCACACCCGGCTTCGACGCCTCGACCACCGTCCTGTCCGACGCCGACACGGCCGCACCCGCGCTGGTCGCCACCGCACTCGTCGGCACCAGCAAGGTCGTCGAGACCGACGGGCTGCTGCTGCGCGCCGTGGAGCGGCAGCCGCCGCGGCCCGGCGAGGTCGCCGACCCGGGGCTGTGCACGCTGGCGCTGCTCTCCGCGACCAGCAACGACCCGGCCGGCTCGGAGGGTTCGGAGGGCAGCGGCGAGCAGGGGCCGCAGCTCCTGCCCGACCAGTCGGCGGTGGCCGCGGCGACCGGGCGCGGCACCGTCGCGCTGGAGCACGTCGCGTACTCCGGGCCGCCCTTGCCCGCGAGCCGCACGCGGGTGCCGCCCTTCGGGTCGCTGTTCTCGCGGCGGCTGCGCTGGTCGCTGGCGGGACTGGTGGCCTGCGTCGCCGGGCTCGCCGTCGCGCTGACCGTGCTGAGCGGCGACCATCCGCTGCACGCCACGTACATCACCCTCCTCAACCTGTTCGCCATCAACGACCCGGCCCTCAACCAGCCCGCCGGGGAGCAGATACTCCAGCTCCTCACCGGGCTGCTGGGGCTGCTTCTGCTCCCGGTGCTGCTGGCGGCGGCGCTGGAGGCGCTCGGCACCTTCCGCAGCGCCTCGGCACTGCGGAAGCCACCCCGGGGGCTCAGCGGGCATGTGGTGCTGCTGGGGCTGGGCAAGATCGGCACCCGGGTGCTGACCCGGCTGCGGGAACTGCACATACCCGTGGTGTGTGTCGAGGCCGATCCCGACGCCCGCGGAATGTCGACCGCGCGCCGGCTGCGGGTGCCGGTGGTGCTGGGGGATGTCACCGAGGAGGGCGTACTGGAGTCCGCCAAGATCCACCGCGCGCACGCCCTGCTCGCCCTGACCAGCATCGACACCACCAATCTGGAGGCCGTGCTGTACGCCCGGTCGGTGCGGTCGGACCTGCGGGTGGTGCTGCGGCTGTTCGACGACGGCTTCTCCACCGCCGTGTACCGCACCCTGCGCGCCGCACACCCGGACGCCCTCACCCGCAGCCGCAGCGTGACCCATCTGGCGGCGCCCGCGTTCGCCGGGGCGATGATGGGGCGCCAGATCCTGGGCGCCATTCCGGTCGAGCGGCGGGTGCTGCTGTTCGCCGCCGTGAGGGTGGCCGGGCATCCGCAGCTGGAGGGCCGGACGGTCGGTGAGGCGTTCCGGGCCGGGGCGTGGCGGGTGCTGGCGCTGGACACGGCGGCCTTCGGGGTGGATCGGACGTACGAGGAGGTCACCGCCGCCGAGGGCGCGGGGCCGCCGCTGCCCTCGGGGCTGGTGTGGGACCTGCCCGACACGTATGTGCTGCGGGGCGAGGACCGGGTGGTGCTGGCCGCGACGCGGCGGGGGCTGGCGGAGCTGCTGGGACGGCGGCGCGGGCGGCAGCGGGCCGACGTGTGACGCCCGCCCGCTGCCCCGGCGGGCGGCGAGGCGGGCGGGCGGGCAAGGCTGTGCTCGTCGACGCCCGACGGGGTGCCGCACCGCCGGTGCGCGCTCCGCTGGAAGTTCCGCGATGTCTGATCGGCGTGAACGGGTGATCGGGTGATCGGAGTGATCGGAGTGATCGGCTGATCGGACCGCTGCGGCGCCGTAGCGGCCGATCGCGCAGTTCCCCGCGCCCTCTTCGGGGCGCCACCGCACCGCAGCCCGCTTCAGCCGGCCTGCTCAGCGCAGGTGCCGGGCCGCGAAGTCCAGTTCCAGTCCGACCTGCTTGATCCGCTCGTCCACGACGAGGGAACCGTGCCCCGCGTCGTAGCGGTAGACCTCGTGGACCGCGTCCCTCGCCTCCAGGCGCTTGACGAAGTTCTCGATCTGGCGGATGGGGCAGCGCGGGTCGTTGACCCCGGCCGAGATGTGGACGGGGGCCTTGACCTGGTCGACGTAGGTCAGCGGGGAGGACGCCTCGAAGCGGTCCGGAACCTCTTCGGGCGTGCCGCCGAGGAGGGTGCGGTCGAGGGCCTTCAGGCCCTCCATCTCGTCGTGGTACGCCGTGACGTAGTCGGCGACCGGGACGGCGGCGATGCCCAGCGTCCACAGGTCGGGCTGGGTGCCGAGGCCGAGCAGCGTGAGGTATCCGCCCCAGGAGCCGCCGGTGAGGATCAGCTGCTCGGGGTCGGCGAGGCCGGAGCCTACCGCCCACTCCCGGACGGCCGCGATGTCCTCGAGCTCGATGAGACCCACCCGGTGCTTGAGGGCGTCGGTCCAGGCCCGGCCGTATCCCGTGGAACCGCGGTAGTTGACCCGGACCACCGCGTATCCGTGGTCGACCCAGGCGGCCGGGCCGGCGGCGAAGGAGTCGCTGTCGTGCCAGGTCGGGCCGCCGTGGATGTCGAAGACCGTCGGCAGCGGGCCGGTCGCGCCGGCCGGCTTCTGGACCAGGGCGTGGATACGGCCGCCGGGCCCCTCCACCCACACGTCCCGCACCGGCACCGAACCGGGCGACTTCATACCGGGCGGGTCCAGGACGATGCCACCCGTGGTGGAACGGACCGCGGACGGCTCGGCGGCCGAGGACCACAGGTACTCCACGCTGCCGTCGGGGCGGGCGGTCGCACCGGAGACGGTGCCGGCCGGGGTGGGGACCTCCACCAGCTCGCGGTGGGCGAGGTCGTAGCGGAACATCTCGCTGCGGGCCTCGAAGCTGTGCACGATCAGCAGGCCGGTGCCGTCGGGGTACCACTCGGCGCTGACGTCGCCGGGCAGCTCCAGGGCGAGGTCCGTCTCCTCGCCGGTCGCCACGTCCCACACCAGCGGCTCCCAGCGGCCGCGCCGCTGGTGGCCGATGAGGAGCCGGGTGTCGCCGTCGACCGGTGCGAAGCCGAGCACCTCCAGGCCCAGCTCCTCGGTGCCGCCCTTGGTGTCGTCCAGCTCGGCGACGGTCGAGCCGTCGAGGCGCAGGACGCGCAGCGCCGAGTGCATGGCGTCGCCGTGCTCCGTGTGCTCGACGGCGATCAGCGAACCATCGTGGGAGAGGTCGCCGACGCCGGCCGACTCGCGGTGCCGGTAGATCTCCGCCGGGGCCTCGCCCGGGCGCGCGAGGTGGATCGTCGTGCCGTCCTCGTCCGTGGAGCGGCCCACGACCGCGGTGCGGCCGTCCCGGCCGAGGGCGAGACCTGCCGGGTAGGACGGGTCGAGCCCCGGCACGGCCAGCTCGTCCTCGCCGCCCGCGAAGGGCTGGCGACGCCAGACGCCGAACTCGTCGCCGTCCTTGTCGTCGAACCACCAGATCCACTCGCCGTCCGGCACGAGGGTGCCGTCCGTCGTGCCGTTGGGCCGGTCGGTGACCTGGCGCTGCTCGCCGGTCGACCGGTCCCAGGCGTACAGCTCGTACGTCCCCGTCGCGTTCGACACGAACAGGGAACGGTCGGGTGCGTCCTCCGCCCAGTCGGGAAGGGAGACCCGCGGCGCCCGGAACCGCTTCTCCCAGTCGGGCATGGCTGCTGCGTCAGTCGTCATGCCCCTATTCAACCTGATGGCGCGGCCTGCCAAGAACGGGATTCCGGCAACGCTAACCCCCGTGTTCTTTCCCACCTTTCGATCGATAGGCCGCAAGCGTAGAACGGGCCGGATTCCAAGCAATGCCCGAGCATATTCGCGCATTCGGCTGCGGCCGACAGTCGGTCACCCGCACAGTAGACGGGAACTCCCTTTCCGTCAGCGCACAGAAACGCAATCTTCACTCTCCGTTCTGGCGGAGGAAGAACTCCGGAAGATTCTGGTGCGGATTGTCGCGGCGACCATTTCACCGGGATCCCGGTCGCGCACGCTGCGAGTGGACACGCCGTGCACCTGTGCCTCCATGATGACGGCGTAGAGGGCCTGGTCGATCCGGCGCCCGGACGCTGGTCCCGTACACCACGAAGAGGGTCACCATCGAGAAGCGGGTCCAGACCCTTCGCACGGGTGCGTCGCGTCGTGACTGGGCGCCCGTTGTAGCGTGACAAGCCTGTCGTTGCGCCCTTCGCAGCGACTGTGTGACCGAGGCGCCCCTGGTGTCCCATGGGTACCACGGATAGCGTTGGCTTAGCTGATGTGAAGATCGTTGCAACGGGGGTTGATCGTGATCCGTCGTCCTTGGTCGCTTGCTGCCGTGGTGTCAGTAGCGGCGGTGTTGTCACTGTCGGCGTGCGGGGGAGGGGAGGACGAGGACTCCGGCGGTGGGGACAAGATCGCTGGGGCTGATACGGGGAAGAAGTCGCCGTCGCCGAGCGCCTCGGAGTCGGCGGATCCTGGGCGGCCGAAGATCGAGTTGCCGTCGGACATCACGTACAAGTTCGAGTGGAAGAAGACGGGCGATCCGGAGAAGGACGCCGTGCTGCGGGATGCGGAGCAGCGGATCAAAGCCGTGAGCATGGCGATCGCCGAGCAGGATCCGCTGCATGAGGCGTATCGCTTCTACTCCGAGGGCGGAGCCGCGGCGGGGAGCGAGAAGTTCATCCAGTCATTCGTCGATCACGAAGCGCGGATCGCGGGGGTCGCTCGCTACTTCCGCGAGATGGTGACGGTGAAGGACGACGGAACCGCGTCGCTCGTGTACTGCGAGGACCAGAGCAAAGGCTTCAACAAGTACATCAAGACAGGTAAGACCGACGACGTAACCGTCAGCAAGGACAGTTACGTGAACTACGCCAGCGTCCTGCGTAAGGGCACCAACGGAGTCTGGGTCACGCAGAGCCTGCAGTCGCAGCGGGGTAGCGAGAGGTGCCAGCCGTGATGATGTGCCTGCGCCGAGCGTCGGTTGCCTGCTGCTTCACGGCGCTGCTCGTCGCCTCTGCCTCGCCCGTCCACGCCGATCCGGACACTCCCGGATGGGGATTCGGTGGCGATGATGGGACGAATCAGCAGGCCGACACCGACGCCGATGGCACCGTCTCCGTAGAGGTCGGCGGTGTGGTCTTCGACCGTTCGAAGAACGGCGGCGGTGAACGCGCGGGCGCGCTCACGTCGAGTACGTCGTGGTCGCCCCCGCCGTGCTGGTACGCCCCGAAGTACACCCCGGAGCAGCTCCAGAAGTACCTGGAGTCGATCTGGAACGCCGAGTCCACCGGCCACGAGTGGGACACGGAGCAGCGCGAGAAGTACAACGCGGACGACGAGAAGAAGGGCTTCAACAAGGACAAGTCCGGCAAGGGCTACTGGTGGGGCGCGTACTACGACGACGGCTATCCGCCGGGCTGGGACGAGTGCGACACCGAGTATTTCTGGGTGGACGAGGGTGACCCGCCGCCGGCCGACGTCCCCAACGCCGTCACCCCGCAGGTCCTCGCCGAACTCGCGTACGCGGAGATCCAGGTGCCGGGCACCGAGGTGACGCTCGCGCCCGCAGAAGCCACGAAGGTCAACCTGCCGACGTGGGCGTGGCTGGACGCGGCCGAGTTCAAGCCGGTGTCGGTCACCGCGTCCGTGCCGGTGCTTGGGATCGAGGCGACTGCTACGGCTGAGCCGGTCTCGCTGGAGATCGACCCGGGGACGAAGGACGCCGAGGTGTATCCCGCGTCCGGGGTGTGCGAGATCAACGACGGCCGTATCGGAGAGCCGTACACCAAGGGCAAAGCGGACCGTACTCCTCCCTGCGGCGTGAAGTATCTGCGCTCCTCAGGCGATGACACCTTCCCCCTGCAGGCCACAGTCACTTGGACGATCGACTGGACGGGCAGCGGCGGCGCGGGTGGAGATCTCCCGGACGGCGAATTCGGCGCGGTCCAGGACGTCGTGGTCCAGGAGATCCAGGCCGTCAACCGCTGAGCGTCGACGAGGGCTTGAGAAACGGGGATGGCGTGAGTGATCTTTCGATCGACTACGAAGTGCTGAACAGAGTGAGGCACAACCTCGATCACATATCGGACCTGATGAAGAGGCCCGGCCGCGAGATGGAGCAGGTCACGGGGCACGCGATGGGGGTTCCCGAACTCGCCTCGCGAATGGACGACTTCGGGGACGAGTGGTCGTACGGGATCAAGCAGTTGACCAAGTTCTCGAAGCAGGCGTCGAAGGCCCTGCTCAAGGTCAAGCAGTCTTTCGAGGATCTGGATCAGGAGCTCGCCGAGGTGGGCAAGGGCAAGAGGGACGGGAAGTAGCCATGGCCGAGGCAAGACTGGAGGACTTCCCGGGTCTGGGGTTCGTACCGTGCCCTGGCGACCAGCCCGTGGCCGACGACGTGGCCAAGACCGTTCGCCGGACCGCGCGGGCGCTCGTCGAGATCTGCCAGGTCCTGCACGGCACCGGTGTCGGTGACTGGGAGGGTAAGGCCGCGGCGGTGTTCCGCGAGAAGTTCGACGACGACTTCCGGCCGCGTATGGATGAGGCCCGCGACTCCTTCCAGGACGCCGCGTCCGCCCTGGAGGACTGGGCGGACTACATGAAGGAGAAGCAGGGCGCGGCCGTGCGGCTGGAGAGGCAGGCCGCCGAACTCGATGAACAACTGGGTAGGGCCCACGAGAAGGCGGACAAGCTGGGCAAGGCCGACTCTGACAAGAAGGACACCCAGCAGCACAAGGACGAGGTCCAGGCTGCCAACCGGGCGGTGAACGCCAAGGAATTGGAACTGGATGAGCTGCGGCGCTCAGGGCGCACATTGGCAAGGAACTACCAAGGCCACGGCAAGGAGATCGCGAACCGTCTGAAGAAGGCCATGGACATCGCCCCGGACGAGCCCGGCGTCTGGGACAAGCTCGGGGACGCCATCTCGGACCTCGGGAAGGCGCTGGCGGATCTTCCTGGCCAGGTGGGCGAACTGCTCGCGGAAGTCGGTCACTGGATCAAGGAACACGCCGACTGGATCACCGTGATCGCCTCTGTCGTCGGTGTCGTCGCCATCTTCTGCCCGGTGCTCGCGCCGCTGGCCATCGGGTTGAGTGCCGTGGCGTTCATCGCGCACGCAGCGAAGTACCAGGCCGAGGGAGGCCTCTTTCCTCCGTGTGGAAAGAATGCGGGCAACTGGCTCACCCTGGGCGGTGATCTGCTGGGCATGGTGCCGGGTGTGGGCGCGGTGAAGACGGGCATTCAGGCCGGCGTCAAGGCAGGACGGGGAGCAGGCGGGCTGGCGAACGGCACCAAAGTCGGTATCAATACGGCCGCCAAGGTGGCGAAGAACGAGATGAAGGGAGCCGACCTGGTTGCGAACGTGATCGACAAGCCGGTGATGGCTGCCGCCAGCAAGCTCGGTCTTTCGCGAGGGGCCGCTCTGACCGCCACCGAGGTGACTCAGGCTGCCGCACAGACCGCCTGGACGGTACCGACCGCGCTCAATGCGTGGGAGACGAGCGATGGGCGAGCCGATGCGGCGACCTGGGGGACGGGGATCGGCAACATCACGACGGCTGCTCCGGCCGGTATGGGCGGCAAAGGAGCCACCATCGCAGGTGGGGTGTTTGCCCTCGGCAGCACGATCGGCTTGGGCGCCTGGGAGTTGACTGACTGATGGAAATAGAAGCTGTCGACGTACCAGACCTATGGTTCGAACTACCACCGGGATTCGTTGAGTTCAACCTCCATGACGACCCCGAGAGCCGCATCCTGCGGATGGTGGACACGGCGGACGCGCTGTTCACCTCTGCTACGCAGGAGCAGAAGCTCAGGTTCGTGGCCGCGGGCGAGTACATCCTCCAGACGATGATCTCCGCTGGCGCGCAGCATGTCTCAGGTTGCCTGCTGCGAATGCCGGGGGACAAGTTGTCCCAAGGCACGCTCTGCGTGATGATCGAGAGCCCTGAGTCCGGCGCACTCCGTCAGGACCGGCATGGGACGGCGAAAGCCACCGCCGCTCAGTGGCGGAGTGTGTTCCCCGACGCAGAGGTTGGGTTGGTCATGCTGCCGTACGGAATCTCCGCCCTGTGCATACGGGAACTCGATCTGCTGATTCCTGGCGTGCTCTTCGGCCTGGACTCACCGGTCCCCACCACCGTTCGCCAGGCTCAGTTCTGCGTCCCGCTCAAGACTGGCCCTGGAGCAGCCCTCTTCGTTTTCACGACGGAAGACATCAAACACTGGGCCGAGTATCTCGAAGTGCTCGGCGGCGTCATGAAATCCATCGCAGCGGAGGAGCCGTCCTGGCCAGACGGATCGGCGCCTGAAGGACCCCTTGCCTGTGTAGAAGGAGCCTCATCGTGATCAGCGTTGCGCAAGCAGAGGCCGGGGCACGCGGGCGGCGTGCAAAACATCCCGTGCTGCTGGCCATCGGGATCGGCTGTTACGCGCTCGCCGCGATCGTGGGAATGTCCCTCCTGCTGAACCATGCCGGATTCATGCTCCTGGCGTTCCTATGGCTTCTGCACAGCGTACTGCTCACCGTGCTGATCCGTCGTCTTGGGGCGAAAGAATCAAGTACCTACGCTGCCCTGTTCATCGTGCTCTTGTCAGCGATTTGCGCGCCCGTCCTCGACATTGCGCGCGACGACCTCTCCCTTCAACAGCATGGAGAGAAGGTCACGGCCACCGTGGCGAAAGAGCGAACCGTTCCTGCCGCGGGCCGAGAGGGACCCCATTCCCGTTACACCTTGGAAAAGCCCGACGGTACAAGGGTTCGAGGGCCAGAGCTGGACCGGACAGCCGATCCCTATGACGTTGGTCAAGTGCTGACTGTGATCGAGGACCCCGAAGGTGTCCTCGCCCCCCAGCCCGTGGGCGATGCGGACGCGACTGCGGAGCTCGTGGGAGCGGGGGCCCTCGCGCTTACCGCGGTCGGCGCTGTCGGCATGATGGCATGGTGGGGGTCGGAAAAGGCGATGCTTCGCGACGCCGTGAAGCGCGGGCAACCGTCCGTAGGGCAGAAGGTGTCCGGCACACTCAAGCGCACCAAGGTCTCCGTTGCCGATCAGGAGACGAAGCTGCGGGAGGCGCTGCGGACGTACCCGAAGGACCGGCGCGGGTACATCAAGGTCCACCCCGAGGAATTTCCCGGGATTCCGCACGCGCGGGCGGCTCGGATCGCCTGGGAGGAGGGCTTGCGCGCGGAGGCGCACGGCAACCGGGGTTCATGGCGCTTCGGGGAGACCGTGCTTGAAGAGGTCGCCCATGAGTGAAGGCGTGCATTGTCAGTAGGCCCACTGGATCGGCCAGATGGGACGCCTGCGTCGGACGTCAGAGCTTCTCACGTACACGTCCAGGACGAACGCCACGTACGCCCAGCCCGACCAGGTGCGGACATACGTCGTGTCCGCCACTCGCAACTGGTCCGGCCGCGAGGCGGTGAAATCGCGGTCGACCAGGTTTCCGGGCGGGCGGGGCGCCGACGGCTCGGGCACGTGGTGCGACGCCGCCGGCCGCGGATGACGCCCTCGATGCCCAGCTCGCGCATCAGCCGCTCGATGGTGCACCGGGCCACCCCGACGCCCCTGCGCCGCAGGCGCAGGTGATCCGCCGGGCCCCATAGGTGGCCCCGGACTCGGGCGTGGATCTCCTCGATCAGCGGCATGAGCTGCTCGTCGCGGAGCCGACGGGCGGACTTCGGGACGCTTCCTGCGGGCGAAGTACGTCGAGGGCGACAGGTCCGCCGGAATGTCAGTGGGGGGATGCAGACTGACTGGTATGGCGGATTTGGCGGTGGGCGGGTGTCGCCCCGCGTACCCCGCGGCGGGGGCTCCCGGTCGTGGCCCGTACCGTGGGGGGCGTGTACCGGTTTCTGCTGACACCCCGCTGGTGGGGGATCAACGTCTTTCTCGTGCTGTCGATCCCCTTCTGTATTTTCATGGGGTCGTGGCAGCTGGGCCGGTTCGAGGACCGGGTGGAGGATCACCGCAGCGCCGAGACGCAGGCCGAGGACGCCCGGCACGAGGCCGCCCGGCCGCTGGGGGAGCTGCTGCCGGTGGACAAGTCGACCGTCGGCAAGCAGGCCACGGTCACCGGGCGGTACGCGGAGCAGCTGCTGGTCCCGGACCGCGAGCTGGACGGCCGGCGCGGGTACTACGTGCTGACGCTGCTGCGCACCGACTCCGGCCAGGCGCTGCCCGTCGTGCGGGGTTGGCTGCCCGGAGAGCCCGACCCGGCGAAGGTCCCGGCCGCGCCGGGCGGTGAGGTCACGGTCACCGGGGCGCTGCACGCCTCGGAGAGCCCCGGCTCGGGCGGGGCCGGCTCCCGCAGCGGGCTGCCCGCCGGCCAGACCTCGGCGATCAGCACGGCCGCGCTGGTGAACCTGGTGCCGTACGACCTGTACGACGCCTGGATCACCCTCAACGAGGGCGAATCCGGGATGCAGGCCGCACCCGTGAGCGCGCCCGAGAACACCGGGCTGGACCTCAAGGCGTTCCAGAACCTCGGCTACACCGCCGAGTGGTTCGCCTTCGTCGGGTTCGTGATCTTCATGTGGTTCCGGCTGCTGCGCCGCGAGGTGGAGCTGGCCCGCGACGCCGAGCTGGGGCTGCTGCTGCCCGACGCGGAACAGGACGGACATCTGGAGCACGGCGAGCGGCGCAGCCCGTCGGGGGTGTAGCGGTGGGACCGGTCCCCGCGCCGGTGGCCGCCGGGCCGGGGTGCCGCTACTGCGCCGCCAGTACGCCCGTCCAGTGCACGGTGCCCGCGCAGGCGTCGGAGACCGTGGCCGTCGCCGAACCCGTGCCGCCCTCCGGGGTGTAGGTCACGGCGACGCTGCCGTCGACCAGACCGTCCTCGGTGACCAGCTGAGGGGCGGTACCGCCGTCGTCACCCTCGCCCGCCGTGGCGCCCTCGGTGGTGGTCGGCTCCTGTGTCGGCGACGGGTCGGGCGAGGGCCCGCCGGTGCTGCCGCCGGTCGTCCCGCCGGTACCGCCGCCCCCGGCGGTGGGGCAGGTCTCCGTCGGCACCCAGGCGAACTGCACCTCGTACGCGGCACCGGGCTCCAGCAGCAGCTGCGGCAGCTCGAGCGACGGGTCGGGCAGTCCGGCCGCCGCGTCCCCGGCCACGTGCCGGGCGGTGCCGATCTTGTTGGCGTCGGCCGCGCCCTTCGGCGACGCGGTCACCGCGCCGGGACCGGCGACCGTACACCCTGCCGAGGAAACGTTCGTGACGAGGAAGGAGCCGTAGACCACGCCGGTGGAGTCGGGCGCGGCGCTGGAGGCGACGGCGGGGCCGAGCTGGCCGGCCGCGCAGGCCGGGGCTCCGTCCGCGGAGCTGGCGGAGGGGTCGGCGCCGGCGGTCGCCCCGGAGTCCGGGCCGCCGGTCTTCTCGTCCTTCTCCTTCTCCTTCGCGTCGGCCCGGCCCTTGTCCTCGGCCCTGCCGGTGGAGCCGACGCTGTCGCTCTTGCCGCCGGCCGGGTCCTTGCCGGAGCTGACTCCGCCCTGCGCCTGGGAGGCGTGCCCGGCCACGCTCGGGTTGGCACCGGAGCCGCCGGAGTTGGAGACGTGCACCAGCGCCGGGACCGCGGTGCCGACGAACAGCACGGCGGCGGCCAGGCCGACGGCGGCCTGGCGCTTGCGGGCCCGCCGGGCGGGCACCGCGCGGCGCAGGTACTCCAGGGTGCCGTCCTGCGGCTGCACATCCCGCACCGCGTCGTGCAGGATCCGGCGCAGGGCCAGCTCGTCGGGGTCGAGCCCACCGAGCTCGTCGAGCCCGTCGGACCCGTCCAGCCCGGCGGGTCCGTCGAGCCTCCCGGGTCCGTCGAGCCCGGCGGGCCGCTGCGCGGCGGAGCCCTGCGCGTCCGGGCCCTGCGCGTCCGGGCCCTTGGGGTCGGGGCCGTGGTTCACTGTTCCGTTCCCAGCGTGCGAGTGGTTCACAGGGTGGTCCTCGAGGTGGTCCTCGAGGTGGTCCTCGGGGCGGTCCTCGTGACGGTCGTCGGCGGCGTCGTGCCGCCTCCCGCCGTGGCCGTCGCTCATGCCGGTGCCTCCATGGCCACCCTGAGCGCGGCGATGCCGCGGGAACCGTACGCCTTCACCGAGCCCAGCGATATGCCGAGCGTCTCGGCGACCTGGGCCTCGGTCATGTCGGCGAAGTAGCGCAGCACGAGCACTTCGCGCTGGCGGCGCTGGAGCCCCTTCATCGCCTTGATCAGGGAGTCGCGCTCCAGCTGGTCGTAGGCGCCCTCCTCGGCGCTGGCCATGTCGGGCATGGGCTTCGACAGCAGTTTCAGACCGAGGATGCGGCGGCGCAGTGCCGAACGGGAGAGGTTGACGACGGTCTGCCGCAGATACGCCAGGGTCTTCTCCGGGTCGCGGACGCGTTTGCGCGCCGAGTGGACGCGGATGAAGGCCTCCTGGACGACGTCCTCGCAGGAGGCGGTGTCGTCGAGCAGGAGGGCGGCGAGACCGAGCAGCGACCGGTAGTGGGTGCGGTAGGTCTCGGTGAGGTGGTCGACGGTGGTGCCCGCCGCGGCGGCCTCCTCGGCGCCTTCACGCTGGCCGGGCAGGCGGGCGGGCTGCGCTGCGGGCATGTTCGCGATCACCGGCATGCCACCGGCCGCGCCGGCCGGCCGGAGTCGGACGGCCCGACGGGGCGGCCGAAGGGCGGCCGAGCGGCGCCCCGCCGCTGGGGGTACCCCCTGTTCGAAGAGCCTGGGGGAGAATTCGAGTACCTCTGCCACGCCAGTTGGACACGCGTGCCCCCACGAGGGTTGTACGTGCCGGGCGGCACGTTCGCTCTCGCGTCAGGCAGCACAACTGACGGTGCCCCAAATGCCCTCATGCGTCCCGCTCTTCCCCTGAATTCCAGTTGGCCGGACGTCCCCACGTCCTGCCCTCGGCGTCCCCACGCCCCGGACTGGGTGACGGCAAAGACGCTCCCCGTCATCCGCGCGGTTGCGGGAGCGGGGAGGAAATCGTCCGATGCCGAGGGGAGCCTGTTCAAGTGGTCCGGACCATCTTTTGGATCACAGGAACCACACTGATACTACGAACCTCAACCACTGTGGCAGAGCGGTTTTCCGAGGACGGGTCAGCCGTCGTACTCGGCCGCCACCAGCTCCGCGATCTGCGCCGTGTTGAGCGCGGCGCCCTTGCGGAGGTTGTCCCCGCACACGAAGAGTTCGAGCGCCGTCGGGTCGTCCAGCGCCCGGCGCACCCGCCCGACCCACGTGGGATCGGTGCCGACCGCGTCCGCGGGCGTCGGGAACTCCCCGGCCGCCGGATCGTCGAACAGTACGACGCCCGGCGCGGTGGCCAGGATCTCCCGGGCCTTGTCGACGGTGACCACGCCCTCGAAGCGGGCGTGCACGGTCAGGGAGTGCGTGGTGACCACCGGCACCCGTACGCACGTCACCGCCACCGGCAGCTGCGGCAGCCCGAGGATCTTGCGGGACTCGTCCCGCACCTTCATCTCCTCCGAGGACCAGCCGTCCTCGCGCAGCGACCCGGCCCACGGTACGACGTTCAGCGCGACCGGCTCCGGGAACGGCCCGGTGTCGTCGCCGACGGCCCGCCGCACGTCACCGGGGTGCGTCCCCAGCTCCGTACCGGCCACCAGGGACAGCTGTCTGCGCAGCGTGTCCACTCCGGCCAGGCCCGCACCGCTCACCGCCTGGTACGAGGAGACGACCAGCTCGCGCAGCCCGAACTCGGCGTGCAGCGCACCCAGCGCGACGATCATGGACAGCGTCGTGCAGTTCGGGTTGGCGATGATCCCGCGCGGCCGCATCCGCACCGCGTGCGGATTGACCTCGGGCACCACCAGCGGCACGTCCGGGTCCATCCGGAAGGCGCCCGAGTTGTCGACCACCACCACACCCTTGGCGGCGGCGACCGGTGCCCACTGGGCGGACACCTCGTCCGGTACGTCGAACATGGCGATGTCGACGCCGTCGAAGGCCTCCTCGCTCAGCGCCACCACCTCGACCTCCTCGCCGCGCACGGCCAGCTTGCGGCCGGCCGAGCGCGGCGAGGCGATCAGGCGGATGTCACCCCAGATGTCCGCGTGCTGGGACAGGATCTGGAGCATGACGGTGCCGACGGCCCCGGTCGCTCCGACGACCGCGAGCGTCGGACGCCCCGTCCTTCCCGGTCCCGCCGGGGGCCGTACGGTTTCGGCCATCAGCGGCCGGTGCCTCCGTAGACCACGGCCTCGTCGCTGTCGGAGTCCAGACCGAAGGCGGTGTGCACGGCGCGCACGGCCTCGTTGACGTCGTCCTTGCGGGTGACCACCGAGATGCGGATCTCGGAGGTCGAGATCAGCTCGATGTTCACCCCGGCGTCGGACAGCGCGGTGAAGAAGTCGGCGGTGACGCCCGGGTTGGTCTTCATCCCGGCGCCGACCAGCGAGATCTTGCCGATCTGGTCGTCGTAGCGGAGCGAGTCGAAGCCGATGGAGGCCTTGTTCTTCTCCAGCGCGTCGATGGCCTTGCGGCCCTCGGTCTTGGGCAGCGTGAACGAGATGTCCGTCAGACCCGTGGAGGCCGCGGAGACGTTCTGCACCACCATGTCGATGTTGATCTCGGCGTTCGCGATCGACCGGAAGATGGCGGCCGCCTCGCCCGGCTTGTCCGGCACCCCGACGACCGTGACCTTGGCCTCGGAGGTGTCGTGCGCGACTCCGGAGATGATGGCCTGCTCCACCTGCTTGTCCCCTTGGTTGATCGGCTCGCTGCTGACCCACGTGCCCTGCAGTCCGCTGAAGCTGGACCGGACGTGGATCGGGATGTTGTACCGGCGGGCGTACTCCACGCAGCGGTGGAGCAGCACCTTGGACCCGGAGGCGGCCAGTTCGAGCATGTCCTCGAACGAGATCCAGTCGATCTTCTTGGCCTTCTTCACCACGCGCGGGTCGGCGGTGAAGACGCCGTCGACATCGGTGTAGATCTCGCAGACGTCCGCGTCGAGGGCGGCGGCGAGCGCCACGGCGGTGGTGTCGGAGCCGCCCCGGCCCAGCGTGGTGATGTCCTTGCTGTCCTGGCTGACGCCCTGGAAGCCGGCCACGATGGCGATGTTGCCCTCGTCCACGGAGGTGCGGATACGGCCCGGCGTCACGTCGATGATCCGGGCTTTGTTGTGGACCGAGTCGGTGATGACACCCGCCTGGCTGCCGGTGAACGACTGGGCCTCGTGACCCAGGTTCTTGATCGCCATGGCCAGCAGGGCCATGGAGATCCGCTCTCCTGCGGTCAGCAGCATGTCGAGCTCACGGCCGGCAGGGATCGGGGAAACCTGCTCGGCGAGATCGATCAGCTCGTCCGTCGTGTCGCCCATCGCGGAGACCACGGCGACCACCTGGTTGCCGTTCTTCTTCGCTTCCACGATTCGCTTGGCGACGCGCTTGATGCCCTCGGCATCGGCTACGGAGGAGCCTCCGTACTTCTGCACGACAAGGCCCACGTGCGCTCCTCGCTCATTCCGTCTCTTTCCGCACGTACGTAGCTGTACTGCGGTCGGCTCAGTCTATCGAGCGTCCGGAATCCGCCCCTGCGATATCGCATGGTGAGACCCCGGCGCGCCCAGGCTGGCTCATGCCCAGACATACGCGGCCCACTCGGAAAAGTGCCCTGCATCACATCTTCACAATCGGCGCCGCTCAGTCCGCGAGGTCCTCGACGGACATCTGCGGCCGGTGCTCGGTCCCGGGGGTCACGGCGTCGCCTCCTCGACACCATGGTGCCCCGACCGGCGCCTCCTGCGTGCTCACAGCGCCCTCTCGGCCTTCGAGCGCAGGCCCCCGGCCGCCCGGACCTCCGCCGCGCGGCGGGCGACGTCCACGAACTCGTACACGGGCTCCGGGTCGGCCAGGAACGTGTCCGGCACGTAGCCCGCGTCCAGTTCGCCGGCCGCCTCCGCCGCCAGGTCGGCCTCGTACTCGGCGCGGCAGTCCGGGCACATGCCGTCCTCGAGCTTCGTCGTGCGCTCGTCCGCGTCGCAGGTGATGCAGCACATCACCGCGGCGGTCACGCGGGCCCGTCGCCTTGCGGGCTTCTGGCGGATCTTCGCCTTCTTCGGGGGCATCTTCGTCTCCAGTCGGTTGCGTGCGAGTCCGCCGGGGTTGTTCACGGCGGACGGGAGCCCTTCGGTCAGGGCCCGGGTGATCTCGTTCGGGGTCGAGCCGCGCGACAGCCACTCCCGGGCCAGCGACTCGAGGGAGCGGCAGTCGGACTCGGACAGCGGCATCCGGGGATCGGCCTCGCGCAGGTCGGCGAGGGTCAGGTAGGCGGCGCTCTGCTCCGGTTCCGGCTGCGACTCCGGATGCGGGTGCGGCTCCGGCTCCGGGTACGGCTGCGACTCCGGATGCGGGTGCGGCTCCGGCTCCGGGTACGGCTCCGGATGCGGGGTGGGTTCTTCGGCGGGCGACTGCGACTGCGGCTGCGGCTGCGACTGCGGCTCGTCGGTGCGGGCGAGGCCCGCCGCGTGGTCCTCGGTGACGATCCGCCCCTTGCGGGCCCGCGCGAACTCCCTCCACCACTCCGCGGACCTGGGCGTTCGCGACCAGTACGTGCGCGTCACCCACCTCATCGAGTTGTCCTCGACGGTGATGTGCTCCCGGATGTGCCGCACGTGACCGGCGGCGTCCAGGCCGCGCAGCGAGGTGCGGACGGCCTGTTGGCCGTAGCGCGGGTGTACGGCGGCGAGCGCCTTGTAGCCCATCGCGTGGCCGTCGTCGAGGTGGTCGATGAAGACGGCGATCTCGCGGTCACGAGGGCTCAGGTGTGCGAAGTCCGCGTCTGCGTGCAGATTTTCGTCACCCGCGGAACGCTTGCCGTACCCCGTTTTGGCCATGGGGTGGGACGGGGAGGGGAGGGCAGGACTAGGGTGGGCGCAAGCCACGGTCGAAGTCTCCGTTCGATCCGTAGGTCAGGCCCCGGAGTTGGTGTTGGCGCACCGCCGGGGCCGACTCATGTGCAGGTCGTTTGCCGCGAACCTAGGGCCGCTTTACGCAGCGGCGCAAGCCGATCACGGAACGTCACCCGTTCGAGGTAGCGCGCCTCAACTCACCTACAAGCTTGGTTGGTTGGGTATTTCAACCAGCCCAGAAAACCCAGGGGAAGGGCTCGAGGCCCGAGGCTCAAGCCTCGGGCTGAACTGCGGCGATGAATGCCGCCCAGGCGGGGGCGGAGACGTGGAGTTCGGAGCCTCCGGGGGTCGTCTTGGAGTCGCGGATGTGGACGGTGGGGGCGAGGGCGACCTCGACGCAGTTGGCACCCTCGGGATCGCTGTAGCTGGACTTGAACCACTTCAGCCGGTCAACCATGGTGATCTGCCATTCGCTCGATGAACCGGACCGACTCAGCAGGGCTGAGGGCCTGGGCACGAATCATGCTAAGCCGCTCGGTCACGCGCCGAACCACGGTCGGCTCGGCCGACAGGTCACTGATGAACTGGCATTCGGTATAAGCAAACCGCTCATGGTCGCTGGTCTCCATCAACACCAGGGGCCCCATGACCGCGATGGGGATGGACCGTTCGAAGGGCAGCACCTGCAGGACGACGTTTCTCAGTTCTGCGGCCTTCAGCAGGCAGCGGAGTTGTTCGTCGTCCACCAGCGGAGAACGCAGAGCCGCCTCGTAGACAGTGAAGGCGAACGCCACCGGTGGCTTGCGATCCGTGAGAATGGCCTGCCGCTCCACCCTGCCCGCGATCCGCTCTTCGACCGTCCCTTCGTCAAGAGGCGGAACATAGCCCTCGATCAAGGCCTGCATGTACCCCTTCGCCTGCAGCAACCCGGGAATCAGTCCGGCCTCGTAGGACCAGTAACTGATCGCCTCCCGCTCGCGCTCCATGAAGTCCAGGGCACACTTCGGAAACTTCTCCCGCTGCAAGTAGTCCTTCGCCGCGCTCAGCAGCCCCTCCGCCCGGCACAGTTCGTCCGCCACGTCCAGGACTCTCGGCGTCGGCATCCGTACGCCCTGCTCCATCGACTTGATGGTGTCCGGCGAGTAGTTCGCGGCCTCGGCGAGCTGCTCCCTGCTGACGTTGGCCTTGGTGCGCCAGCGTTTCATCTGGTTGCCGCCGTAGCGCCAGGCGGCGGGGGGCTGGGAGTTGGTCTGGCCCGACACGGCACGCACCTCCGATGGATACACCCCGGCGTGTATCACCTCAGTCGCTACCGAGCGTAGCGACCCGCGCGCCAACGTGTGAGTATGACGAACGCAATTCACCAGCCCGGCTGGATTCCGACGGCCGGCCACCAACTGCACGTCGTCGGCGTGCACTTCGACGCCGTACGGATCGATGGCGTGCGCGGCGAGGTGGTCACCGAGTGGCTGGTCGACGCGAGCGGCGACGACGCCGGGCCGATCGTGGGCGAGGCGAGCGGGAGGCGGTGGTGGGTGTACTTCCTGCTGCCGCCCGGCACGGTACGGCGCTACGAGTGGCCGCTGGGCGTGCAGCGGCTCGGCGGCCGGGGCGAGCGTGCCGTCACGTACCTCGGGGTGCCGGCGCTCCACGGGAACACCTGGCCGCTGCGCTGGTACAGCGTGCCGACCGCGACCGCGCCGCACGTCGCGCCCGGGGCGCTGGCGCGGGCGCTCGGACGCGGGGTCGTCCCGGTGCGGCTCAGCCCCGGGTGACGCTGACCGGGAGGGAGGCGTGCCTGGGGGCCGCCTCGTCGGCGGACGCCGCCTGCGGCGCGGAGGTGTCGACCAGGCGGATGAGCAGCGAGGTCGAGCCGGTCGGGCCCGCGTTGGTGGCGCTCAGGCGGTAGCGGTCGACGCGGGAGGCGTTGCGGGCGAGCGGGGTGCCGTCCGGGTAGAGGTAGTGGGGGTACACGTCGTTGGCCACGCGCAGGTCGGCGCGACGCCAGGCGCCGGTCGCCGGGTCACGGCGCTCCAGGACCAGGCCGTTGGTGGGTGAGGAGCCCTCGCCGACCATCATCTCCGTCTGGAGGGCGACGTGCAGTCCTGCGTAGGCGCGGGTGTTGCCGTTGCGGACGGAGACCGTGAACTCCTGGGCCACGCCGCCTCGGGTCAGGGTGATCCGGCCGCCCTCGGTGGAGGCGATCATGCTGATGGCGCTCGCGGCCGGAGGCTGCGTCGACGGCTTGGCGGCGGGTTTCGGGGGTTTCGGGGGCTTCGTGGTGCTGATCGGCCCGGCCGTGGTCGGGGTGGCCTTCGGCTCCGCGGTGGAGGCGGTCGGGGAGGGCGTCGGAGTCACGGACGCGGTCGCCGACGGTGACGCCGACGGTGACGAGGTCGTCGTCGCGGAGGCCGTGCCCTTCGCGTCGGCGGCGGTGTCCTCGGGGCCGCAGGCCGTCAGGAGTACGGCCGCTGCCGTGACGGTCACCACCGCCGCCGTCGTGCTCGCGGCTCTGCCACGTCCGTGGTGCATCGGCTGCTGCCCCCGTGTTCCGGATCCAGGTGTCAAGGACCCGCCACGGTAACCGGACGCCGGGCGCGGGCACGCAACGTCACGGTGTCGCTTGGGACACGAACCGGCCGGTCACTGCACCGGGCGAAGGCCCAGGGGGCCCGCGATCTCCTCGGCCATGACCTGGCCGGCCTCCGCCTCCAGGGTCTCGTCGCCGATGTCCTGGTCGGTGTCGAGGCCGTCCAGCTCGGCCAGCGGCTGGTTGAGGCGGACGTGGGCGACGACCGACTGCAGGGCACGCAGGGTCGCGGACGCGGTCGAACCCCAGTTGGAGAAGTAGGAGAACTGCCACCACCACAGAGCCTCCGTGGTGCGGCCTGCCCGGTAGTGGGCCATGCCGTGGCGGAGGTCGGTGATGACGTCGGTGAGGTCGTCCGAGATCCGGGCCGGGACGGGCGCCTTGCGGGGCTCGTAGGGGTCGAAGACCTCGGAGTAGACGTCGATGGGGTCCAGGATGCGGGCGAGGTTCTCGCGGAGCTCGTCCACGTCCTGCTCGGGGCCCGGGTCGGGCTCGTAGCGCTCGTCCGGGACGATGTCCTCGTGGGCTCCGAGACGGCCGCCGGCCAGCAGGAGCTGGGAGACCTCCAGGAGGAGGAAGGGGACCGCCGAGTCCGGCTCGTCGCCCTTCGCGACCTCCGTGACGGCGACCAGGAAGCTCTCGATCTGGTCCGCGATCTGGACCGCGAAGTCGTCCGGGTTCTGATGGGTCGCGTGCAGCGTGGCGTCAGACATCTAGGAGTCGTCTCCCCTCGAAGGCCCGGCCGAGGGTGACCTCGTCCGCGTATTCCAGGTCGCCACCCACCGGGAGGCCGCTGGCCAGGCGGGTGACCTTGAGGCCCATGGGCTTGATCATGCGGGCGAGGTAGGTGGCCGTGGCCTCGCCTTCCAGATTCGGGTCCGTGGCCAGGATCAGCTCCTTGACCGTGCCGTCGGCCAGGCGGGCGAGCAGCTCCCGGATGCGGAGGTCGTCGGGGCCGACGCCGTCGATGGGGCTGATCGCGCCGCCGAGCACGTGGTACCGCCCGCGGAACTCACGGGTGCGCTCGATGGCCACGACGTCCTTCGGCTCCTCCACGACGCAGATGACGGCCGGGTCGCGGCGGGTGTCGCGGCAGATTCCGCACTGCTCCTCCTGCGCGACATTGCCGCAGGTCGCGCAGAAGCGGACCTTCGCCTTCACCTCTGTCAGGGCGTGGGCGAGGCGTCGTACGTCGGCGGGTTCCGCCTGGAGGATGTGGAAGGCGATCCGCTGCGCGCTCTTGGGACCGACGCCGGGCAGCCGCCCGAGCTCGTCGATGAGGTCCTGGACCACGCCTTCGTACACCGGACTTCCGTCCTTCCTGGGGTTCCTGCACTACGTACGGTAGAGGGCTGCGGCCGGTCCGAGAAAGGCGGACCTTCCCGGCCGACGCTCTCAGAAGGGCAGGCCCGGGATTCCGCTGCCGCCGCCGAGCCCCTGGGCGAGCGGACCGAGCTTCTGCTGCTGCAGGGCCTGCGCGTTCTCGTTGGCCGCCTGGACGGCGGCGACCACCAGGTCGGCGAGGGTCTCGGTGTCCTCCGGGTCCACCGCCTTCGGGTCGATCTGCAGCGCGCGGAGCTCACCGGAGCCGGTGACGGTGGCCTTGACCAGGCCGCCGCCCGACTGCCCGTCGACCTCCGTCTGCGCCAGTTCCTCCTGGGCCTTCGCCAGGTCCTGCTGCATCTTCTGGGCCTGCTGGAGCAGCTGCTGCATGTTGGGCTGGCCACCACCGGGGATCACGTTCAGCTCCTATCGCCGCGAGGGTCGTCGCTGCGGGATTTTTCCCGTTCGGCACGAGCCTACGTGCTCCGTGCGGCCCTCGCCCCAGCACTCTTTCGAGTGAGGTGGTAGCGCGTCCTATACCTGATCAACACCCCCTTCCGGGCGGAAAAGCGGGGAAACCCGGGCCTTCGCCACCCATTGGGCGGTAGGAAGGTCCGGCGCGTCAGCCTCTGAATATCGCGCACATGCCGCGGCGTCGCGGAATCGTTACGCACCGTGATCGAATTGATCGGTAGGGAGTGCCGGGTGGGTCAGCCGGAGATGCAGCCCGACGGGCCGTCTCACGACGGGCGGGGCGGCGATGGGGCGGGGCGGTTCGGGGGCCCGGGGGGACACGGGGGACAGGGAGGACAAGGGGGACAAGGAGGACAGGGCAGTGAGCCGGGTGATCTGACTGGGCGGACGTTTCCGCTCGGGGACTGGGAACGGCCTGCGGAGCGGCTGGACGAGCTGTACCGGTGGGTGGAGCAGCGTGCGCTGGAGACGGCGGACTGGTATCTCGCCGACCGGGTGTGGAAGCGGCGGGTGGCGCGGTTGCTGCGGGGCGGGGCGGCGGCGGGGGCGGTAGCGGGGGCGGCGCTGCCGCTGCTCGACATGACCCGGGTGGTGAGCGGGGTCGCTCCCTGGGGGTATCTGGCGTTGCTGCTGGGTGTGGCGTGTGTTGCCGGGGACCGGTACTTCGGGGTGACGTCCGGGTGGATGAGGGACGTGGCGACGGCGCAGGCGGTGCAGCGGAGATTGCAGGCGCTGCAGTTCGACTGGGCGTCGGAGAGTGTGCGGGAGGTGCTGGGGCCGGCGGAGGGTACCGCCGGGGAGGCGGTGGAGCGGTGTCTGCTGGTGCTGCGGCGGTTCTCGGAGGACGTGACGGAGCTGGTGCGGGCGGAGACGGCTGACTGGATGGTGGAGTTCCGGACGGGGTCGGCGTCGTTCGGGGTTCAGGCGGGGGTGGTCGGGGTCGGGGGTCTTGGTGTGGGGGCTGGGGCGGGGGCCGGTGCGGGTGGGCGGGGAGATGCGGGGTCGGGGGCGGGGGCGGGGCGGTTCGGGGTGCCGCCGGGGGCGCGGCCGAACATGCCTCGGCAGCGGCCGCCGGAGCCTCGGTGAGGGCGCCTCTCCGGAAGGCGGCGGTGACTGTCCGGGCCCGGGTGACCGGTGACTGTCCGGACGGGTGACCGGCGACTGTCCGGGCCCGGGTGACCGGGGTCGGCTGGTGACCGGCGTTGTCGGTGGCCGTTGGGGTGGGGGCGCAACCCGGCGTTGACGGGGTGCCTCCCAGAGGGGCTACCCCAGCGCCCGCCCGTGCCGCCCTGGAGGTACCTCCCAGGCCGTTCAGGCACTGGGCGAGGCAGGGCACGATTGCCCGCGGTTGGGCTGGTGGGCGGCCCACCGGCACCTGGGCCCCCGGATGGGCGGGGGCGGCGCCGACCGGTGCTGCGGCCCGTGGGTGGGTGGGGCCCTCGGGAGGCTCCCTCAGGAGGCTGGCGGTCGTGAGGGGTGTTCCGCGCAGAGGTTCAGGCCTGCTGGGGTCCAGCAGGGGACGTGGCCGTGGGTCCGGGTGATGTCCTGGCCGTTGCCCCGGGTGAGGTACGTGAGGAAGCTGGAGGCCAGGGAGTCGGCCGGGGGACGGCCGTAGGTGTAGGCGTACTCGATCTCGCGGTACGGGTAGGCGCTGCCGCCCTGTTCGAGGACGTCGACGGACGGGGGGTCGCCGTCGAGGGTGAGACGGCGCAGGCCCTTCGCCCGGGTGGCGAGGTTGAGCTCGCTGTAGCCGATCGCGCCGGGGACCTTGGCGACCGTCGTGAGGATCTGCTGGGTGGAGTCGAGCTCGCAGCGGACGACGGGCGCGGTCCGGTCGTCCTTGTGGACGCAGTCGAGGGAGGAGTTGGCGATCTCGCCCCGGTCCAGCACCCGGCGCTGGAAGACCTGTCTCGTCCCGGAGTTGGCGTCCCGGCTGACCAGCCGCACCGGCAGGTCGGGGCCGCCGAGCTGACGCCAGTTGGTGATCTCGCCGCGGTACAGGCGGCGTACCTCGGCCGTCGTCAGGTCGTCGTCGGGCAGCCGTACTCCCTCGTTGACGACGAGGGCGAAGACCGACACCGCCACCCGGTTCTCCCGCAGGTCCGGGAAGCCGCTCGGTTTGGTGCCGTCGGAGAAGGCGATCACCGGGGGCGAGCCCTGCTCCGTACGGGCGCCGGTCACGGCCAGTTCCCGGATGCCGGAGGTCGAGCCGTGCGTGTCCACGACGATCGACGTCTCGTCGTCCGCGCAGTCGCGCTCGTACTTGCGGGCCACCTCCCGCAGGACCGGCGCGAAGGCCGTCGAGCCGATCAGGGTGAGGGTGCCGCTCTCGCAGCCGACGGGCGGCGGGGTGTCGTCCCGGGTGACGACGATCGCCGCCAGGGTGACCACGGAGGCGGTGAGCATCACGGTGATGGTCCGCGCCGCCCGGCTGAACAGCGGCGGCTTGTCGTCCGGGGTGGCGCTGCGGTTGGGGTGGACCTCGCCGTCCCGGATGCCGCCGATCAGCCGGATCTCCCGGCCGACGTCACCGCCGGAGAGCAGGACCAGGAGTTTGAAGTAGTCGCCGCGGTTGAGGGGGACGCGCGGGATGCGCAGGGTGTTGCCGTCGTAACCGAAGCCCCGGCCGGGGGTGAAGTGGTCCATCAGGTGGTCGGTGTCGGACGGCTGGGTGACCGAGACGGCGCGGATGGTGCGGTCGGCGAAGACCGCGGTGAGACCGTGGAGTTCGGGGCCGGTGTAGTCGTCGTGGTCGACGCCCTGGGAGCCGTCGTTCTCGACGCGGAGGAGGACGAGGGTCGCGTCCGTCATGCCGGGGGTCTCGTCGAACAGTCCGAGGCGGCGGTTGGCGCGGCCCGAACGGACGTCGTCGCCGATCGGGTTGTCCATCTGGACGCGGTACCCGATGCGTTTGCGGCGCGGCACCCGGCGTTCGTACCAGAGCATCACGCCCGAGGCCGCGATGCCGAGGACCGCGGTGGCCACGGCCACCAGGTTCTCCGCGCTCAACCACTCCACCGTGCGCCCCCGCCGCCGACAGTCGAACGGTCACCGTACGACTGTGCGAGGGGACCGAGTGCTGCCGTTCACGGAAGTTCGCCGGACGTTCACCGGCCCCGGTGGTCCCGGAGGGCTCACCGGCCCCGGTGGTCCCGGGGAGCTCACCGGCGGGTGTACGTCAGGCTCTCCCCGTTGCTGTTGTTGACGCGCTGGAGTCTGCCGTCGGCGAGCAGCGTGACCGTGGTCGGCTCGCCGGGTGTGCAGGAGGAACGCGGCTGTCCGACCGTCACCCGGGACGGGCCGATCCGCAGCGGTCCGTCGGCGCCGGGGTCGGAGGACAGGTCCGCGTGGAAGACGCAGTGGTAGCTGCCGCTGCCCGCCGGGCCGTCGGCGACCAGGGACAGGACGGTGTCGCCGACCTCGCCCTGCTGGATGGTCAACGTCCGGGGGTGCACGCCCGAGGCGTTGTCGATACTGGTGGCCCAGGTGCCCAGATACTCCGCCGGGATCGTGCCGTCCGTGGCCGCCGGGGTGGTCGGCTGACCGGCCGAGGTGGTCGGGGCCGGGGGGCCGGTGGTGGCGGAGCCGGGACTGTTCGGGGGCGCCTGGTCGGTGGTGGCGGTGGCCGTGGGGGTGGCCGAGGGGTCGCCGCCCGCCTGGTCTCCGCTGCCCGCGTTCATCAGGGCGTAGACCGAGCCGCCGGCGGCCAGCGCGACGACCAGGGCGACCACGACCAGCAGCGCGGTGGAGCGGCCCCGGCGGTCCGGCCCGGGCGGCGCGCCGTAGGGCTGGGATCCGTAGGGCTGGGGACCGTAGGACTGGGGGCCGTAGGGCGGGGTGTGGCCGGGAGCCTGGCCCGCGGGCGGGCCGTAGGGCGGGGTGCCGCCGAGGGCGCCGTACGGGGCGTACGGCTGGGCCGCCGCCGCGGCGGAGCCCGGGTGCTGCTGCGGGTGGCCGTATGCGGACGGCGACTGCGGATGGCCGTACGCCGAGGGCGGGGGCGCCGAGGGGTTCTGGCCCGCGATCAGGGTGGGGAGGTGGTTCAGCGGGGCTCCCTCGCCGGGGCGGCCGGGCGGGGGCGGGGCGCCGGGGTCGCCGGCGGGGGGCGGCTCTGCGGCGGGGGGCGTGCTCCCGTGGGCTCCGCCCTCGGGCCCGGCGGCGGTGTGCCCTCCTCGGCCGGCGCTCCCCTCGCCCCGGGCACCGGCGTCCGCATCCGCGGCGGCTTCGGGCGCCGTGCCGGCCCGGGCGTGCTCCGGTGCGGCGGCGGGAGCGGCGGTGGCCGCCGGGGCCGCGGTGGCGGCGGTGGCGGCGGTGGCGGCGGTCCCGGGCGCCTGCGGATCCTCCGTCTCCAGCAGCCGGACCGCATGCCGCCCGAGCTGGGCCACCAGCGCGCCCGGCAGCCAGGGGTCGCGGGACCGGCCCTCTGCGACGGCGTCCTCCACTCCCGTGCGCTCCAGGATGTCGTCGAGCGTGGGGCGGGCGGCCGGGTCCTTCTTCAGGCAGGCGCGGACCAGTTCGGCCATGCCCTCGGGCACCCGCTCCAGGTCGGGCTCCTCCTGGGCTATCCGGAACATCAGTGCGTGCACACCGCTGTTGGCGGTGCCGAAGGGGAGGTCGCCGGTGGCGGCGTAGGCGAGGACGGAGCCGAGGCAGAAGACGTCACAGGCGGGTGTGATGCGGTCGCCGCGCACCTGCTCGGGCGCCATGAAGCCGGGCGAGCCGACGAGCGCCCCGGTCCGGGTGAGCCCGCCGTCGGTCACGGTCTCCAGGGCGCGCGCGATCCCGAAGTCGATGACGCGCGGCCCGTCGATGGTGACGAGCACGTTGGACGGCTTGAGGTCGCGGTGCACGATCCCCGTGGCGTGGATGTCCTTCAGCGCGTGCGCGAGCCCGGCCGCGAGGATCCGCACCGACCGCTCGGGCAGCGGCCCGTGGTCGTGTCCGACGACCTGCTGCAGACTGGGCCCGGGGATGTATCCGGTGGCGACCCACGGCACCGCGGCCTCGGTGTCCGCGTCCAGGACCGGGGCGGTCCAGTCGCCGCCCACCTGCCGGGCGGCCTGCACCTCCTGGCGGAACCGCGCCCGGAACTCGTCCTGCGCGGCCAGCTCCTCGCGCACCAGCTTGACGGCGACGGTGCGTCCGCGGTCCGAGCGGGCCAGATAGACCTGGCCCATGCCGCCCGCCCCGAGCCGCGCCAGCAGCCGGTGGGCCCCGATGCTCCGCGGATCCCCCGCCCCGAGCTTTTCCATCGCTGCGCCGCCTTCCCCCCACGTGAGCAACAGACCGAGAGTCTAACGACGTCCAGGACGTACGGGAGGCATGTGGACGGGCGCCGGCGGGGGCGCGCGGTCCCGCTACCGCGCCGCCACGATGCGTTCCACCGCGGCCGTCACCAGCTGGTCCCGTTCCTCCTCCGAGAAGACGTCGGGCAGGGTGAGCTGTTCGACGATCAGCCAGTTCAGGGTCAGGATCAGCAGCTTGACGGCCATGGCGTCGCCGGGCAGGCCGGAGGCCTCGTGGTACGCGACGTTGGCCTCGACGTCGGCGCGGACGCGCTCGGTGAGCACCTGGCGGAGCGCGGGGCGGCGGGTGGCCTCGAGGCGGAGCTCCAGCAGGGCGAGGTAGCCGGTGCGGAAGGCGGCGATCCGGCCGACGAGTTCGCGCATCAGCTCCGCGTACGTCTCCTGGTCGCGGCCGGCCGCGCGCTGCCGGGCGATGGTGGCCTCGTCGGGCTGGAGCCGCTCGTAGACCCGGGCGCCGGCCTGGGTGAGCAGGTCGTCGCGGCCGGCGAAGTAGTTGGACGCGGTGCCGTTCGGGACCGCGGCCTCGGTGTCCACGGCGCGGAAGGTCAGCCCTCGTGCGCCCTCCCGGGCCAGTACCTCGATCGCGGCGTCGACGAGGGCCGCGCGCCGCTGGTCGTTCCTTCTCACCATTGACACCACTCCGGATGTAGTACTACGTTCTAACCACTTCAGTCAGAGTACTACGCACCGGGGTTCGGTGCGACCCATGGAGGTTCCAGCAATGCGAAAGCTCGTCTACTACGTCGGTGTCTCGCTCGACGGCCGGATCGCCGGGCCCGGCGGGGAGTTCGACTTCTTCCTCCAGGACGACGGGCAGCAGGCCGCCGCGTACTCCGCCTGGATGAACGCCCTCTACCCCGAGACGATCCCGACCGCCCGCCGCGCCGCGCTCGGCCTAACCGACGCACCGAACCGGCGCTTCGACACGGTCGTCATGGGTCTCGGCACCTACCGGCCCGCCCTCGACACCGGCATCACCAGCCCGTACGCGCATCTGCGCCAGTACGTGGTCTCCAGCACCCTCGACCCCGGCACCGACCCCGAGGTCACCGTCGTACCGGACGACCCGGTCGGCCTCGTCCGCGGACTCAAGGGCGAGGGAGAGGCCACCGGCGGGACCGGCCCGGACATCTGGCTGTGCGGCGGCGGCAGGCTCGCGGGTGCGCTGCTGCCAGAGATCGACGAACTGGTGATCAAGAACTACCCGGTGGTCGCCGGAGCCGGCGTCCCGGCCTTCGACGGCGCCTTCGATCCCACGGCATTCGACGCCGCCGAGCGCACGGCCTTCCCCGGCGGCACCGTCGTCACCCGCTTCACCCGCCGTCGGGACGCGAACTGACCGGGGCCCGGCCGCCGGCGCCGGGGCGGCACAGGGCGGCGGTCCGCTCGGGCCGGGTCGGCTTGCGCAGCAGCAGCAGCGCCGCGTCGTCGTGCAGTCGGCCCCCGACGTGCGCCAGCAGCTCGTTCTGGAGCTCGGTGAGGGTGCGCTCGGGGTCGGCGCACACATGGCGCGCCAGCCCTTCGGCGAGCGGGTAGAACTCCCGGGCGCGGTTGCGGGCCTCGGTGACCCCGTCGGTGTAGAGCAGCAGCTGGTCCCCGTCGGCGAAGGGCAGTACCTGCAGGGCAGGGACCTCGCCCGACAGGGCGCGCAGCCCGAGCGGCGGCGCGGGGCGGGCCGGCTCCACCACGACGACACCGCCCGACTCCGGCACCAGCAGCGGTGGAGCGTGGCCGCAGTTGACCACCTCCAGCTGGCCCGGCCGCGGATATCCCGCGACCACGGCGGTGACGAAGTCGTCGCTGCCGAGGTTGCGCGCCAGGCTCCGCTCGATCCTGTCGACGACCGCAAGGAGATCGGGTTCCTCGTAGGCGGCCTCACGGAAGACGCCGAGGGCGAGAGCCGCCGTCCCCACGGCCGGCAGTCCCTTGCCCCGCACGTCGCCGACGATCAGCCTCGGCCCGTGCGGGGTGGACACGAGCGCGTAGAGGTCCCCGCCGATACGGGCCTCCGCCGCCGCGGCACTGTAGCGGACGGCCGCCTGGAAGGGGCCGACCGTCCGCGGCACGGGCTGGACGAGCGCGTGCTGGGCCGCCTCGGCGACCGAGCGGACGGCCGCGAGCACCTGCTCCCGTCGGCCCCGCAGGCCGCTGGCCAGGCCGCTTCCCAGGGTGACGGCCAGCAGCGTCAGAAGAACGGCGGCCATGTCATGCGCCGACGTGCCGTTCCTGGCTCCGATCCCCGCGCCCAGCGCCATGGCGAGGAGACCGACGCCGAGGACGCCGCGCGGCCCGTTGGCGGCGGCCGCCAGCGCGGGTCCGGCCACCAGCACGGGCAGCCAGATCATCCCCGACCCGCCGACGAGGACGGCGAACAGGGCCGCGAACGCGAGCAGCAGAGGCGGGGCGGTGGCGCCGACGGCCGACCGCGCGACGGTACCGCGGGGCACCACCGCCCCCGGGTTCGCCACTCTGCTCCTGGGCGACCGGGCCGGCCGGTGGCCGCCACGCTGCACTCGGGCCTGGCTCATGCGGTCCGCACTCCTCACCTGCACCGGGACACATTCCCGAGATGTCCGTTTCATCCAGGAAAGGTGTTCGGCTCCGGCGCCACAAGGAGCAAAGGTTCAGATAGTGAGCGACAGACCTCTGGTCACCCGGTTCGCGGCGGGGATCAACCGCTCCGGGATCTCCCGGAGCCGGGAGCGCCGGTCCACCGGCAGCGGGACACCGAGCGAGCCGACCGTGTCCCCCCAGTAGACGGGCACGGCGACGCACACGGTGCCGAGGGAGTACTCCTCGAGGTCCGTGACGGCCGGGGCCGCGGGTGAGGCGTCCAGGCGCCGGAGCAGTTCCGAGGGCCTCGTGATGGTCCGCGGCGTGAGGTCGGCCAGGGTGTGCCGGGAGAGGTACTCCTGGCGCGCCTCGTCGTCCAGCTCCCGGAGCACGGATTTGCCGAGTGCGGTGGCGTGCCCCGAGTCCTCGCATCCGACCCAGAGGTCGACCCGGTACGCCCGCGGGCTGTCGACGACCTCGGCGACCCTGATCTCACCGTCCTCGTAGAAGGTGAGGTAGGCGGCGGTGCCCAGTTCGTCCCGCAGCCCGGTGAGGACGGGGCGGATGCGGCTGAGCATGGCCTGTCCGCGGCTCCTGGTGTGCAGCGCCTGCACCTTGTCGCCCAGGACGAAGACACCGCCGTCCAGCTTGCGCAGATATCCGTCGTGCACGAGCGTGCGCAGCAGGTGATAGGTGGTCGCCGGGGCCAGCCCCGCCTCGCGTGCCAGCTGTTTCGCCGGCGCGCCGTTGGCGTGCGCGCTCACCACTTCGAGCAGCCGCAGGGCCCGCTGCACGGAGCCGATGAGCGTAGGCCCGTCCCGTGCACTCATATGACAACGGTGCACCGAGCACACGGCACAGGCAAGGCCCGGCCCTCCCGTCCGGACTCCCCGGCCCGGACGGGAGGCCCCGGCGACCCGGCCGTCGCGTCCGGGCCGCTTCGGACCGGGCCCCTCGCCCGGGCCGCTTCGGACCGGGCCCCTCGCCCGACCGCCTCGGACCAGGCCCCTCGCCCGACCGCCCGCCGTCCGTCCCGGACCGGTCCGTCCGGACGCGCCCTCCGGGGTATCCAGGGTCTCCGGGGTCTCCGGGGTCTCCGGCCGGAGGCCGTCCGCAGCAGGCCGTCGGACCGGCCCGCCTGAGCGCTCCGCTGGACGTGCCGCGCTGTGCCGTCGCTCGTCCGCGGCGCCGTCGCGGCTGGTCGCGCAGTCCCCCGCGCCCCCGTCAGGGCGCTGCCGAACCGCAGCGGACTTCGCCCGACCCGCTCAGGCCCCGCCGTCCAGATCGGACAGGGCCTTCGACAGGCGCTCCAGGGCCCGCACCGCCTCCGCCAGCTCCGCCTCCGAGCCGTAGGCCTCGGCCAGCCGGTCGGCGAAGGCCGCGTGGCCGGGGTCGATCCGGGCCACGGCCTCGCGGCCGGCACCGGTCGGGGCGAGGAGCTTGGCGCGGCGGTGTGCCGGGTTGGGCCGGTACTCGGCGAGTCCGCGCTCCACCAGCAGATCGGCGATCCGCTGCACGCTCTGCCGGGTGGTGCCCATCGCTCGGGCGATCCCGGAGACGGGCAGCGGCTCGCCCAGCACCGCGCCGAGCACCTGCCACCAGGCGGCGGTGAGCCCGGCGGGCCGGGCCAGCTCCTCGGCGACCGCGAGGAACTGGCCGTTGAGCCGGAAGACCCCGAGCGCACCGCGGCTGAGCAGGTTCTGACGGTCCCGGCTCACGCCGCCCCCGCCTGCTGGAGGACCTCGTACGCCGACGCGTCGGAGTCGTGGAACAGCCGGTACCAGGCGTCGAGCACCTCACCCTCGTACACCCCGAGCAGCCGCAGGATCTCGCGGGCGAAGGCGACCGGTTCGGTGGGACCGGCGGTGATCAGCTCCCCGTCGGTGACCGCGTCCGCCTCGCGGTAGCGGTCGCCGCCCGCGTAACCGGTGGCCGCCAGATAGAAGGAGACGGCGCTGGTGTGGGCGCGGCCGTCGAGCAGGCCCTCGCGGGCCAGTCCCGCGGTGGCGCCGCAGATCGCGGCGACGGGCA
Source organism: Streptomyces poriticola (assembly GCF_036689765.1). NCBI lineage: Bacteria > Bacillati > Actinomycetota > Actinomycetes > Kitasatosporales > Streptomycetaceae > Streptomyces > Streptomyces poriticola. Next base: position 237,114 of record NZ_JBAGKH010000006.1, read on the forward strand.
CGCCGGCGTCCAGGAAGGCGCGGGCCGCGCGGGCGAAGGGGGCGAGGTCGTCCGACGTGTCCCACAGGTCGGCGCCCGGGAGGATCAGCAGGGAGCTGTCCTGCGGGCGCAGATCGGCCAGCGCGGCGTCGGGCTGGACGCGCAGCCCGCCGATGCTGGTGACCGGGGCGGTGGACGGGCCGACGGTCCGGATGTCGTAGCCCGCGCGGGCGAGGTGCGCGGTGGCGTGGCCGGTCTCCCAGTCGGCGAGCGTGTCGTAGACGGCGAGGTGGACGGGCTTGCGGTGGTGACCGGTGCTGCTGCCGTTCATGGCTCCTCCTCGGGCCGGGTGAACTTCCTGCGACCACTCCTGAGTGGCGTTATGACAATAGACTGTCATTTCGGCAGCATGCTGTCAAGAGTCGGCGGTGCTCGAGAGGCCCGGGTCCGGACTCGAGGTGCTCGAGAGGCCGGGTCCGGGCCGTCGACAACCTGTCGCGGAATGCCCGTGTCCACAGACAGGACGCCGATACCCCTTCCGCATCGCGGACATCTACCCTCGCCCGCATGACCCCTCAGCTCCCCCAGCCCGACGCCCAGCCCGACCCTCAGGCCGGTGCCGCCGTGAAGGCCGCCGACCGGGCGCACGTCTTCCACTCCTGGTCCGCGCAGGAGCTCATCGACCCGCTCGCCGTCGCCGGCGCCGAGGGGGCGTACTTCTGGGACTACGACGGAAACCGCTACCTCGACCTCACCAGCGGCCTCGTCTACACCAATGTCGGCTACCAGCACCCCAAGGTCGTCACCGCCGTCCAGGAGCAGGCGGCGCGCCTGACGACCTTCGCGCCCGCGTTCGCCGTCGAGGCCCGCTCGGAGGCGGCCCGGCTGATCGCCGAGCGCACCCCCGGCGACCTCGACAGGATCTTCTTCACCAACGGCGGCGCGGACGCCGTGGAACACGCCGTGCGCATGGCCCGGCTGCACACCGGACGCCCGAAGGTGCTGTCGGCGTACCGCTCGTACCACGGCGGCACCCAGCAGGCGATCAACATGACCGGTGACCCGCGCCGCTGGGCCTCCGACCACGGCTCGGCCGGTGTCGTGCACTTCTGGGCACCCTTCCTCTACCGCTCCCGCTTCTACGCCGAGACCGAGGAGCAGGAGTGCGCGCGGGCGCTGGAGCACCTCGAGACGACCATCGCCTTCGAGGGGCCGCAGACCGTCGCCGCGCTCGTCCTGGAGACCGTGCCGGGCACGGCCGGGATCATGGTGCCGCCGCCGGGCTATCTGGCCGGGGTGCGCGAGCTGTGCGACAAGTACGGCATCGTCTTCGTCCTGGACGAGGTGATGGCCGGGTTCGGCCGGACCGGCGAGTGGTTCGCAGCCGACCTGTTCGGTGTGGTGCCCGACCTGATGACCTTCGCCAAGGGTGTGAACTCCGGCTATGTGCCGCTGGGCGGGGTCGCGATCTCCGGCGAGATCGCCGAGACGTTCGCCAGGCGGCCCTACCCGGGCGGCCTGACCTACTCGGGGCACCCGCTGGCCTGCGCCGCCGCCGTCGCCACCATCGGGGTGATGGCCGAGGAGGGCGTGGTGGAGAACGCCGCCCGGCTGGGCGCGGACGTGGTCGGCCCGGCGCTGCGCGAGCTGGCCGAGCGGCACCCCAGCGTCGGCGAGGTCCGCGGCGTCGGCATGTTCTGGGCGCTGGAGCTGGTCCGGAACCGCGAGACCCGCGAGCCGCTGGTGCCGTACAACGCGACCGGTGAGGCCAACGCGCCGATGGCCGCGTTCGCCGCCGCCGCCAAGGCGCACGGCGTGTGGCCGTTCGTGAACATGAACCGCACCCACGTGGTGCCGCCGTGCAACGTGACCGAGGCGGAGCTGAAGGAGGGGCTGGCGGCGCTGGACGCGGCCCTGTCCGTGGCGGACACGTTCACGGAGTAGCCGCGGACACGTTCACGGAGCAGCCGCGCACACGGAGTGACGGGGCGGGCGCGCAGCCGCGGCAGCGGAGCGGGGCCGCAGGTCACGGCCCGGACTCGGGCAGGTCCGGGGCCGGGTTCGAACGCGTAAGGTGGCGTGCTCGTGGATGTCCGCGTCCGTGGACGAGGACATCGCCCATCCGGAGCGGCGGACATCGCACATCCGCAGCGCACGCCATCGAACGCGACGAGGAGACCGCCCGACCATGCCCGGCCCCAGCGGCAACGGCGCCGTCACGCGCAGCACCCTGCGCCAGCAGATCGCCGAGGCGCTCCGCGACGAGGTGCTGTCCGGGCGGCTGCAGCCGGGGCAGGAGTTCACCGTCAAGGAGATCGCAGAGCAGTACGGCGTGTCCGCGACGCCCGTGCGCGAGGCGCTGGTCGATCTGTCCGCGCAGGGCCTCCTCGACGCCGACCAGCACCGCGGCTTCCGCGTCCACGAGTACTCGGTCCACGACTTCCGCGGCATGGTCCAGGCCCGGGGCCTGGTCACCGACGGCATGTTCCAGGCCCTCGTGGACGGCGACACCCGGGCCGACCACCCCCGGATCGCCACCGCTCTCGCCGGGGTGCGCCGCCGCGGGGAGGAGGCGCAGCGGGCCGCCGCGGCCGGTGACCTCACCGTCCTGATCGGCTACGACCTGCGGTACTGGCGTGAGCTGGGCGCGCTGTTCGGCAACCCCTACCTCTCCGACTTCCTGCACCGGCTGCGGGTGCAGAGCTGGGTGTGCACCGTCCAGCATCTGCGCCGGCTGAGCGATCTGCGGGGCGTGCTCTGGGCGGGGCACACCGAGCTGGTCGACTCGCTGGTCAGACGGGACGCCGAGGCCGCCCGTGCGATCGTCCACGCGTACAACGCCCACTCCCTGGAGCTCATCGAGCGGATCGCCGCCGGGTGAACGGCGGGTCAGGGGGTCTCACCTGGGTATGGGACCTGCACGCACCGCACCGACTACCCTGCCTGACTGCTCAGCCTTCCCGACCACCGTGGACCACCGTGCTGCGTGAGGAGCCCTCTTTTGGCCTGTGACCTGTGGCTGGTACCGCTCGTCGACGTCTTGTGCCACACGCCGGACAACCCGTTCGCCGAGGAACTCGCGCAATACGACAAGGTGCTCGCCGAGGCCGGACTGCCTCCGGTGCCGGTGTACCAGTACATGCCGGGCCTGTCCGGCGAGGTCGCGCCGGTGGCCGGCTTCGACTACGACGCGCTGCACTTCCTGCGCCGCGCCCATCTGCTCCAGGTGTGCGGGCTGCCGGTGACTCCGGTGGACGAACTGGGCGGCGACTACGAGCAGTTGCTGGAGATGTTCGAGGCGACCGCACAGCAGTCGCACCTCGTCTGGCACTACGACCACGCGGGTTCCTACGTCCCCGTCGACTTCGCCTCCCCCCTCTCCAACGACGAACTCCTCGCGGGCGGCGGCCCCCTGGGATCCTCGCACGCCCTGCTGCGCGAACTGGAGGCGGTCGCCCCGGCCATCGGCATCGACCCGGCCAACCCCCCGGGTCCGCCGCAGCCCCCGACCGCGCCGACCGAACTGGAGGAGCCGGCGGTGGCGGCGCCGTACGACCCCAGCCCCTTCGCCCGCGAACGGCATGTGTGGCTGGGGCTGCATGCGGCGGCCACCAGGAGCCTGGCGCAGGGGTCGATGATCGTGTTCAGCTGAACCCGGCGGGAACTCAGCCGGTGCTCATCCGGGAGAGTCCCTTCTGCAGTTCCTCCGCGTTCATGATCGGGCAGACCTCGACGTCGGCGTTCGCCTGCGTGAAGAACGCCTCGGCGGCAGGCGGCAGTTCGGAGCTGTCCTGCATCTCGAACACCAGCAGGGCCGTCCGCCGGCCGCCGATCGGGCCGAAGTAGGCCGCCTCCGGCTTGAGCTGTGCGACGACGCCGTTGATCAGGTCGGGCATCTTCCCGGCACGGATGGCCTCGTTCCCCTTCTCCGTGTCCAGGGTCGCCTTGAGCAGTACGCGCATGGCGGTCACCTTCTCCCGATTGTTCCGGCTATTTCAGGCTATGCCTGTTTCGGGAGGGTTGTTACCCGGACAATCCCTCAGAGCACGTCCCCCACGCCGAGGCACTTGCGCTCCTGCGGAATCCACTCCACCGAGGGGTTCAGCGCGGCCAGGATCCCGCCGACCTCCTCGCGCGGGCCGGAGTAGGTGACCTCGACGGCGGGCGAGCGGCCGTAGGTCGTCATGACGCTCACGCCGTCGTCCTTCAGCCGCTTCTCGTCCAGGACCCAGTCGACGCCGTCGACCGTGACGCACAGGTTGATGTTGGGCGGGAGCTCCTGGACCCCGCAGCGCAGCACCGCGGACTGCCCGCCCCAGGTGGCCACCCCGTCCCCCAGCGCCCAGTCGCGCGAGGCGCCGGGTACGCCGTCCGGGAGACGGGAGACCACCTTCTCGCACTTCGGATCACCGGCATGCGGAGCGGCGGCGACGCGATGACCGTCCACGTAGAGGAACCCGCCGACAGCGGCAGCCACCGCCGACGCCAGGCAGACCCACACCCACGGCCTGCCCGGCGGCCCGCCCGGCTGCCGGGCGGGCCGCCGGGCGGGCTTCCCGATCCGCATGCTCCCCCTCTCCGGTCTCTGCTCTCCGGATCTCCTACAGGAACGAGTTGATCTCGATCGTCTCGTCGCGGCCCGGGCCGACGCCGATCGCGGAGATCGGGGCGCCGGACATCTCCTCCAGGGCCTTGACGTACGCCTGGGCGTTCTTCGGCAGGTCGGAGAAGGACTTCGCCTTGCTGATGTCCTCGGACCAGCCCGGCAGCATCTCGTAGACCGGCTTCGCGTGGTGGAAGTCCGTCTGCGAGTACGGCAGCTCCTCGACCCGCCTGCCGTCGATCTCGTACGCCACGCACACCGGGATCTGCTCCCAGCCGGTGAGCACGTCGAGCTTGGTGAGGAAGAAGTCGGTCAGACCGTTCACCCGGGTCGCGTAGCGGGCGATCACCGCGTCGAACCAGCCGCAGCGGCGGTCACGGCCGGTGGTCACACCGCGCTCGCCGCCGATCCGGCGCAGCGCCTCGCCGTCGTCGTCGAACAGCTCGGTGGGGAACGGACCGGCGCCGACGCGGGTGGTGTACGCCTTCAGGATGCCGATGACGCGGCTGATCCTGGTCGGGCCGACACCGGCGCCGGTGCAGGCGCCGCCCGCGGTCGGGTTGGAGGAGGTGACGAAGGGGTACGTGCCGTGGTCGATGTCCAGCAGCGTGCCCTGGCCGCCCTCGAAGAGGACGACCTTGTCGTCGTCCAGGGCCTGGTTCAGGACCAGGACGGTGTCGGCGACGTACGGCCTGATCTGCTCCGCGTAGCCCAGCAGCTCCTCGACCACCTGGCCGACGGCGATGGCGCGCCGGTTGTAGAGCTTGGTGAGCATCTGGTTCTTGACGTCGAGGGCCGCCTCGACCTTCTGGGTGAGGATGGACTCGTCGTAGAGGTCCTGCACCCGGATGCCGACACGGTTGATCTTGTCGGCGTAGGTCGGGCCGATGCCGCGGCCGGTGGTGCCGATCTTGCGCTTGCCGAGAAAGCGTTCCGTGACCTTGTCGACGGTGACGTTGTACGGCGTGATGATGTGTGCGTTTCCGCTGACCAGGAGCTTGGACGTGTCGACGCCGCGCTCGTTCAGCCCGCTCAGCTCGGAGAGCAGGACGGAGGGGTCGACGACGACGCCGTTGCCGATGACCGGCGTGCAGCCGGGGGACAGGATTCCGGAAGGGAGCAGATGGAGGGCGTACTTCTGGTCGCCCACGACCACCGTGTGGCCGGCGTTGTTACCACCCTGGTAACGCACCACGTAGTCGACGGAACCGCCGAGCAGGTCCGTCGCCTTTCCCTTGCCTTCGTCACCCCACTGAGCACCGAGCAGCACAAGTGCGGGCACGCGCGTACACCCCTTCCGGGCGGGGCATGTCCATGGTCGAGGGCGAACGCGGAGGCTTGACTACCGCGTGCACCGCGACCACCGTTGGCCGCCAACCGTCGGACCGGATGCCCCGGAATAGACGAAGCCCCTGGCGCAATAGCGCAAGGGGCTCTTGCACAAAGATGCTACCCGAGGAAGCGAGGCATGGCCGAGGTGGCGACTTCCGCGACATCCTCCGCGACATCTTCCGCGACTCCCGATCAGTTGCTGGTGGTCATCGACCCGGTCGCCCGCCGGGCGGACGGCGAGTCCGTCCGGATCGCGAAAGACGTGCTCAGCGCGGGTGCGGCGAGTACGAAGGTGTGTCTGCCGGAGGGTCCGGAGGAGTTCGCCCGGGCGCTGCGGCGGCGAGGCTCGCGGCGGCCGGTGCTGGTCGGCGACGACCTGGCGCTGCTCCGCGCGGTCTCGGTGCTGCACCGGCAGCGCGAGCTGGCGGAGTGCGCCCTGGCGGTGGTGCCGGTCGGCCCGGCGCTCGGGCTGTCCCGCTCGCTGGGCCTGCCGACGGGTGCGGTCGCCGCGGCGCGTACGGTGCTGGACGGTGCGGAGCGGCGCCTGGACCTGCTGGTCGACGACAGCGACGGGGTGGTCCTCGGCGCGGTGGGGATCCCGCCGGTCACGGCGCGGGACGGGAGCGGCGGGGACGGCGGGGACGGCCCGGGCGCGGGAACAGGGGCGGGGGCCGCCGTACGTCCGTTGCTGCGGACCTGCCGGTCCCTGGTCCGTACGCTGGCCCCGGCCCGTCCGGCCCGGGCCGGGTCGGCGGCCGGAGCCGGGCCGTCCCGGCTGCGGGTGGAGGTCGACGGGCTGACGCTGGTGGATCTGGACCAGCCGGTGGAGAGCGTCTCGCTGCGCCCCGCCGCGGCCGGCACGGAGGGGACGCCCGGGGTGGCCGAGGTGCGGGTGCGGCCGGCGTCGGTGGGCGCGGAGGCGTCACCCCTGACGGCGACGGGCCGGACGTTCACCGTCTCGGGCGCCCACTTCCGCTACCGCGCCGACGCGATCGACTCGGGCCCGGTACGGACCCGGACGTGGATGGTGCGGGAGGGCGCGTGGTCGCTGACGCTGCCGGCGGGGTAGGCGGGCCGCCCCTTGTCCGAACCGCCGCTCCCCCGCCCGAACCGCCGCTCCCCCGCTCCCCTAGCCGAACCGCCGCTCCCGCTCGACCCGCCAGCGCTCCATCATTCCCGCGACCTCCTTCTCGACGAACTCGAAGAAGGCGAGGGTCTCGGCGAGGCGGCGGCCCGCCGGGGTGTCGGCGCCGAGACCGGCCACGCCGTCGCGCAGGGCGTCCTCCCAGCGCTTGAGGACGGCCTCGCGGTTGGTGAGAGCCTCGTACCACTGGTCGGCGTGCACCCGGTAGCGCTCGCGGCGCGAACCGGGCTCCCGCTCGCGGGAGACCATGTGGACCTGGGCCAGATAGCGCACGGCCCCGGACACGGCGGCCGGTGAGATCCGCAGCTGGGCGCTGAGCTCGGCGGAGGTCAGGGCGCCGGTGTCGGAGGCGAGGAGTGCCGCGAAGACACGGGCCGGCATCCGGGGCAGGCCGGCCTCGACGAGCTGGGCCGCGAAGTGCTCCACGAACCGGGACACGGTCTCCGGGTCCCGCTCCGCCACTTCGCTTCCGTCCCCCTTCGGGTGCGTCATGCCCGGATCATCTCCCCTGGTCGTAGGCCTGAGCCGAGTCTACCGGCGATTTATACGCTTCCTTAACTTCACAAATTTCTGAAGCCAGCGTACGTTCTGAGCCATGACCAAGGCCATCACCGTCGCCGGGCTCCACAAGTCCTTCGGACGGACACACGCACTGGACGGCCTCGACCTGGACGTCGAGTCCGGCGAGGTGCACGGCTTCCTCGGCCCGAACGGCGCCGGAAAGTCGACCACGATCCGCATCCTGCTGGGTCTGCTCCGCGCCGACTCCGGCGCCGCCCAGGTCCTCGGCCGGGATCCGTGGACGGACGCGGTCGAGCTGCACCGCCGGCTCGCCTATGTCCCCGGCGACGTCGAGCTGTGGCCCAACCTCACCGGCGGTGAGGCCATCGACCTGCTCGCGCGGCTGCGCGGAGGCATGGACCAGCGGCGCCGGTCCGAACTGATCGAGCGGTTCGGCCTGGACCCGACGAAGAAGGGCCGGGCGTACTCCAAGGGCAACCGGCAGAAGGTCGCGATCGTCGCCGCGCTCGCCTCCGACGCCGAACTGCTGCTCCTCGACGAGCCGACCGCGGGACTGGACCCGCTGATGGAGGTCGTCTTCCAGGACGTCATCGTCGAGGCCAAGGCCGCGGGCAAGACCGTGCTGCTCTCCAGCCACATCCTGGCCCAGGTGGAGAAGCTCGCCGACCGGGTGAGCATCATCCGGCTCGGCCGGATCGTGCAGTCCGGCACCCTCGGCGAGCTGCGCCATCTGACCCGCACCACCATCGAGGCGGAGACCGAGCGCCCCGCCGCCGGCCTCGAGGCCCTGCCCGGCGTCCACGACCTGCGGTCCACCGACGGCCGGGTCCGCTTCGCCGTCGACGGCGGCGAGGTCGACGGGGCGGTCCGCAAACTCACCGAGTTCGGCATCCGCAGCCTGGTCAGCCACCCGCCGACCCTGGAGGAGCTGATGCTCCGCCACTACGCCGACAGCCTGAACGCCGACGGCACCGCGAACGCCGACGGCTCCGGCGGCTCCGGCTCCGGCTCCGGCTCCGGCTCCGGCTCCGGCTCCGGCAGCACCTTCGGCGGCTCCGCGAACGCCGACGTATCCGGGAACGGCGCGAACGGAGCCGTGCGATGAGCACCGCGACGACCGCCCGCGCCAGGACCGCGGCACCCCCGGGACCCGCCACGGGCGCGGGCGTCCTGACCGGCACCGGCACCCTGATCCGCTTCGCCCTGCGCCGCGACCGGGTACGGCTCACCGTCTGGATCCTGGCGCTGCTCCTGGGCACGCTGTCCACCGCGAGCAACTACAGGGAGCTGTACAGCGACCCCGCGGACCGGGCCAACGCCGCCGAGACCCTCGGCTCCCCGGCCGGCCTCGCCATGTCCGGGCCCCGCCACTACCTGGACGACTACACCTTCGGCGCCATGCTCGGCCAGCAGATGCTCGGCTTCACGGCCGTCCTCGTCGGCCTGATGAGCGTACTGGTCATCACCCGGCACACCCGTGCCGAGGAGGAGACCGGCCGCGCCGAACTGGTGCGCTCGACCGTCGTCGGCCGGCACGCCCACCTCGCCGCCGCCCTCTCGGTCGCCGTCCTGGCCAACCTGGCCCTCGCCCTGCTGCTCGCCGTCGCGCTGCCGGGCCTCGGCATCGAGAGCATCGACACCTCCGGATCGCTGCTCTACGGCGCCGCCCACGCCGCCACCGGAATCGTCTTCGCGGCCGTCGCCGCGATCACCGTCCAGCTCACCGCGCACACCCGCGGCGCCTCGGGCATGGCGCTCGCCGTCATCGGCGTCGCGTACGTGCTGCGCGCCGCCGGGGACAGCGGCGAGAACGGCGCCCTGTCCTGGCTCTCCCCCGTCGGCTGGGCGCAGCGCACCTACGTCTACGTCGACGACCGCTGGTGGCCGCTGCTGCTCTGCCTCGCCCTGGCCGCGGCCTGCGCGGCGACCGGGTTCGTGCTCTCCACCCGGCGGGACGTGGGCGCGGGTCTGCGCCCGGAGAAGCTCGGCGCCCCGCACGCCTCGAACTCCCTCGGCACTCCGCTCGGCCTCGCGCTCCGCCTGCACCGCGGCACGCTCGTCGGCTTCGGCGCGGGCCTGTTCCTGATGGGCGCGATGTACGGCTCGATCCTCGGTCAGGCCGACGACATGCTGCGGGACATCGACCAGATCCAGGAGGCGCTGGAACGCATCGGCGGCTCCAGCACGGCCGAGTCGTTCGCCTCGATGGTGATGGTGGTCATCACGGTCGTCGCGGCCGTGTACGTGGTGATGGCCGCGCTCCGGCCCCGCTCCGAGGAGACAGCGGGCCGCGCCGAGCCGCTGCTCGCCACCGGCCTCTCGCGCAGCCGCTGGACCGGCAGCCACCTGGCCGTGGCCATGGGCGGCGGCACCCTCGTCCTGCTGCTGGCCGGGCTCGGCTTCGGTGCCGCGGGCGCCGCGTCCACCGGCGACGCCGCGCTCCTGGGGAAGCTGGTGGGCGCGGCCCTCGCCTACGCACCCGCCCTGTGGGTCACGGTCGGGGTCGCGGTGGTGCTCTTCGGCTGGTTCCCGCGGGCGAACGCGGCGGCCTGGATCGTGCCGGTGTACGCCTTCGTGGTCGGCTACCTCGGCCAGATCCTGCAGTTCCCCGGCTGGATGAACAACCTCTCCCCCTTCGGCCACGTCCCCCGGCTCCCGGCCGCGGAGCTGGACTGGACCCCGCTGCTGGTGCTGACCCTGGTCGCCGCCGGGCTGGTGTGGCTCGGGCTGGCCGGTTTCCGCCGCCGCGACCTGGAGACCAAGTAGGGAGGTGGTCCCGGTCTCGTGACGGACGGACCCGGCTAGACCTCCACGGCCAGCCCCTTCAGCCCCCGGATGACGAAGTTGGCCTTGCGCTCCGGCTCGGCGGCGAGCCGGAGCGCGGGCGCGCGCTCCAGCAGCGCCGTCATCGACGCGGCCAGTTCGATCCGGGCCAGGGGTGCGCCGATGCAGTAGTGGATGCCGGCGCTGAAGGAGATGTGCGGGTTGTCGGCGCGGGTGAGGTCGAGCCGGCCCGGGGCGGTGAAGACGTCCGGGTCGTGGTTGGCCGACCCGAACAGCATGGCGATCTCCGCGCCGCGCGGGATCACCGTCCCGTCGATCTCGATCTCGTCCAGCACCCACCGCTCGAAGAGCTGCAGCGGGGTGTCGTAACGCATCAGCTCCTCCACGGCGGACGGGACGAGGGAGTGGTCGGCGCGCAGGGCCGCCAGCTGGTCCGGGTTGCGGAACAGCGCCCACCAGCCGTTGACCGTGGCGTTCACGGTCGCCTCGTGACCGGCGTTCAGGAGGAGCACACAGGTCGAGATCATCTCCTGCTCGGTGAGCCGGTCGTCGTCCTCGTCGTGCGCCGCGATCAGCCCGGAGATCAGGTCGTCGCCGGGCTCCTTGCGCCGCTGGGCGATCAGTCCGCGCAGGTAGTCGGAGAACTCGACCGAGGCCCGCACCGCCCGCGCGGCCGTCTCCTCGCCCGGGTTCAGCTCGTACATCCCGCAGATCTCCGCCGACCAGGGCCGCAGCGGCCCCCGGTCGGCCTCCGGGATCCCCAGCATCTCGGCGATCACCGCGACGGGGAGCGGCTCGGCGACGTCGGCCAGCAGATCACCGCCGCCGGCGGCGGCCAGCCGACCCACCAGGTCGTAGGCCAGGCTCTGCACGTACGGCTGCAACCGCTCCACCGTCCGCGGTGTGAACGCCTTCGACACCAGCCGCCGGATGCGGGTGTGGTCCGGCGGCTCCAGATCGAGCATGCCGTGGTCGTTGAGGGTGTGGAACGGCTCGTGCTCCGGCGGGGGCGGGGTCCGGCCGAAGTCGTCGTGCGTGTAGCGGTGCAGGTAGGTCCGCCCCAGCCGCCGGTCCCGCAACAGCGCCGAGACGTCCGCGTGGTGCGGGACCAGCCACTGGTCGCTCGGCTCGTAGTAGAGCACCCGCCCCCGGGCACGAAGCTCGGCGTAGGCCGGGTAGGGGTCGGCGACGAAGCCGGGGTCCCAGGGGTCGAACGGGAGGTCGGATACAGCCGTCATGAACGGACGATAGGTCCTCGATCGGGCCGGTGCCCAGAGGCCGGGGCACCCGGCCGCGCGGAACAGGGGATTCTCCGAGGTGAGAGCCCGGAAGAAGGCCAGGGGCAGACCGGTCACTGTCCGGTGAGGGTGTCCGGTCTCCCGGAACTACTCGTATCTGCGGGGCGGTGCCGTGTGGCCGGTTCGAGCGGGCGGGGTGCCTGGAGTGCGTGGGGCGATGTCGTCATGGTCGTCGCCGGGGCCGTAAGGGGCGGGGGTCCGGTGGTGAAGTGGGTTCCCGGGCCGAAGCGTTGCCGGTAGGCGGACGGGGTGAGTCCCGTCTCGCGGCGCAGCAGGGTGCGGAGGTTGGCCGGTGTTCCGAGTCCGCTGTGGCGGGCGACGGCGTCGATGCGGGTGTCCCCGCGCTCCAGGAGCCGGCGGGCGAGGGTGACGCGCTGCGCGGTCAGCCATGCGAGGGGCGTGGTACCCAGCTGGGTGCGGAAGCGCCGGTGCAGGGTGGTAGTGCTCACGGCCGCCTCGGCTGCGAGGTCCGCGACGGTGAGGGGGGCGTCGAGCCGCTCCTGGGCCCAGGCCAGCAGGGGGGCCAGGGATTCGTCGGGCAGGTCGGGCATGGGGCGCTCGATGAACTGCTTCTGACCGCCGTCGCGGTGGGCCGGGAAGACCAGGCGGCGGCTGATGGTGTTGGCGGTCTCCGCGCCGTGGTCGCGGCGGATGATGTGCAGGCCGAGATCGAGTGCGGCGGCGCTCCCCGCAGAGGTGAGGATGCTGCCGTCGTCGACGAAGAGGACCTCGGGTTCGACGCGGACGGCGGGGTAGTGGGAGCGCAGGAGTTCCGCGCACTGCCAGTGCGTGGTGGCCCGGCGCCCGTCGAGCACGCCGGCCTCCGCCAGGGCGAACGCACCGGTGCAGAAGGAGACCAGCCGGGCGCCCCGCCGGTGGGCGCGGCGTATGACGTCCAGTACCGCGGGATGGCGGGGGCGGTCGACGTCCGGCCTGCTCGGGACGACCAGGGTGTCGGCGGCGTCGGCGGCGTCGAGGCCGGCTGTTTCGGTGAGGGTGAAGAAGCGGCCGCGCATGGCCGTGCGGTCGCCCGGCGTGCAGAGCGCGAACTCGTAGAGATCACGACCCAGTTCGGGCCGCGGCAGACCGAAGAGCTCGGTGGCGCAGCCCAGTTCGAACGGGTTGGTGTTCTCGTCCACGAGGACCGCCACACGGTGCGGGCGGAGCCCCGCGGGGCCGTGGAAGGATTCTTGCGGCATGTGCATGTTCTAGCACTCACGGTCGAGAGTGGCGGCGCCCCAGAATGATCGTCGAGCCGGCGTCTCGCCGCCACCGCGCGTGCTTGCGACGCCCGGCCTCCCTCTTCAACCGTCCGACCCGGAAGGGAAACACGCACGCATGCCATCGATTCGACGAGCATCGATCCTGGCGGGGATCGCGGTGGGGACCGCGGCGGGAATGCTGGGGCTGACCGCGTCACCGGCCGCAGCGGCCAAGAACCGTACCCTGACGCTGGACGCCAGTGACCCGCTGGCGGCCAAGGCCCTGCAGATCTGCTACGACGCGCACGAGATCGGGCCGGCGATACCCTGGCAGGACATCGACTGCAAGATCGGCTACGCCCCGACCGCGTACCAGGCCGCGCCCGGGCCGGAACACCCGGTGGGCGACCGCGTGCTCAACTACGCGTCCACGACGGTCACCCACACTCTGGCCTGGTCGGACACGGTCACCAGCTCGGACAGCTTCGAGGTGAGCTCCTCGGTGAAGTCCGCCATCTGGGGCGCGGCAGAGGTCGCGGTGACCGCCAAGTACACCAAGACCTGGACGCGGTCGAGCACCGTCTCGCAGACGAACAGCCTGCCGGTCCCGGCCTGCAACGTCGGCTGGTTCAGCAGAGCCGCGGAGATGGGCACCGCCACCGGGGACCTGCGGCTCGATTTCGCGTCGGACACCAAGATCCGGAGCGGCACCAAGAAGAGATACCGGCACGTCGTCATCAAGAACAGCACCTTCAGTGCACCCACCGGGCAGAACGACTTGCTCATCGCCCGCTCCCGCACGATGACGGCCGACGAACGCACCGCCTGCGCCTCCTGACGCCCGCCCGCCCGCACCGCACAGGGGCCCGGTCCCGTCCGGGGTGTCCCCGGCTCCGGATGCGGGGCGGGCGGCAAGTCCCCCCGCCCCGTTCCGCCACCGGACCGGGGTGCCGAACGCCTGCGGATCCCGCCGCGACTCCACGGAGAGCACCGTCCATGACCTCGACAACCGCGGCCTCCGGGCCGCCACCGGCACGGGCCAGATGCGGCACCCCGGCCGCCGCCACCGTTCTGATCGACGACCGGGCACTCGGAGAGTTCCTGAACGCCGCGGTCGCGGAGTACCGCCTCATCACCGCCGATACACCCCTGCCCTGTTTCGCGCTCCTCCTGGGCCGGGCGGAGGCGACGGCGTTCCACGTGCGGCGCGTCGCCTTCGGCCGCAACGCCCGTACCAGCGACCCGGCAGCACGGCAGGAGTTCTCCGAGACGATCGTGCCCCGGTTCGGGCCGGCCTACGAGAACGAGCACCGCGGCTGGTGGATGGACTCCGCCGACCTCCTCAAGGCGGCCCACGAGGCCGAAGAGGCCGGCCTGGACCTGCTCGGCTCCATCCACATGCACCCGGACTGGCACCGCATAGGACCGCCGTCAGCACGCGGTCAGGTACTCAGCGAGCGCCCCACCCCCATGGACCGCCACCTCTTCGGCCGGGCGGGCTGGCCCCTCAACCTGATCTGCTATCTGGAACGCCGGCGCGGCGTCTTCTACCACGCGCTTGCGGCCTGGACACCCTCCCTGCCGGACGTGTCCGAGGGCGGCGGCTGCACCGAACTCGACCTGCGCGTCCGCACGAGCACCCTGCAGGGAACGTGACAGGCGTGCACGAGCCCGACGCCACGGCGCATGCCGACGTCCGGGAGGACATCCTGGCGATCCGCGCCCTGTGGGACGCGATGGCCCGAGGCTGGGCGGAAGGCGACGCGGCGCGGTTCGCCAGGAGCTTCGCGGAGGACTGCGACTTCACGACGGTACGAGGCGACAAGCCGGCCGGACGGCCCGGCATCGAAGCCGGACACGCGATCCTCTTCCACGGGCCGTACGCGGGAACCGCGCTCGAAACCGACGTCAGGGCCATCCGCTTCCTGCGCCTCGACCTCGCCACGGTCGACGCGGAATCGACCATCGGCGCACCCGGCGGCGTGGTGCTGGCCCGCACCCACGCCCTGGCGGTCGTGGAACGGACGGCGACACGACCATGGCTGATCAGGGCATTCCACAACATGATCCCCGCCGCACCGGGCAGCGGGCACCACCCCGACCCCAGGAGTCCACGGTGACCGAACCCACCCCCCGACCGAAGCTGCGCCATCTCGCCATCGTGGCCCGCGCACCCGAAGAACTCGCCGAGTTCTACTGCTCCGTCTTCGCGATGGAACTCTTCCACCGTGATCCGGACGGCAGCTGCTTCCTCTCCGACGGGTACCTGACCCTGGCCCTGATCAAGCACCGGCTGGACGGCGAGACCCCCGTCGGGATGAACCACTTCGGCTTCCACGTCGAGAACACGGCCGACGTGTCCGCCGCGCTGGTCGCGGCAGGCACCCCGGAGCCGGCGGAGCGCGCCACCGACCGCCCCTACGCCGAGTACCGGGCGATCGACCCGGAGGGCAACTGGTTCGACCTCTCAGCCCACGGCTTCGGCGGCCCGCGCGCACCCACTGGTCCTCCACAGGCATGACCAGGGGGTTGATGGGTCCCGGTGGGGGAGTCGAGGAGACCCGTGTCCAGCTTGGACACCGGACCTCCCATGTACATCAACGAGGCATCGGCTCCGGCGAGGCCGTCCTGATCGACGGGGATGACCCGCACGGTTGCGTTGCCCTTCAGTACGTGTGGTGCGAGCTCGGCACGGGTCATCGCGGCGTCATCGGCCGGGCGGCCTCATAGGCGAAGACCGCGCCGTTGTCTCACCGTGCGCCGCTATGCTCGCCTCCGTGGGCGAGATCGTGGTGGTGCGCGACGGCTCCGGGCCGGAGATCCTGCTGGTGCACGGCGGTGCCGGCCCGCGGACGACGTGGGGCGCTCTCGCGCCGCTGGCCGACAGGTGGACGCTGGCATACGTCCACCGCCGCGGCTATCCGCCGAGTCCACCACCGCAGCAGCGCCAGGACTTCGAGGTGGACGCCCGGGACCTGGCGCCCTTGCTCGCCGGCCGCCCGCACGTCGTCGCCCACTCCTACGGCGTCCTCGGGACATTGATCGCGGCCGCTGCCGCGCCGGGCAGCGTGCGCTCGCTCACGTTGATAGAGCCGCCGCTCAACTACCTCGTCCCCGACGACCCCGAGGTGGCGAGGCTCGAGCGCATCGGCGATGCGGCCCTCACTCACGGAATGGACATGGACCCGGCCGAACTGCGCGAGTTCCTCCGTGTGGCGGGCGCGCCCATCGGTGACGGCCCGCTCCCCGCGGGCGTGGTCGCCGGCGTTCGGCGGGCGCACGGTGGTCGTCCGACCAGCGAGGCGCGCCCACAACTCGAGGCGATCCGGGACGTCGGCGTCCCGGTGCTCGTCGCTTCCGGAGACCACTCGGCCGCGCTCGAGCGAATCTGCGACTCCCTCGCGGATGCGCTCGGAGGCAAGCGCAGCGTGCATCCGGGCGCCGGCCACTTCGTCGCCGCAGCACCGGGCTTCGCCGAACAGCTTGAGACCTTCCTGCACAAGAGCGTCAGGTGACGAGGTACTTCCAGGAGGTGAGTCGGGGGCGGCTGGGCTGAGCAACCGGGCGGACAGGCTGCCCGAGCGCTCGTAGCGGACGGTGAGCCTCCGGTGGCCGAACGGCCAGGCGACCGGCTGCTCGGATCTCGCCCTGGAACCGTGGAACTCGCTGGGTCACCGCGGTGTCACCAGGCGTGCCTCGTAGGCGAAGACGGCGGCCTGGGTGCGGTCGCGCAGGCCCAGTTTCACCAGGACTCTGCTCACGTGGGTCTTGATGGTCGACTCGGCCACCACCAGCCGCTCGGCTATCTCCACGTTGGACAGTCCCTGCGCGATCAGGACCAGGACCTCCGTCTCCCGCTCGGTCAGGTCGCCGTACGCCGCCTGGGCGGAGGACCTCAGCCGGGGTGGTTCCGACATCTTCGAGAACTCGGTGATCAGACGGCGGGTGACGGACGGGGCAAGCAGGGCCTCGCCGGCCGCGACCACCCGGACGCCGTCGGCCAGCTGGCGGGCCGAGGCGTCCTTGAGCAGGAAGCCCGACGCGCCCGCCCGCAGCGCCTGGTACACGTACTCGTCGAGGTCGAAGGTGGTGAGGACGAGGACCTTCGAGGCGCCGTCCGCCGCGACGATCTCACGCGTCGCCTCGATGCCGTTCAGCTCGGGCATACGGATGTCCATCAGGACCACGTCCGGGGCCAGCTCGCGGACCCTCGTCACCGCCTCCCGGCCGTTGACCGCCTCTCCGACGACCTCGATGTCCGGCATCGCGTTCAGCAGGACCGAGAAGCCCTCGCGCACCATCATCTGATCGTCGGCGACCAGTACCCGGATCGTCATGCGTCACCCTCGCTCGGGCCCGCCGTGACCGGCAGGAAGACCGCCACCTCGTAGCCTCCCTCGTCCGTGGGGCCGGTCGTCATCTCGCCGTTCAGCATGGTCACCCGCTCCCGCATGCCGGTGATGCCGTGTCCGGCACCGGGGGACGGCTTCACCAGGGACCCTTGCGGTATCGGGCCGTTCACCACGCGCAGACCCAGGCCGCCGAGGACGTAGGACACCTCGACGCGGGCGGTCGCGCCGGGCGCGTGCCGGAGGGTGTTGCTGAGCGCCTCCTGCACGATCCGGTACGCCGACAGCTCCACGCCCGGCGGCAGCTCGCGCACCGCGCCGGTCACCGCCTTGCCGACGGTCAGGCCCGCCTCGCGGACGTTGGCCAGCAGGGTGTCCAGGTCGGCGAGAGTGGGCTGGGGTGCGTCGGGCGCCTCGTAGTCCTCGGCGCGGACCACGCCCAGGACGCGGCGCAGTTCGGTGAGCGCCGCCACGGCGTTCTCCCGGATCGTGGCGAAGGCTCTCTCCAGCTCCTCCGGCGGGTTCTCCACCCGGTACGGCGCGGCCTCGGCCTGGATGGCGACCACCGACATGTGGTGGGCGACCACGTCGTGCAGCTCGCGGGCGATGGTGGTGCGCTCCTCCAGCAGGGTCCGCCGGGAGCGCTCGTGCGCGGTGACCGTCTGCTGGGCGGTGACCTCCTGCCGGGCCTGGCGCCGGATGTGCCAGACGGAGACGGCGAGGAGCGCGAGGGCGGAGAGGACCAGCATCGGCGCGGAGTTGGTGGAGTAGTGACCGCCGCTGAAGCCGGTCTCCGCGAGGAAGCCGTAGAGGGCGGTCACCGCCCACATCCAGGCGGCTGTGCGCGGGCGGGTGCGTATCGCCACGAACACCAGTACCGACAGATGGCAGATGAACGCGCCGGGCAGCCACGGCCAGTCGCTCCAGCTGCTGCCGAGCGCCGCCATCACCGGTGTCGCCGCCATCGACATCCAGAACGCACCGACCGGCCGGACCAGGGTGATCAGCACCGGGACCGCGCACACCAGCCCGGACAGCCAGGCCAGCGGGCCGTCGGAGGTACCACTGGCCACCGAGCCGCCCCACAGGGCCAGCAGCGCCGCCGCCGTCACCACCGCATGCGGGGCGTACGCCGCGTACTCGCGCAGCCGGCCGCGCAGCCTGCGGGTCAGCGGGCCGTCCGTGGCCGTCTTCGGCAGCGGGCGGTAGGCGAAGGCGTCCTGGAGGAGATCCTGGCGCAGGCCCTGCAGGGCGCCCAGGGACAGCCGGTACTCGGGGCTGCGTGGCGCCCCGCCGCCGGGGGGCATGGTCCGCGTCTGAGTCGTCTCGGTCACACGGGCAACGGTAGGCGGAGGCGGGGGGTGTGGTCGTCACCAGTGAGAGGGGTCCTCGGGGGTCCGTCTCAGGTACTACCGGTAGGGGGCGGGCCGCGGCGGGGGCAGGGTGTCCCGGCGAGGCCGGGGGGGGCGGGAGCCGGGCGCGCGAGCCGTACCTCCTCGCCGGGCTCAGTAGCCGGACGGTCGTACCAGGCCCGACTCGTAGGCGAACACCGCCGCCTGGGTCCGGTCCCGCAGGCCCAGCTTCACCAGGATTCTGCCCACGTGCGTCTTCACCGTCTGCTCGGCGACGACCAGCCGGTCGGCGATCTCCGCGTTCGACAGTCCCTGTGCGATCAGGGCGAGCACCTCCGTCTCCCGCTCGGTCAGGTCGCCGACGCGGTCCTTCAGCGGGGCGCGGGGGCGGTCACTCAGCCGGGAGAACTCGGTGATCAGCCGACGGGTCACGCCCGGGGCGAGCAGAGCGTCCCCGGCCGCCACCACCCTGACCGCCTCGGCGAGCTGGTCGGCGGAGGCGTCCTTCAGCAGAAACCCGGAGGCACCGGCGTGCAGCGCCTCGTACACGTACTCGTCGAGGTCGAAGGTGGTGAGCACCAGCACTCTGATGCCGGAGTCGGAGCCGACGATGCGGCGGGTCGCCTCGATGCCGCCCAGCTCCGGCATGCGGATGTCCATCAGGACGACGTCCGGGGCGAGTTCGGCAACCTTGGCGACGGCGTCGCGGCCGTCCACCGCCTGGCCGATCACCTCGATGTCGGGCTGGGTGTTGAGCAGCACGGTGAAGCCCTGCCGGACCATCTGCTGGTCGTCGGCGATCAGTACGCGGATCACACCTGAGCTGCCGCTTGTCATCTGCCGTCGTCCTCGGGGTAGTAACGGATGTTCGGGTCGTCGGGGGGCGGCTGGTCGGTGCCGTCGGCCGGCAGGAACGCGGAGACCTGGTAGCCGCCGTCGGGCAGGGAGTGCGCCGTCAGGGTGCCGCCGAGCATCGCCACCCGCTCGCGCATCCCGAGCAGTCCGTGCCCCGCTCCCTGCGACGGCGGCGGGATCCGCACCGGCGGGGAGTTGATGACCTCCACCCGCACCCCGGTCGGCAGGTGTGTGACATGGACCCAGGTCCGGGCGCCGGGTGCGTGCCGCAGTATGTTGCTCAGCGCCTCCTGCACGATCCGGTACGCCGACAGCTCCACGCCGGGGGGCAGTGGGCGGCGTGCTCCGCTGATCTCGGTGGTCACGGTGAGGCCCGCGGCCCGGGTGTTCTCCACCAGCGCGTCCAGCCGGTCCAGGGTGGGCTGCGGGGCGTGCGGGGCGGTGCCGGGGCCGGACTCGCCGGGCCTGTCGAGCGGCTCACCGGTCTCCGGGTGCTCGGAGCGCAGGACGCCCAGCACGCGGCGGAGTTCGGTCAGCGCCTCCAGCGCGTTCTGCCGGATGCCCGCCAGGTTCTCCTTCAGCTCGTCGGACGGGTTCTGGACGAGATGCGGGGCGACCTGCGCCTGGATGGAGATGACCGACATGTGGTGGGCGACCACGTCGTGCAGCTCGCGGGCGATGCGGCTGCGCTCCTCCAGCAGGGTGCGGCGGGCGCGCTCCTCGGCGGTGAGACTGGTTTGCTGCACCAGTTCCGCGCGGGCCTCCCGGCGACCGCGCAGGGCGATGCCGAGCAGGACTACGACGGCGAACAGGATGACGGCCACCAGTCCGGTGGGCTGGTAGTGCTGCGCGCCCAGCAGGCCCTGGAGGACGTAGGTGAGCAGCGCGCTCAGGGCCAGGGCCTCCACCGCCACACGGGTGCGGACCCGAAGCGCGAGCAACAGCAGGACGACCATGTGGGCGACGATCCCGGCCGGTGTCCAGGGCCAGGTGAACGTGTCCCCGTGAGGTTCCAACATGGCGCGAACTGCCACCGCTCCCACTGCTGTGGCCGCCGTCGACACCCACCAGGCCGGGACCGGCCGCCACAGTGCCAACGCCATCGCGGCGGCCTGGCCGAACCCGATCAGAAAAGCGAACTCGGGCTCCAGCCTGCCGTGGTCGCTCAGCTGTGCCGCGTCACCGAGCAGCACGCCGAAGGCGGCCAGGCACACCAGTCCGTGCGGCACCCAGCGCAGCCACAGCGAGGGCGGCAGCGGGTCGGCTCGGGCGGTCCACAGATCGTCGCGCAACACCCCCAGCCAGCGCGGAACCCCGCTCCCCCTGCTCATCACGCCCCCACCCTAGGCTCTGACGTGCGCTCTGCCCCGGTGCTGTCCTCTGCGCGATGCGACCGCACCACGTGAGAGCGACGACCACCGCCCCGCTCGGCGCCGTGGAAGGCCGCCCAGCATCCGGTCAGGGCCAGGGCGAACACCGGTATCCAGACCAGCCGGGCCGCGACCCAGCCCAGGCCGTCGGGGAGGGTGTGCAGGCCGGGCAGGCGGCCGGCGAGCAGACCGGTGGCCGTGGTCGCCAGCAGGGCTGTCTGGTGCCAGAGGAAGATCGTCATCGCGGAGAGGTTGGCCAGCGCCACCGTCGTCCAGGCGGCCGGTCTGCGCGTCGCCCGGCGCAGTGGTCCACGCAGCAGCAGGGCGAGGCCGCACTGGGCCAGGCCGAAGGTGACGGCGGCCAGCGTGGGTGGATCGAGGTTGGAGACCGGGGCGCCGGGAACGCCGACCATGGACGCCGGGTAGCCGGCGCAGGCGATCAGCGCCGCCGTGGCCACCGAACCGCCGATGAGCAGGGCCGTGCCGGGCCGGCGGCCCTCCAGCTCGCCACGGGTCCAGGCGGCGCCGAGCGAGTAGGGCACCAGCCAGCCCGCGGCCAGATTGACCCAGCCGAGCCAGGCCGGGCCGCCGAGGCCGAAGCGCAGCAGGTCGACATGGAGGACGACGACCAGTGGCCAGAGCGGATGCAGCCGCGTCAGCAGCGGGGTCGCGGCCGTCAGCACCGCGAACACCAGCAGGAACCACAGCGGTGACAGGGCCAGCCTGACCAGAGTGCGCACCGTGGTGAGATCGGCACCGGTCAGCAGCAGCGCCACCGACGCGACCGTCCACAGCGCGATGACGGCCGCGACCGGGCGCAACAGCCGGGACAGCCGGGCGGACAGCCAACTCCCGTACGAGGTGCCGCCGACGCGGGCGGAGGCATAGCCACGGGTGGCGAGGTGTCCGCCGACCAGGAAGAACACGGCGAGGGTCTGGAAGGCCCAGGATGCCGGGGCCAGCCAGGGCAGATGCTGCAGCGGGCTGGCCGTGTGCAGCGTGCCGCCGTCCGCGACCAGGGCCGTCACCAGCCAGTGGCCCAGGACGACACCGAGGATCGCGGCGGCGCGCAGGGCGTCGACAGCACGGTCCCGGTGGGCCGGGGTGGCCGCCTCTATTCGGGCGGCGGCGCGGGCGGCAGCCCACGTGGTGCTCGGTCGCACGCAGAACCAGGGAGCATGACGAACACGCCGGTCTCGGGCATCAGACACGAGGTACCTCCACACCCCGGCCCAGGACGATCCGGGTGAGGTTCGTCAGGGACGGGGAGCCGGGGTCGAAGTAGTCGCTGTGGCCGCCGTCGCCGGCGTCGAAGAGCCGGGCGCCGAACTCCGGGGAGAGCGGGTCGGTGCCGAAGCCGACGGTGGTACCGAACAGGCCGGCGCTGATGTGGGGGACGTGCTCCACCCAGTCGTCGGCGCCGCGGGCCGCCCAGAGACGGGCGTCCGTGCCCAGCGCGGCGGCCGTGTCGGCGCCGGTGCCGGGGCTGCCCAGCAGGACGATGTCGGCGACGTCGAGGCCGGACGCCGCTCGGGCACAGACGACGCTGCCGTAGGAATGGCACACCAGGGTGATGTGCGGGTCCGGAGCGGTGACGGACCGCAGGACGCGGACCAGTGCACGCAGGTGCGGGGCGGCGTGCTCGGCGCGGACCGTGGTGGTCACCGCGGTGCTCACCGTGCCGGGCGTCTCATAGCCCAGCCAGGCCACGACCGCGGTCCGCGAGCCTTCGGGTGCCTGGGTGGCGAGCTGCCGGTGGAGGGCGAGGGCCGCGGCGCGGAACCGGCCGTAGGTGTCCAGGCCAGTGTCGGAGCCGGGGACCAGGACGGCGATGCGGTCGGCGCGGGCGAGGTCGCCGAGAACCTCCGTGGCGCGGCCGGTGCCTCTGCCGTCGAAGGCCAGCAGGGACCGGTCCGGGTCGGCCAACGCGCGCACGGCGGCAGCTCGGTGGCGGTCGCCATGCTCGGCCGCCATACGGGACGCCTGGGCGGCGTTGGCCCGGTGGGCCGCGTAGGTCCCTTGCAGGGTCGCCGCCGTCACCGGGGCGAGCACGGCCGGGGCGGGGGCCGGAACCGTCGGTCGGGCGGCGGCGGAGAGCGGGAACACGACGGCGCCGGTGATGAGGACGGCGAGCAGGGTGCGGAGCCATCGTCCGGTCGGCCGACCGTGCTGCCGCCGCCGACGCCCTTGTCCAGCCGTCCCCCGCGCCATGTCGCTTCCCCTTCCGCCCGCCCGCTCATCGGACCTGCATGGAAAGGAAGTTACGGAGCGCGGCCCCTGGCCCGCGTCACGCCGCGGAGCTCACCTGCGACGTAGCTCTCAGGTACTACGGGTACGACGGGGCCCGTAGCTGCGACGGGGACCCGCAGCTGCGACGGGGACCCGCAGCTTCAACCGGAACGCGCAGCTACACCGAGACCCACAGCTTCAACCGGAACCCGCAGCTACACCGAGACCCACAGCTTCAACCGGAACCCGCAGCTACACCGAGACCCACAGCTTCAACCGGAACCCGCAACTACACCGAGACCCACAGCTTCAACGGGGTGCGACGGGTGGGCCCGGCAGACCGGGCCGGGCATATTGCCCCGCGCGGACGCGGACCCGTCACCACGCCAACTGCGCGATCTCCTCCGCCACCACCGCGCACGCGTCCGCCGCCGGGTCGATCAGCGGGAAGTGACCGACGTCCTCCAGCAGCGTCACGCCCACCACCTCACCCGCTCCGGCCGCCGCGTCCGCGTACGACTCGGTGACCTCCTGCGGCACGTCCGCGTCGGTGCGCCCCTGGACGAGCGTGGTGGCGATGCCCGTCGGCAGCAGCAGCGCGGGGTCCGCGTACGGGCGCCGCTCGGCGTACCCGTCGTCGCCGCCCAGGAGTTGGCGGACGGCACCGCCGCACACGTCCAGCTCGTCGGCGACGGCGAAGTCCGCGATCGGGGCCAGAGCGACGACGCCGCGCAGTGGGGCGGGGCGGTCCGTGCGCCAGGGTGCGTCGGCGGGCAGTACGTGCCGGGCCGCCGCCCACAGGGCGAGATGACCGCCCGCCGAGTGCCCGGTGATCACCATGCGGCGCGGGTCGGCCTGCGGCAGGTGCTCCCGTACCAGCGCGGGCAGCGCGTCGAGCGCGGCGGCCACGTCGTCGAAGGTGTCGGGCCAGCGCCCGGCGACGGTCTCCCCGCCCTCGGCGTGACCGGCCCGGCGCGCCGTCGCCGCCCTCTCCCCGCTCGCCGCAGTACCGCCGAGGGGTGCCCCCCGCCGGTACTCGACGTTCGCCACCGCGAACCCCCGGCGGGCCAGGAACCCGGCGAACGGACTGATGTGCCGCCGGTCGTACGGGGCGCGCCAGGCGCCGCCGTGCACCACCACGACCAGCGGCGCGAACCCGCCCGGATCGCCCGCGCTGCGCGGGGGGTAGAAGTCGATCACCTGGTCGGGATGATCGCCGTACGCCGAGGTGACGGCGGGGTCCACCGCAGCGTGCGAGAACAGCGACTTCTCCTCCGCGGCGTTCCGCGCGGCGGCGTTCCCCGGCTCGGCGGCTGCGTCCGGCATGCTCCAACCTCTCAGCGACGAAACGGTGTTGGCTGACTGACCACAAGTACGAATCGGCCGATGGCGGGACGGTACCAGGCCGGTGACGTGCGCGAACACGGGGATATCACGCTGGGTGAGGCCGTTGGGGGACGCGGGAGGGGTGCCGCGCGCGGTGTCGGCGACCGGACCGCCCCGCAGCCGCTCCGTCCCTCCCCCACCCGGCGAACTCAGGCCCTGAACAGCGGACTCGGGCGCAAGAGCGGTGAAGTCGGGCTAACCAGCGAACTCAGGCCGCTCGTACGGCTCCCACCAGCCGGTCAGCCCCCACACGCCGAGAACGAGCGTGACCAGCGCACCCAGCAGCGCGGCCCACGGCCGTCCCAGCAGTCGCAGCCCCAGCGACCACACGGCCACCGGCACGAGCGCCCCGCCCAGGGCGATGAGCGGAAGGTCGACATAGAGGACGCTGAGGTCGCGGTGCATGCCCTCGAAGCCGCCGGTGACGCTGACCCGGGCGTGCGGCGCCCAGGTGAGCACGGCGGCCGAGGCGCCGACGAGAGCGATCAGACACCCGGCGCATCCCCGGCCCTGCTCCCCCACGCCGGACCGCTGCCCCACGCCGGACCGCTGCCCCACGCCGGACCGCTGCCTCACCCTGCTCTGCTGCTGCACACCGGCGTCGACGCCCCCGGCAGCCACCGCGGTTCCCGCCGCGACCACACGCCCGTCCCGCCCCCGCCCCCGCCCCCGGGCTACCTCACGACCTCCCCCAGCACCCGCGCCGCCCGCTCCACGTCCGCGAAGCCGACGTACAGCGGGGTGAAGCCGAAGCGCAGGACGTCCGGGTGCCGGAAGTCCCCGACCACCCCGCGTTCGATCAGCCGCTTCATCACGTCCCCGGCGTCGTCGCAGCGCAGCGCGACCTGGCTGCCGCGCTCGGCGTGCGCCGCCGGAGTCAGCGACACGACCCGCCCCTGGGGGACGTACGCGCCGACACAGCGCAGGAAGAAGTCGGTCATCGCCAGCGACTTGGCCCGCACCGCCTCGACGGACACCCCGTCCCACACCTCCAGGGCCGCCTCCAGGGCGAGCATGGAGAGGATGTCGGGGGTGCCGACACGACCGCGCCGGGCACCCGCGACCGGCTCGTACCCGGCCCGCATCCCGAACGGCTCGGCGTGCGAGTTCCAGCCGGGCAGCGGCGAGTCGAAGCGGTCCTGCAGCTCCGCACGCACGTACAGGTAGGCGGGCGCACCGGGCCCGCCGTTGAGGTACTTGTACGTGCAGCCGACCGCGAGGTCGACGCCGTGCTCGTCGAGGCCGACCGGCAGGGCGCCCGCGCTGTGGCACAGGTCCCACACGGCGTACGCGCCCGCCGCGTGCACGGCCGCCGTGAGTGCAGGCAGGTCGTGCAGCCGTCCGGTGCGGTAGTCGACGTGGTTGAGCAGGACGGCGGCGGTACGGTCGCCGACCGCGTCAGGGACGTCGGCGGGGGCCACCGGCCGCAGGGCGCGGCCCGTCATCCGGGCCGCGGACTCCGCGATGTACCCGTCCGTGGGGAAGGTGGTGGCGTCGACGAGGATCTCGTCCCGGCCCTCCCCCGCCATCCGGACGGCGGCCACGAGCGCCTTGAAGACATTGACGCTGGTGGAGTCGCCGACGACGATCTGCCCACGGGCCGCGCCGACCAGCGGGGCGATCCGGTCGCCGATCCGCTCGGGGGCGGTCCACCAGCCGCTCTCCTCCCAGGACCGGATCCGCAGCTCGCCCCACTGCCGCCGTACGACGTCCTCCACGCGCGCGGGGACCTCCGCGGGCAGCGCGCCCAGCGAGTTGCCGTCCAGATAGACGACCTCGTCGAGGACGAACCGCTCGCGCAGCCCGCGCAGCGCGTCGGCCGCGTCCGACTCCGCGGCCTCGCTCACGAGTTCCGGCACACCGCCCCGTTCCGTCTCAGACATACGACCGCGCCGTCCACAGCTCGGGGAAGACGTTCTTACGGGCGCGCTTCTCCAGCCAGGCCACCCCGGCGGAGCCACCGGTGCCCGTCTTGGCACCCATCGCTCGCCGGGTGGCGACCAGATGGTCGTTGCGCCAGCGCCACACCAGCTCGGCGACATCGGTCAGCGCCTCGCCGAGCCGCGCCGCCTCGCCGTTCTGGTCGCCTTCGTACACGGCCGTCCAGACCGACTCCACCTGCGGCGACGGCTCGTACGGCCGGGTGACGTCGCGGCCGAGCACGGCGTCCGGGATGTCGTACCCGCGCCGCGCCAGCAGGCGGACCACCTCGTCGTACAGGCTCGGCTCGTGCAGCGCCTTCTCCAGCTCCGCGTGCACGCGCGGGGCGCCGCGGTGCGGTACGAGCATGGAGGCGGACTTCTCGCCGAGCAGGAACTCCATCCTGCGGTACATGGCCGACTGGAAGCCGGAGCCCTCCCCGAGGGCGTCGCGGTAGGAGTTGAACTGGGCCGGCGTGAGCTGGCCGAGGGGCTTCCAGGAGGCGTTGAGCGCCTCCAGCTCCCGCACCGAGCGCTTCAGCGCGTCGGTCGCCGTGCGGATGTCGTCGCCTCGCAGGGCGTGGGCCGCGGTCTCCCACTCGTGGACGATCACGGTGAACCACAGCTCCATGACCTGGGTCGTGACCAGGAAGACCATCTCTCCGGGATCGTCGGAGAGGGTGTGCTGGAGGTGGGTGAGGACGTCCGCCTTGACGTAGTCCTCGTAAGGCGTCGTTCCCTGGAAGTCGAGATGCGGGGTCTCGGGCTCGTGGGCCTCAGCGGGCTGAGGCGTCGGGTGAGCCTGTTGGGACATCGCTGTCTCCTGATGTGCACTCCGGGTAGCGGTCCGCCCCTGCCGTTACCGGCACGGGGGCCCCGGTCCCCACACGGCATCCTCCGCAATCCTCCCAGGGAACCGCAAGGCCCGCCTGTCCACAGGCGGGCCCGGTGGCCGCTGACCGCTGACCGCTGACCGCTGACCGCTGGCCGCTGACCGCTGACCGCTGACCGCTGGCCGCTGACCGCTGACCGCTGGCCGCTGGCTAGCGGAGGACGTCGGCCGCCGTCGGTGAGGAGTCGCGCAGGAACTGGCTGCAGCGCTCGTACTCCTCCTTCTCGCCGATCGACTGTGCGGCGCGGGCGAGGGCGTGCAGGGCGCGCAGGAAGCCGCGGTTCGGCTCGTGCTCCCAAGAGAATGGTGGAATATGTAACTGAGAGCATGAGGGGGAACGGTATGACCGAGCAGGAGTGGCTGGACAGCCTCGCGGCCCAGTTGCCGGAGCGGAATCTGGAGTGGGTGGTGGACCTTGCCAGGATCTGCTCCACGGAGTGGGCGGGGGACAAGCCTCCGACAGGAGAGGCTCGCCCACGTCCAACGGATTAAGAGTCCTAATGGGAGTGGGGGTAACTGTTTAGGGGTTTCAGCTGGTTGCGGGCAGCATCCATGGCCGTCCGGCGAAGAGGTCGCGTAGGGCGGTGAGGGGGCTGATGTTGTGTTTGCGGACGGTGGAGATGTAGGCGCGGATCCGGGCGAAGCGTCTCGCGCCGGGCAGCGTCCGCCAGGCCCCGGAGACCTTCTGTTGCACCTTGATCATCCGCAGGTCGCGTTCGGCCCGGTTGTTGTCGAACGGGACGCTGAAGTCGACCATGTACCGCTGGTACTCGGTGGTGCGGTCCCGCAGGCGCATGGCCAGGGTCTTGGCCTTGGAGCGGGGGGCGACTCGGTCGGCCGCTCGGGCGCCGATTCGGCCTGGTCAGACCTCGACCGTGTGGCCTGTTCACCGGCCGACTCGTCAACTTGCTGGCTGACCGACTGTGCAGCGGGGGCGGCGGCGGAGTCGGCCGCCTCGGGGTTGTGGTGCAGCACCTTCGCCACGAGGTCCGACCCGAAGTAGATCGACCCGACCGGGAGCGAGGTCGCCAGCAGTACGAGAGCCCAGTTCGCCGGGGCCCAGTCGGTCAGTCGGCCCAGCTGGGTCGACGTGGTGTGCAGGGACGGGGTGAGGCCGTGCACGTAGTTCAGCAGGAGGCTGGCGATCGTGTAGGCCGCCAGGACGCGTAGCGCGAACTTCCGGTCGGAGTCGGGCAGCACGAGTGTGGCGGTCAGCGCGAGGGCCATGAGTCCGTCGACCACGATCGGGTAGAAGAAGGCGGCGGTGGGGTCGGCGCCGATGGCGCTGGCCACGTCGGACAACGCGTTCCACGAGACTCGCTAGCACTCGCCGCGCCAGCGCACTGCGGTGAGCGTGCACGCTGTGAGCGGTTCACGGCGGTGTCGGTGTGCAGAGGCCGCGTGTACGGTCGCGTGATCGCTCCGCGTGGGCCTGCAGAGCGCTCAGCCCACGGCGGTGAGGTGGCGTGCGGAGGCGTAGTAGCGGTTCTGCTGTCCGCCTCCGGCTCCTCCGGCGTTGCCGTGGGCCTTGGTGGCCAGGCCGCTCTCGACGAGGCGGTCCAGTTGACGTCGGGCCTTCTCCACGTCGGCGCGGTCGGGATCGCCGTCGATCAGGATGGCTGCCAGTTCGCGGGCGGTCAGTCCGCCCGGGGCGTTGCGGAGCAGGACAGCCGGGTCCTTGGTGGGGTCGACCGTGGTGGTGCCCCGTACGTGGTCGTGGGTGACGTCCAGCGGGCCGACCTCCCCGGTGGGGGTCTTGAGGTGGTGCAGGGTGACGGCCGGGTCGCCGGCCTTGCCGGTGACGAACAGGACGCTGCCCGCGCCGGAGACGTACCAGGTGGAGCCGTAGACCTGGTCCAGGCTGGGGCGTTGACCGCGCGGGGCGTCGGCGGTGGCCTTGCGCTGGGTGTGGTGCAGCTCCAGGATCTCGACGCCGCCTCGCAGGGCGCGATTGCGGGCGTTGTGGAAGGAGACCGCGAGGCTGTCGTCGACCATCGTGCTGACCGCGTCCTTGAGGCTGTCGATCACGATGGTGTCGGCCCGGTGGGCTGCGGCGACCGGTCGTGAACCAACGAAGCCGGGTCCCCAACAGGCAAGGGGACCCGGCTTCCATCTGTCACCTGAGCACCGGCTCGATGTCCGCCGGATCGAAGATCGGCCCGTTGGAAGCAGGCTTAACAATGACCGCGCGGAAGACCTTGAGGACCGCGGCGCGTTGCTGCTCGATAGCCAAATTCTCCCAGCGACCCCGTATGTCGATGGGGCCTGCCGCGAAAGTCGCGGCCTCTGCCCGATGCAGGGCTCGCTCCCGATGCAACTCCGCGATCTGCTTCTCCAGGTCCTCGGTGAGCGCGATGTAGCGGGAGGCCGACATGCGCTTCTCCTGCCACGCCTGCTTGAACTCGGCCATGTCCCGTTCCAGGGCGGCCAGTTGTTGCTCCTTGGTCCATTCCGGCGCGCGCTCACGTACGCTCGCCAGCGCCTTGTCCGAGCTGAGGAACACCGCGTTCCTGATGAGACGGTCGACCGGTTCGCCGGCCCGGGCCACTCCTCCGCAGCCGCCGTCGTTCTTGCCGGGGCACGCGTACTTGAACTGCGACGACGTCTTTGTCTTCCGGTACGACGGGAAGGCCCGCATCTTCGTGCCGCACCGCCCGCACCGGGCGATGCCGGAGAGCAGGTACTTGGTGGCGGTGTCCCGTGGGACACGTCCCTCCGACTCCCGCTTGACCTTCTCCGTCAGCAGGTACCAGTCATCGGGAGTGATGATCGGCTCCCAATCGCCGACGACGGGAGCACCGCTCTCGTCCAGGAACAACTCACCCTGGTGCATCCGATAACCACAGATCCGCGGGTTCATCAGCATCCGCTTGATCTTGGAGTCGTCGAAGACGCCGCCGCTGTGCGACCTTACCCCCTTGTCCCGCCACTCACGCGCGATCGAGGCCCAGCGGACGCCACCGAGGAAATCCCTCACCGCCTTGCGGAGGTTCTCGGCCTCTTCCGGCACCAAGGTCCTGCGATCCTCGCGGTTCCATCCGTACGGCGCCCGACCACCGGGGAGCTTGCCCTTCGCCGCCAGTTCCAGGTGTTTGCGCTTCGTCCGCTTCGACGTGTCTGCCGAGGACTTGTTGGCGATGGTGACCTTGATCCGCGCAATGAACCGGCCGTTCTCCGTGGACAGGTCGATGTCCGAAGCCGACACGGAGTCGAAGACGAGGTGCCGCTCACGGTGCTCGGCATCCTCGTACTCGTCGATCCACGCCTCCAGTTCACGCGGCTGGCGCGTGAACCGGTCGATGTCCCAGGCGACGACCCCGTCGATCCGCCCGGCCTGCAGGTCTTCCAGCATCTGCCGGAACTCCGGACGGACCGTCTTGCGCTTGTACGCGGAGAGGTCGTTGTCCTCGTAGACCTTGGCGACCTCCCACCCCCGGGCAGCGCAGTGCAGTCGGCAGTCCTCCTCCTGCCGTGCGACGCCCAGCCCCTCGGCCTCGTCGTCCTTGCTGATCCGGGTGTAAACGCCCACCTGAATTGCCCCGGAGGACCCCCGTCGTACCGCCATGGGTCGGATCGTCGCACATCGCGATCAGGTACATCAAGCGCCATTCTCATTTCCACCCGGTCCACGGCCGATATGCCGCAGAGGTGCCCCGAAAGTCCGTCCCCGAGTGGCAGACTGATTGCATGACGACGCACAAGAACCTGCTCGGCGGCCCGGACCCGACCCACCTGCCGGAGAACGAAGAGGCGTACCGCCTGCTGGGCGAGGAGTCCCTGCCGCCAGCCGAGGTCGCGGCGAAGCACCCCACGTTCTCGCTCGCCTGGGCGATGCTCGCCGACGACGCCTTCGAGGCGGGGCGAGTGGTCGAGTCGTACGCGTATGCGCGGACCGGCTATCACCGCGGTCTGGACTCGCTGCGCCGGGCCGGGTGGAAGGGACATGGCCCCATCCCTTGGGACCACCGCGCCAATCGCGGGTTCCTGCGCTGCCTCGCGGCCCTCGCCCGTGCCGCCGACGCGATCGACGAGAAGGAAGAGACGGAGCGTTGCTGGCAGTTCCTCAAGGACAGCAGCGCCGAGGCGTACGCCGAACTGAAGCGGTAGTCACCGCAGTTGAGACGTCTGTGCCGCCGTCACTCAGACAGCGACGGCGGCACGGAATGCAGAAACTGAACGATCATATGTAGCACCGTTCTCCCAGGGCACCGGGCCGTGGCCCTTCCAGCCGTTGCGGCGCAGGGCGTCCAGGCCGCGGTGGTAGCCCGTACGGGCGTAGGCGTACGACTCCACGACGCTGCCCCGCTCGAACGCGTCGTCGGCCAGCTGTGCCCAGGCCAGCGAGGACGTCGGGTGCTTGGCGGCGACATCGGCGGGCGAGGTGCCGCCCGCGAGCAGCTCGCGCGGCTCGGGGTCGTCGGGGAGGTGGGTCGGGGGCGGTCCCCCGAGGAGGTTCTCGTGAATGGCCATGGGACCAGTCTGCGGCATGCCCGAGGCCCGGCACCGCACGGGTGCCGGGCCTCGGGTACGTCTTGGGGCCAACCGTGGCGCCACCCTGGGGGCGCCGTGGGGGCGCGGACGGTTACTTGATCCGCGTGCCCGCCGAGCGCAGGTTGCGGCAGGCCTCGACGACGCGGTCGGCCATCGAAGCCTCGGCCAGCTTGCCCCAGGTGCGCGGGTCGTAGGCCTTCTTGTTGCCGACCTCGCCGTCGATCTTGAGGACGCCGTCGTAGTTGGCGAACATGTGGCCGGCCACCGGGCGCGTGAACGCGTACTGGGTGTCGGTGTCCAGGTTCATCTTGATCACGCCGTTCTCCAGCGCGGTCCGGATCTCCTCCTCCGTGGAGCCGGAGCCGCCGTGGAAGACGAAGTTGAACGGCTTGCTGCCGGCCGGCCGGCCGTACTTCTCGGCGACACCCTCGTTGAGCTCCTTCAGCAGCTCGGGGCGGAGCACGACGTTGCCCGGCTTGTAGACGCCGTGGACGTTGCCGAAGGAGGCCGCGAGCAGGTAGCGGCCCTTCTCGCCCAGGCCCAGGGCCTCGGCGGTGCGCAGCGCGTCGTCGACCGTGGTGTAGAGGGAGTCGTTGATCTCGTGCGAGACGCCGTCCTCCTCGCCGCCGGTCGGGGTGATCTCGACCTCGAGGATGATCTTGGCGGCGCGGGCGCGCTCCAGCAGCTCCTGGCCGATGGCCAGGTTGTCGGCCAGGGTCTCCGCCGAGCCGTCCCACATGTGGGACTGGAACAGCGGATTGCGGCCGGCCTTGACGCGCTCCTCGGAGACCGCGAGCAGCGGGCGGACGTAGCCGTCCAGCTTGTCCTTCGGGCAGTGGTCCGTGTGCAGCGCGATCTGCACGTCGTACTTCTCGGCGACGATGTGCGCGAACTCGGCGAGCGCGACCGCGCCGGTCACCATGTCCTTGCTGTGCTGGCCGCCCAGGAACTCGGCACCGCCGGTGGAGATCTGAACGATGCCGTCGCTCTCCGCCTCCGCGAAGCCGCGCAGCGCCGCGTGCAGGGTCTGGGAGGAGGTCACGTTGATGGCCGGGTAGGCGAACTTGCCTGCTTTCGCCCGGTCCAGCATCTCGTTGTAGACCTCGGGGGTTGCGATGGGCATCTGTCCGCTCCTTGTATGTGCGGGTGGGCGTCGTGTGCGTCTACGGGCCCTGACCTAGACCTTGGGGGCGACGTCATCGTCGGCCCCATCTTTCCAGACGCAGCGGGATACTCCGAGTGGGCGGGCACGACCCGGGTGGGAGGGGGCGGCGGGGCCGCGGCGCGGGCTCAGTCCAGGCCCAGCTCGTCCTTGTCGTACGCGTAGCGATAGGGCACCCCGGCACCCGCCTCGATCTTCTCGGCGGCGCCGGTCGCCCGGTCGACGATCGTCGCCACGGCCACGACCTCGGCGCCCGCCTCGCGCACCGCATCTACGGCCGCGAGCGGCGAGCCGCCGGTGGTGGAGGTGTCCTCGACGACGAGCACCCGGCGGCCCGCGATGTCCGGGCCCTCGACGCGGCGCTGCAGGCCGTGCGCCTTGGCGGCCTTGCGGACGACGAAGGCGTCTAGCTTCCGGCCCCGCGCGGCGGCGGCGTGCAGCATCGACGCGGCGACCGGGTCGGCGCCCATGGTCAGCCCGCCGATCGCGTCGAAGTCCAGGTCGGCGGTGAGGTCCAGCAGCACCTGACCGACCAGCGGCGCGGCCTCCCCGTCCAGAGTGATGCGGCGCAGGTCGACGTAGTAGTCCGCCTCCAGGCCGGAGGAGAGGGTCACCTTGCCGTGCACCACGGCCTTGTCCTTGATCTGCTGCAGCAGCGCGCCGCGTACCTCGCTCATAGTGGCCAGACTAGACGCCGCTAGAGGCGGCGCCAGCTCCAGGTGGCGGTGGCCTCCAGCGGCTCCAGCGGCGTGACCATGCGCGGGAGGGTGTTCAGGCCGTTGGGCGGGCCGGTCTGCGGCTCCACGCACACGGCGGCGTCCTGCTCGTCGTAGACCACGACCCACTCCTCGGGGCTGGTCACCTTCAGCTCCAGCCGCCCCGGCCAGGTCACGGTGACGTCGACGCCGCCGGGCATGCCGAAGCAGTCGTCCCAAGGGCCCGGGGTGCGGTCGATCCGCTTGCCGGTGGGCAGGTGGTCGTCGCCGCGCTCCTCCTGCCAGGCCGGGTCGAAGGCGAGCGTCGCGTCCGACCCGTCGAGGCTCCGGTTGAACCACGGGTGCCAGCCGATCTGCGCCGGGAACGACGACTCGTACGTCTCCACCGACATCGTCAGCGTGAGGCTGTCCTCGGCGAGCGCGATCTGGTGGGTGACCCGGCCGGGGTAGGGCCAGGGCTCGACCAGGTCGTACGTGAGTACCGCCTCGGCGTCGGCGACGCGGGCGGTGCGCCAGGCTCCGTCGCGTGCGGTGCCGTGGATGGCGTGGGGCGGGGAGTTCAGCGGCATCTGGTGGACGGTGGCGCCGTCCCGGAAGCGGCCCTCGCGGATCCGGCCGCACCAGGGGACCATCGGGAAGCAGCCGTAGCGCTCGCCCTGCCGGAGCAGCTCGACACCGCCGACGCGGAGCCCGCCGATCCGGCCGCCGTTGCCGGGCAGCACGGTCGCCTCCGTGTCGCCCGCGGACAGAGTGATCGTCTTGTTACTCACGGGACGACCCTACTGGGGCCCCGGGCGGCGGGCAGCGGGACGGAGTCCGGGGCGTGCCGGGGCCTGACCGCTCCGGCCGGCGGGGGTGGCGGATCCGGGCCCGCCGGGGGCTGTCACCCGGACCCTCCTGGCCCGCCGGGGGCTGTCACCCGGACCCTTCTGGCCCGCCGGAAGCCGCACCCGGATCCGTCCCAGCCCGCCGGAAGCTGTACCCGGATCTTCCGGGCCCGCCGGGGCCGTACCCGGATCCGTCCCAGCCCGCCGGGGCTGTGCGCGGCCGATCGGACCTAGGCTGCGGCCGGGCACAGCCCACCGCCGCGGGCCGGGGGCGGGGTGCGGGCACGCCCGCTGTCTCACCGGCGGCGGCGCAACACCCGGCCCACCACGATCGCCGACGCCACCACCAACGCCGCAGCGGGGGCCGCCCAGCGCAGGGGCGTACCGGAAGTGGCCGGCTGCGGCGCCGGGACGGGGGCGTACCGGCCCCGAGGCGGGGCGTGGTCCACCTCCTCCGCGCTGCGCCCGATCATCGTCCGCCGTGCATGGGCGGCCTCGGCGGGGGGCTGCTCGCCGTCGGCGCCGACCTCGGCGGCACCGGCACCGGCATCCGCATCGGCCGCTTCGGTGCCGGGGTCGAGGGAGGACGGGGGGATCTCCACGTCGAAGACGGATGCCGCGGACGAGTCGGACGGCTCGGAGGACTCAGAGGACTCAGAGGACTCAGAGGACTCAGAGGACTCGGCGGGCTCGGACGGGTCCTTCTCGGGTGCGGCGTCCGACGGCGGCGGCACCGGGGCGTCGTCGGCGTCGGGTGCCGCGTCGAGGTCACCCGACGCCGTGGGCGCGAAGTCCTCCGTGGCCAGGGAATCGACGGTCTCGGGGGCCGACCCGGCCGGCTCCGCCGTGCCCCCGGTGTCCCCGGTGCCGTCGGCCTGTCCAGCCGGACCGCCCTCCTCCGCCGCTCCGCCCAGGCTCTCCCCGAACCGGGTGAGCAGCCGGGCCGTGGCCGAGGCGACGGCGTCCTGCGGCAGCTCCGTGACCCGGCCGCCCGCCGCGGCGCTCCCGTCGAAGGTCATCCTGGCGCCGCCCTCGGCGTCCTCGACCCGCAGTGTCAGCGTCAGCGAGACCTTGCCGGAGCCGCGCACCTCGGTGCCCTCGCCCTCGACCGTGTACGCACCGTCCGGACGGGCGTACAGCCGGGCGGTACCCCGGTAGGTGATGGAGTGACCGCCGATCCGCATCCTCAGCCGCCCGGCGACGGGCTCGGCACCGGCGTCCTGTTGGAGCCCGGGCACCGCGCCGGCGACCCGTACGGGGTCGGCCAGCACCTGCCTGAGCCGCTCGGCCGGAACCGGAACGAACACCTCATGCTCCATGGCAAGGCACCCTACCCACGAGTCGCCCGCTCCACCCCCCGTCGGCACGAACTCCGCACAGGCCGCACAGGCCGCACAGGCCGCACAGGCCGCACAGGCCGCACAGGCCGCACAGTCTGCGCGGTCCGCACAGTCCGCACAGCCGGCAGAGTCCACGAAGCCCACGACGCCCGCCGAAGCCAGGGCCGGGATCGGGATCGGGATCGGGATCGGGCGCCCGGGTCAGTAGCGAGGATGCACCAGCGTCGAGGGCGGCAGGCCCGGCACGCGCGTACCGGCAGCCGCGCGTGCGCCCGCGGCCAGCGAGTCCCCGGTGAGTGTGTGCGGGCGCGGGCCCTCGGCGGCAAGGCGCAGCTCGGGGGCGGTACCGGTGCGGGCCAGGACGAACCCCCAGTCGGCCGCCGCTCCGGCCGTACCTCCGGCCGCCGCCGCGCCGGGTCCGGTCACCTGGTAGGGGGCGGTACGGAATCCGGCGGCACGGAGAGTCGACTCCACCGTCCAGAAGGTCCCGGGCTGTGAGCCCGCCGGCCCGGCGTGCACCACGAACCGCCCGCCGGGTGCCAGGACCCGCCGGGCCAGGACGTAGAACTCCCGCGAGTACAGCTTGGCGCCGGCCGTGAGGCCCGGGTCGGGCAGGTCCGAGATCACCACGTCGTACGTTCCCGCGGGTGTTCCGCGCAGTCGGCGGAAGGCGTCGCCGGCCGCAGAGTGCACGCGGGGGTCGCGGTGGGCGTGCTCGTTGAGCGCCGACAGGGCGGGGTCGTGCCGGGCGAGCCGGGCGAGCTCCGGGTCGAGCACGACGACGTCGACGCGGCGTACGTCGGTGTGGCGCAGTACCTCGCGGACGGCGAGGCCGTCGCCGCCGCCGAGGACCAGCACGCGCGCGTGCCGGCCGGCCAGCGCGGGGTGGACCAGCGCCTCGTGGTACCGGTGCGGATCCCCGCCGCCGACCCGCAGCCTGCCGTTGAGGAACAGCTCGAGGGGTCGCCGCCCGCTGCCTCCATCACCCTCATCACCCCCAACACCTCCAACACCGCTGTCACCTCCATCACCCTCATCACCCCCAACACCTCCAACACCGCTGTCACCTCCATCACCGACATCACTCCCGTCACCCCCGGTGAGTACCACCTCCTGCACCTCGGTCTGCAGGGCGACGCGGACCTCCGGGCCGTAGACCGCCTGCCGGGCGGCGCGTTCGAAGTCGTCGACGAGGACGGTGGCGGCGGCGAGGAGGGCGAGGACGGCGGCGTTGCCGGCCAGCAGCAGCCGGCGGTGGCGCCGGGTGAGGTCGCGCCGGAACAGGCCGAGGACCAGCGCGGCGCCGACGACGGCGTTGACGGTGCCGGTGACCAGCGCGCCGGACAGCTGACCGAGGTGCGGCAGCAGCAGGAACGGGAAGGCCAGGCCGCCGATCAGGGCACCGACGTAGTCCGCGGCGAACAGGTCGGCGACGGCGCCGCCCGCGTCCTGGCGGCGGATCCGCTGGATCAGCTCCATCAGCAGCGGGACCTCGGCGCCGATCAGCAGGCCGACGGCGAGCGAGAAGCCGACGAGGAGGATCCGCGGCCCGTGCGTCCACGGTCCGCCCCAGTCTCCGGTCCAGGCGAACAGGGCGTACAGCACCATGGCGCTGCATCCGCCGACCAGGGCGAGGACGGCCTCCACCGCGCCGAAGGCGACCGCCGCGCGGCGGCGCAGCCGCTTGGCGGCGAGCGACCCGACGCCCATCGCGAAGACCATGACGGACAGGACGACGGAGGCCTGGGTGACCGAGTCGCCCATCAGATACGAGGCGAGGGCGACGAGGACGAGTTCGTACACGAGCCCGCAGGCGGCGCAGACGAAGACGCCCGCGAGGACGAGCAGGCGGGCGGTGCCGGGCCGGACGGGCAGCCACGCGGTGGCGCAGCCGCCCGGGACCGCCCTGGGGGGCGCAGTGCCGGGCGTGGCGGGGGCCTGCTGCTCGATCACGCTGTGACGTTACGTCACGACACCGGTGCTCTTCGTCACCCACACGTGTGGAGCTGCTGTTCGATGGAGCACGGCAGGTTTGAGCCGCTCCGGCCCCGCACGCACGTCACGTCCCGGACGGGCTCAGCCGCGACGCCGCCGTCGAATCCCCCGACGCCACAAGGGATTCCCCCGCCGCCGTCCCCGCGTCCACCCCCGCGTCCGCGACCCCGCGCGGCCCCGGGGACGGTACCGCCGACCGCACGCCCACCCGCGTCCGGGTGGCGACCAACTGGCCGTCCTGCGGATACGCGTGCCAGGTCCGCCAGTGCACCTGTCCGCCGTCCTGACGGGCCAGCAGCGCCGTGAAGGCGTGCGGGCTGCCCGGGAAGACACCGGCCAGACCGTGCGGATGATCGGAGACCAGGGCCAGCAGCTCCTGGGCGCGGCCTGCGAACGAGCCCGGTGAGAGCAGTTCCACCCGGGCCGCGAACTCGTACTCCCAGTCGCCGACCCGCTTGGCGACGCCCAGCGGCAGCGGTGTTCTGCTGCCCGGGATGCACGCCACCGTCTCCGAGCACACGCCCTGCTGCTGCTCCAGAAGCACCTGGTGGGAGGCGCCGAGAAGTCTCAACTGCAGTTTCGAACCGGCCAGTTCGAGGTCGAGGGTGGCCAGCGCGGGCAGCGGTTCGCGCCCCAGCGCCCAGGCGAGGTCGGCGGCGCGCGTGTCGGTGTAGGCGGTTTTCAGGGTCGTGAGCATGGATCGGCTCCGCAGGCGCACAAAGGGGAAGGGCGGGTCCAGCGCACGCCGGTCGCACCGGGCGTGCGGCCCGGTCAGCCCGGTCGGCGCGGCCATGAAGGGTCGCGGGACGTCCGAGGGGGGCTGCGTCGGTGAATGAGAGCGAATCATGAACTACGGCGCCGCCACAGCGTTTTTACCCAACTTCGTGGTATTTCCATCCCTCAGAGGGCTCTTCAGCGCAACTGTTCACCTGCAGCGTGCGCCCCGCCATGCCGGTGTGCGCCGGTGTGCGCCGAGCGCTCGCCGAGGTGGTGCTCGGGGGTGCACGGCGCGCAGAACGGGGCCCGCTCCCAGGTGCGGGCCCCGTGGCACGGATGCGCTTCCCCCGTCGCGCAGCTCAGCTGCCCCGTGTCAGCTGCCTCCGCCGCATCCGCCGCCTCCTCCCCCGCAGGAGGAGCCGCCTCCGCCGCACGACGAGGACCCGCCCCCGCAGGACGACCCCCCGCCACAGGACGCGCCGCCGCCGGCACCGCCGGCCCACCAACTGCCCCCGCCCCCGCGGTGCGTCCGTGCGCCCCGGCCGGTCCGCGCGCCCGCGCGGACCGCGGCCAGGACGATCGTCACGATGACCACGCAGAACACCAGCGCGATCAGTGCCAGGATGATGCCTGAGAGAGCAGAGAACACGGCGTCACCCTCCTTCCGATGCCCGAAGCTGTCGAAACCCTCGAAGCAACCCCCCGTCGGGCGCCTCGCTCGTCGCGTGACCGGGAGATGCCCCCGGCCGACTCGTCCCAAAGCAGAGTTGAGGAACTCCAGAGCTTCGGCGCAGGATGTCCGGCATGACCGACAGCGCGCGCCCCTTCCTCAACCGCCGCCTCGCCGAGTTCGGAACGACGATCTTCGCCGAGATGTCCGCGCTCGCGGTGCGGACCGGGGCGATCAACCTGGGCCAGGGCTTCCCCGACACGGACGGCCCGGAGGAGGTCAGGGAGGCCGCCGTACGGGCACTGCGCGACGGCCGCGGCAACCAGTACCCGCCCGGCCCCGGC
Organism: Streptomyces poriticola; assembly: GCF_036689765.1. Taxonomy (NCBI): domain Bacteria; kingdom Bacillati; phylum Actinomycetota; class Actinomycetes; order Kitasatosporales; family Streptomycetaceae; genus Streptomyces; species Streptomyces poriticola. The sequence goes on from NZ_JBAGKH010000006.1 coordinate 276,592, forward strand.
ATCCCCGAGCTGCGCGCCGCTGTCGCGGACCACCAGCGCCGCCACTACGCCCTGTCCTACGACCCGGACACCGAGGTGCTGGTCACCGCGGGGGCCACCGAGGCCGTCGCCGCCGCGCTGCTCGCCCTGCTGGAACCCGGCGACGAGGTGATCGCCCTCGAGCCGTACTACGACTCCTACGCGGCCTGCATCGCGATGGCGGGCGGCACCCGCGTCCCGGTCACCCTGCGCCCGTCCGCCGAGGGCCACGGCCCGTTCCGCCTCGACCTGGACGAGCTGCGCGACGCGGTCACCGACCGCACCCGGCTGCTGCTGATCAACACCCCGCACAACCCCACCGGCACCGTGCTGACCCGCGAGGAGCTGGCGGCCGTCGCCGAGCTGGCGGTGGAGCGGGACCTGCTGGTGGTGACCGACGAGGTGTACGAGCACCTCGTCTTCGACGACGCCGAGCACGCCCCGCTGGCGACCTTCCCGGGCATGCGCGAGCGGACGGTGACCATCTCCTCCGCGGGCAAGACCTACTCGTTCACCGGCTGGAAGGTCGGCTGGGTCACCGCCGCTCCGGCGCTGCTCACCGCCGTGCGGTCGGCGAAGCAGTACCTGACGTTCGTCTCCGCCGGCCCCTTTCAGTACGCGGTCGCCGAGGCACTGGCGCTGCCCGACTCCTATGTCGCCGCCTTCCGCAAGGAACTGCAGGCCAAGCGGGACCTGCTGGCGGCGGGCCTGGCCGAGGCGGGATTCGGCGTGCACCGCCCGGCCGGCACGTACTTCATCACCACCGACATCCGCCCCCTCGGCCACTCCGACGGCTTCGCCTTCTGCCGCGCCCTGCCGGAGCGCGCCGGTGTGGTCGCCGTACCCAACGCGGTGTTCTACGACCACCGGGAGACGGGCGCGCCCTTCGTGCGGTTCGCGTTCTGCAAACGGGACGACGTCCTGCGCGAGGCCGCCGGCCGGCTCCGGGTCCTGTAGGGGGCGCCCCACCGGGTGCCCGTCGGCGCGGCGTGCCGAGGCTCATCTGTGCGGCGTGCCGATGCTCATCTGTGCGGCTCAATGCCCACGGCCCTGCACCTGGCCGACACCGGCACCGGCACCGGCACCGGCACCGGACTGCCCATCCCCGACGACGCGGAGGTCGCCCTCTCCCGCCGAGGAGCGCCGCCATCGCAAGCATCGGCTGACCGCCGGCGATGCGGCTGTTCGGGAAGGCGGGCTACGCCGAAGGCATCTCCGGCCACATCTCCGTCCGGGATCCCGAGCGCCACTCGCCCGGTCGTCCTCCGCGAGAGCGGCGGCGACATCCCCGTGCGTATCCCGCTCCTCGTCGTGCGCGAGCACAAGCACTGGCGCATCCGCCAGTACCACGTGTCCCGCCAGTAACCCACGGACCACCCCTGAGGCGCACAAGAGCCCGGCCGGTACGGAACCACAGGGGTTCCGTACCGGCCGGGCTCCTCGCGTCGCGTACTGCGCGTACTCCGTACGCGCCTACTCGCCGTCCTCGGGCTTCTCCGCGTCGTTGACCTCCTGCTCCAGGCCGAGCTGCTCCACCAGCCAACGGTCGAACTCGATGGCGGCGCGCACCCAGCTGACCGTCGAGGAGACGAAGTGCTCCAGGCTGACGCCCATGCCGATCAGCATCTGCGCCTCGCCGATCAGGCGGACGGTGCCGTCGTCGTGGGTGTGGCTGTAGACCTTGGGCCACAGCGTGCGGCGGTTCCAGTCGTCGATGGACTCCAGCAGCTGCGGCTTCTCGTCGATCTTGTGGGGCCGGTCGTAGAACGTCCGCACCGAGAAGACCTGCTGGTCACCCTCGCCGCGGAACATGAAGTAGGTGCGGAACTGCTCCCACGGCGCCGCGAGGTCTCCCTCTTCGTCGACGACGTACTTCAGCTCCATCTGGTCCAGGAGCTGCTTCACGAGGTCCTGATCCGGGACGACGGGGCCGGCCGGTCCCTGGGGCTGCGGCTCGGGCTGCTTGCCCCCGAAGTTCGGAATCGAGGACGGGTCGATGGACATACTGGGATACTCCTGCGGTCGTCTGGCTCGTCCGGCCATCGCTGAGACCAGACGTACTGTCCACCCTCTCTCTCTTCGGCCGTGCCCGGCAACCTGCCTGGCCGAAGCCGTACCCGGAGGGGGTCGGGATCGAGCTGCGGGTTGCCGCCCGGCCTGGGCCCCGCAGCGGCTACAGCGTCTTGCCGGTGGCGGGGCCGACGATCAGCCCGTCGCCGAAGGCGTCGACGCGGACCGTGTCACCGTCCTTGATCTCCCCGGCGAGGATCTCCTTGGCCAGCCGGTCGCCGATCGCGGTCTGCACGAGCCGGCGCAGCGGCCGGGCACCGTAGGCCGGGTCGTTGCCCTCGTCTGCGAGCCAGGCCAGGGCCTCGTCGGTGACCTCCAGGGACAGCCGGCGCTCGGCGAGCCGGCGGGCCAGCCCGTCGATCTGGAGCCGGGCGATGCGGCTCAGCTCGTCCTTGGTGAGCGCCGAGAAGACCACCAGGTCGTCGAGCCGGTTGAGGAACTCCGGCTTGAACGAGGCCCGGACCACCTCGAGGACCTGTTCCTTCTTCTCCTGCTCGCCGGCGACCGGGTCTACCAGGAACTGGCTGCCCAGGTTGGAGGTGAGCACCAGGATGGTGTTGCGGAAGTCGACCGTGCGGCCCTGGCCGTCGGTCAGCCGCCCGTCGTCCAGCACCTGCAACAGGATGTCGAAGACCTCCGGGTGGGCCTTCTCCACCTCGTCGAGCAGGACGACGCTGTACGGCCGCCGCCGCACCGCCTCCGTCAGCTGGCCGCCCTCCTCGTACCCGACGTACCCGGGAGGCGCGCCCACGAGCCGGGCCACGCTGTGCTTCTCGCTGTACTCGGACATGTCGATGCGGACCATGGCCCGCTCGTCGTCGAAGAGGAAGTCGGCGAGAGCCTTGGCCAGTTCGGTCTTGCCGACGCCGGTGGGGCCGAGGAAGAGGAAGGAGCCGGTGGGCCGGTCCGGGTCGGCGATCCCTGCGCGCGAGCGGCGGACGGCGTCGGAGACGGCCCGCACGGCCTCACCCTGTCCGATCAGCCGCCGGCCCAGCTCGTCCTCCATGCGCAGCAGCTTGCGGGTCTCGCCCTCCATGAGCCGGCCGGCCGGGATGCCGGTCCAGGAGGCGACCACGTCCGCGATGTCGTCGGAGCCGACCTCCTCCTTGACCATGGTGTCCTTGGCACCCCCGCCGGAGGGGGAGGATGTCAGCGCCTCCTCGGCCTCGGAGGCGGCCTCCAGGTCCCGCTCGACGCCCGGGATCTCGCCGTAGAGCAGCTTGGAAGCGGTGTCGAAGTCGCCGTCGCGCTGGGCGCGCTCGGCCTGCCCGCGCAGCTCGTCCAGCTTCTCCTTCAGCTCGCCGACGCGGTTGAGGGACTGCTTCTCCTTCTCCCAGCGGGCGGTGAGGCCGCGCAGCTCCTCCTCCTTGTCGGCGAGGTCGCGGCGCAGCCTGTCCAGGCGCTCCCGGGAGGCCTGGTCGGTCTCCCGGCCGAGCGCCAGCTCCTCCATCCGCAGCCGGTCGACGGCGCGCTGCAGCTCGTCGATCTCGACCGGGGAGGAGTCGATCTCCATGCGCAGCCGGGAGGCGGCCTCGTCGACGAGGTCGATGGCCTTGTCGGGCAGGAAACGGGAGGTGATGTACCGGTCGGACAGGGATGCGGCGGCGACCAGCGCGCTGTCGGCGATCTGCACCTTGTGGTGGGCCTCGTAGCGCCCCTTGAGGCCGCGCAGGATGGCGATGGAGTCCTCGACGGACGGCTCGGCGACCAGCACCTGCTGGAAGCGCCGCTCCAGGGCGGGGTCCTTCTCGATCCGCTCCCGGTACTCGTCGAGGGTGGTGGCGCCGACCATGCGCAGCTCGCCGCGGGCCAGCATGGGCTTGAGCATGTTCCCGGCGTCCATGGCGGAGTCGCCGCCGGCGCCGGCCCCGACCACCGTGTGCAGCTCGTCGATGAAGGTGACGATCTGCCCGTCGGAGTCCCTGATCTCGGCGAGGACGGTCTTCAGCCGCTCCTCGAACTCGCCGCGGTACTTGGCGCCGGCCACCATGGCGCCCAGGTCGAGCGCGACCAGCCGCTTGTTGCGGAGGGACTCGGGCACGTCCCCCTTGACGATCCGCTGGGCGAGCCCCTCGACGACGGCGGTCTTGCCGACGCCGGGCTCGCCGATGAGCACGGGGTTGTTCTTGGTGCGGCGGGACAGCACCTGCACGACGCGCCGGATCTCCTGGTCCCGCCCGATGACGGGGTCGAGCCTGCCCTCCCGGGCGGCGGCGGTGAGATCGGTGCCGAACTTCTCCAGCGCCTTGTACTGGCCCTCGGGGTCGGCGGTGGTCACCCGGCGGGCACCGCGCGCCTTCTGGAAGGCCTCCTGCAGCTTCCTGGCCCCGGCCCCCTGGCCCTGGAGCACCTCACCGGCGGCTCCGCCCCTGGCGGCGACACCCATGAGGAGGTGCTCGGTGGAGACGTACTCGTCGCCCAGCTCCTGGGCGCGGGCCTGGGCGTCGGCGACGACGGCGAGGGTCTCGCGGTTGGGCTGCGGGGGCGCCACGGTGGAGCCGGTCACGCTGGGCAGCCCGGCGAGGATGCGCTCGGCGCCGGCACGTACGGCGGCGAGGTCGGCCTCGACGGCGGCGAGCAGGTCGGTGACGTTCTCGTTGTCCTGGCCCTGGAGCAGGGCCAGGAGCAGGTGGGCGGGTGTGAGGTCGGGGTGACCCTCGGTCACGGCCCGGTTGCCGGCCGCGCCGAGGGCGTCCCGGCTCCGGTTGGTCAGCTCGGCGTCCACGTTCGGATTCTCCTCCTGGTCTTCTTTCGCCCTCGTCCTAGCGTCGGACCGCGTACACAAAGTTGAGTCTAATGCACTCAAGGCTAGATCGGGGGCGGAGGCACAGGCGTGCTCGGGTACGGATGCACGCGTACCCGAGTACGGATGAAGGAGGGCGGAACGCCGGTCCGGGCCCGCGGGGGCCGGCGAAGGGCCGGATCCGGCCACGGAACGCCACCGGGCGCTGACAGCCGATGACAGCCGATGACGGCTGGTGGCAGCCGATGGCGGCCGATGGCGGCTGATGAGGGGAAATGTCCCCACAAAGCTGCAGCGGCGTCACCGTGTTCAGGTCACGGTGACGCCGCTGCGGGGGGAAGCACCTGAGCGATCTGTTACGACGGGGGAATCGCGTCAGGCACTGCGGGGGGTGGCTGAGATGGCCCTCGGGGTGGGAACATCCGGCTGCGCGAGCCGGTGGTCCCGCTGGTCCAGGTTCACAAAGATCATTCCGTACCGGATGGCGCATCGCACGGGCTGCGGGGCCCCTCGGGGCCTGCGCAGGCACCGGTAGGCACGCACGTCGTCGTCCTCGTCCCGGGTGACGACGACCGGCTCACCGAACACGGTCACCATCAGGGAGTCACCGCTGTGGGGGATGGCGGTGGCCAGGTCGATGAAGTGCCAGCCGGAGCGGTAGGCGGTGGCCATTTCACGACGGAAGGAGCGGTCGTCAGGTGGAGTGGTCAACGCCATCAGTCCCAAGACGTGTCGTTGGTGTGGGTTCCACCGACAACGACTTCGTTCGACGTCGTGTCCGCTCGAACGTCGCTGGACTTGCCGGCCAAGCCACTCACGGCCCCGAGCACCACAACGGCGGAAAGAGCAGCGGCAAGTACCGAGCGAAGCATTCTCTTACTCATAGTCGGCTTCGTCCTCACTCGATGGTCTCCTCTTCCCCCGTCGGATAAGACGATGGCTCATTCGGGCACGTCATGGCCACACAATCGGTGCATCATGTTCCTGCATGTTCAGGACCCTGGGGGGTGGAAAATTGGGGACAAGTAGTACAGAGGCGGCACATCCCCATGCCATGACCGAACTGTGCGGCGAGGGAACCCGCCTCTACGCCAGCGCGCTTCGGGCTGGGCGCATCGCGAGGACGGACGTGGAGACAGCCCCCTGTCTGATGGAGTTCGCTCTGCTCCATCCCGATCCGGACGACAGCAACTGGCTGCGCCCCGTACCTCCGTCCGTGGCCCTGGCGCAGCGCCTCCACCCGATCGAACGGGAGATCACGGAACGCCGGCGGCTTTCGGTCCAACTGGCCGATCTGTTCGAACCCTTCATGGCGGCGAGCGCCCAGGCTCCCGCGAGTACGCACGCGATCTCCGTGCTCGAGGGCAGGGACCGGATCAACGCCGCCCTCAACATCGCGACGTCCGAGTGCCACACCGAGGTGCTGACCGTACAGCCCGGGGGCCGGCGGCTGGAAAGCAACCTGATGAAGGGCCTGGAGCGGGACCGGCCGCTGATCGAACGGGGCGTGCGGCTGCGCACCCTGTATCAGCACACCGCGCGCTACAGCCCTCAGACGCTGGCGTACGTGGAGCAGATCGCCGACGGCAAGGTCGAGGTGCGCACCATCGACGAACTGGTGGAACGCCTCATCATCTGCGACGAGACCGTGGCCTTCATCCCCACGAGGGAGGACCGGCAGGTCGCCCTGGAGCTCCGCCATCCCGGCCTGGTCCGCTATCTCATCAAGGTCTTCGAGTTCATGTGGGCCCGCGCGGTACCGCTGAAGTTCGGAACGCCGTACGAGACCGCCCCGGACGGCATCACCGACATCCAGCACTCCATCGCCAAGCTCCTCGTCGAGGGCCATGTCGACGAGGCCATCGCCCGGCGCCTGGGCATGAACGTACGCACCTGCCGTGCCCACATAGCCAAGCTGGCCCAGGCCCTCGGCAGCGGCAGCCGCGCCCAACTGGGATTCCTGATCGCCCAGTCGGGGCTCCTGGAGACGGAGAAGAGCAGCTGGGGGGAAGCGAAGCGCCCGTGACCGCGAAGACGCACAGCCACGAGCCGGCGCAGTCGCGTCGACCGCACGCCGACCACGGCCCGGAGGAACTCTGCGCGACGGGAACGGAACTCTACGCACAGGCTCTTCGCGAGGGACGACTCCCTGCGCGCGCCTTCGAGCAGGCCCCCTGCCTCACAGACTTCGGCCTGCTCAGACCCACCCTCGACGACCTGGACTGGCTGGAGCCGGTAGCCCCCGCGGTCGCCCTGCACCGGATGCTCAGATCCTCCGAGGACCGCATCGCCGACGAGCGCAGACGCGCGCAGCGGATGGCCGAGACCTTCGAACCGCTGATGCAGGTCAGCGGACGGTACGACGCCGCACCCACCACGCCCCTCATCACACTGCACAACAGGAAGGAGCGCATCGGCCGGATCCTCGACGAGGTCATGGCCGACGCCACCGAGATCCTGGCCATCCAGCCGCACGGCAGCTACATCCCGGACCGGGGCAAGTACCACGATGCCGCGCTGCGGCGCGACCAGGCGGTGCTCGACCGCGGAGGCCGCATCCGCGCCCTCTACCAGCACACCCTGCGCCACGCTCCCCGGGTGGCCGCCCGCTACGAGCAGCTGCACGGCGATGTGGAGGCCCGCACGCTGGACGAGGTCACCGAGCGGCTCATCGTCATCGACCGCACGGCCGCCTTCATCCCGGCCAACGCCGACCGCTCCCACGCGCTGGAGATCCGCCACCCCGCCCTCGTCTCCTACTTCGCCACCACCTTCGACCGCCTGTGGCACCTCGCCACCCCCATGTACCCCGACGCCGTCCGGCAGCCCGCCCGCGACGGTGTCACCGCCCGTCAACGTGCCATCGCCGCGCTCCTCGTGGAAGGCCACACCGATGCCGTCATCGCCGACCGCCTCGGCATGAACGTGCGAACCGCCCGGGTGCACATCGCCAAGCTCGCCGCCACGCTGGGCAGCGAGAGCCGGGCGCAGCTCGGCTATCTCATCGGGCGGTCGGGGATCCTGGACCGGGAACACTGACGGACGTCGGGGCCGGGCCGGACGGGCCGTCCAGGCCGGCCTGGGCGATACGGACACCCAGTTGGGTACGGCTCGCCGCGCCCAGGGTCTCCGACAACCGGGCGATATGGGCCCGGCAGGTGCGCACGCTGATGCCGAGCCGCTCGGCGATCACCGCGTCCTGATGGCCCTCCGCCAGCAGCGCCGCGATGGACCGCTCGCGGTGCGAGATGCCCTCGATGCCGGTGTCGGGCAGCGGCGCGGTCAGCGGGATGGCCAGCCGCCACAGCCGCTCGAAGACCGTCACCAGATAGGCGATCAGCGCTGGGTGCCGCAGCTCCAGTGCCATCGTGCGGTCGGTGTTGGCGGGGATGAAGGCGACCGTGCGGTCGAAGAGGATCAGCCGGTCGATGACCTCGTCGAGGGTCCGGGCCTCGACCGCGTCGCCCATCAGCTCCAGGTAGTTGAGCAGCCCCTGCCCGTGCCGCGCCACATGCGTGTACAGGTCCCGCATCCGCACTCCGCGCCCGCGCAGCGCCAGCGCCCGGTGCAGGCCCTCCGACAGCTCGGCCTCGCGGCGGATGCCGCCGGGCTGCACGGTGAGCACCTCCCTCGTGCACGCCTCCGTCGCCTCGTCCATCGCGGCCTGGATCCGGGCCAGTCCGTCCAGGACCCGGATGGCCGCCCCGCCCTCGGCCGCCGCCGGGCGCAGCTGGCGGCCCAGCCCGGCGTACCACTCGAAGGCGGCGACCGCCGAACCCACCCGTCGCTGACCGGCGCTGACCTCGTCGTACACCGAGCGCAGCAGCCGGGTCATGACCTCCTGCGGGGAGGTCGGCACCAGCCACTCCATGTCGTCCGGATCGGGGTGCAGCAGGGCCAGCTCCAGCAGGCAGGGCACGGTCTCGGCGTCCGTGCGCGGCACGCGGCCCCGCCGTACGGCCCGGGAGTACACCCGATCCCCGGCCTCGCACAGTCGGTCAGCACCGTGTGGATGCTCATCCACGCCGTGCCCGGCCATCGCCCATCCCACCCCCGGTTCCCGGCTCTTTCCGCAGCGCAACTATGCGCGGCCGGGACCGGGTCCGCAACACGGCTCTCCCGGGGACGGCGACCGAAATGCCCCCTTCGCCGCGGGTGGGCGGCATCGGCGGCCCGCTACTTCAGGCCGATCTCCTCGCACGCGGCCGCGTACGGTGCCGTACAGATGTCGGAGACCTTGTGGATGCCGTCGGCGATGACGGTGTCCTCGATGTTCTCCTGGGTCAGGGCGAGGACGGGGACCAGCTGGGCGGGAATGCCCTTGTGGGTGGGGCTGTCGACGCGGTCGCGGGCGAGGGCGTCGAACTGGATGTCGCGGCCCTGGACCCTGGCGACGGCCATCTCCGCGGCGTTCTCGGCCTCTTCGGGGTACGACTTGTACACGCTCATGTACTGCTCACCGGTGACGATCCGCTGCACCGCCGCCAGTTCCGCGTCCTGGCCGGTGATCGGCGGCAGGTCGGTGACGCCCGCTGCCTCCAGGGCCTTGATGACACCGCCGGCCATGCCGTCGTTGGCCGCGTACACGGCGGCGATGTTGTCCTTGCCGATCGCGGCGATCGCCTCGGCCATGTTCGCCTCGGCGTTCTCCGGCTTCCAGTCCTTGGTGTCGAAGGTCTCGGCGATGGTCACCTTGCCGTTCAGCTCCGACAGCGCACCCGCCTTGAACTGCTTGGCGTTCGGGTCGGTGGGCGAGCCGTTCATCATCACGATCTTGTAGGAGCTGTCCGCCCCCTCACCGAGGGCCTCCAGCAGGGAGCGGCCCTGGACCTCGCCGACCAGTTCGTTGTCGAACGAGATGTAGGCGTCGATCGGCCCCTCGGCCAGCCGGTCGTAGGCGATGACGGGGATGCCGGCGTCCTTGGCCTTCTGCACCCCGGCCGCGATCGACGAGGAGTCGACGGCGTCCAGCACGATCACATCGACCCGGTCGTCGATCATCTGCTGCATCTGCGCCAGCTGCTTGTCGGCACTCGCGTCGGCGTTGGCGTACTCGACCTTGCCCTCGTCACTGGTGAGCTCGGCGATCTTGTCCTTGAAGATCGGGTAGTCGAACTGCTCGTACCGGGTGTTGGCGGTCTCCGGAAGCAGCAGCCCCACCGTGATGTCGTTGCCCTTGGTGGGACTCGCCTCGCCGGCGCTCTCCGAGGCGCCCAGCACCCCGCAGCCGGCCAGCGAGAGGGTCATGGTGGACGCGGCCACGGATATGGCGATACGGCGCATGCGGGGGCTCACTTCAGGTGCGTTTTCGGGACGTGGGCACTGCAGTGCGGCCCATGTGACTGAAAAGACAACGCGTCACCCGCCACCGGCGTCAAGGGAAACCACTTAACGAGATGGGAACAACACACTCCGCTGACCTCGCGAAGGATCCGTGAACAAACCGCGGGGATCCCATTGACGCGTGTACATGCGCCGGTCACAGCACCGCCGCCGTCCCGCACCACCGGCGGCGGGGAGTTCCCCCTTCCGGAGTACCCACCGACGCACTGACCGGCCGTCAGCACGCACGGCAGCCGCGCGCGGGCCCCCGGTACGGTCGCCGGAGCGACGGAGGAGCCCCTCCGGAGTCGTACCGGAGAGGCTCCCGCGACACGTCGGCGTCAGTCCGACTGCTGGCGTTTCGGTCGCCAGACCACCAGCGCGCTGGACTGCTGGACCTCCTGGTACGGCACCAGATCGCGGCGGTACGAGGCGTGCACCGCGGCCTCGCGCTGGCGCATCGCCGTGGCCGCGCCGTCCAGCGCGTCCTGCAGCTCGGCGATCCGGGACTGCAGCGCGGCGACCTGGTTCTCCAGTTCGATGATGCGCTTGATCCCGGCCAGGTTGATGCCCTCGTCCTGCGACAGCTGCTGCACCTGGCGGAGCAGTTCGATGTCGCGGGCCGAGTAGCGGCGGCCCCGGCCGGCCGTGCGGTCCGGGGAGACCAGGCCCAGTCGGTCGTACTGGCGCAGGGTCTGCGGGTGCAGACCGGAGAGCTGGGCCGCCACCGAGATGACGTAGACCGGGGTGTCCTCGGTCAGTTCATACGGATTGCGTCGACGGCCGTCCATCTCCATCAAGCTCCCTTCGCGGCCTGGAACAGCTCCGCACGCGGATCCTCGCCCGCGGTCGCCTCGCGATACGCCTCGAGCGCGTCACGAGCCTTCCCCGTCAGGTCCTTCGGGACACTCACCTCGACGGTGACCAGCAGATCGCCGCGGGTGCCGTCCATGCGGACCGCGCCCTTCCCCCTGGCCCGCATGGTGCGCCCGTTGGGCGTGCCCGCCGGCAGCTTCAGCGTGACCGGCGGCCCGCCCAGGGTCGGCACCCGGACCTCGCCGCCGAGGGCCGCCTCGGCGTAGGTGACCGGGACGGTGACGGTGAGGTTGTCACCCTTGCGGCCGAAGACGGGGTGCTCCTTGACGTGGACCACCACGTACAGGTCGCCCGCCGGGCCGCCCCGCTCACCGGGCGCGCCCTTGCCGCGCAGCCGGATCCGCTGGCCGTCCGACACCCCGGCCGGGATGCGCACCTGCATGGTCCGCGAGGACTTGGCGCGTCCGGAGCCCTTGCAGACGTCGCAGGGGTCCTCGGCGATCAGCCCACGGCCCTTGCAGTCGGGACACGGGTCGGTGAGGGAGAAGCCACCGCCCGAGCCCCGGGCCACCTGTCCGGTGCCGACGCAGGTCGGGCACACCCGCGGCGTGCCGTTCTTGTCGCCGGTGCCGGAGCAGGCCTTGCAGGGCTGCTGGGAGGACATCCGCAGCGGGACCGTCGCTCCCTCGATGGCCTCGGTGAAGCTCAGGGTGACCTCGGACTCGATGTCCTGGCCGCGTCTGGGCTGGGTCCGCGTGCCGGTGGTGCCGCGGTTGAACAGGCCCCCGAAGACGTCACCGATGCCGCCGCCGAAGCCTCCGGCGCCGCCCTGTCCGCCGCCCTGACCGGCGCCGCCCTGGGCGCCGCCCCCGAAGAGGTCGCTCAGGTCGAAGTTGAAGGAGCCTCCGCCCGCCCCGGGCCCGGGGCGGAAGCCGCCGTTGCCGAAGAGGGCGCGGGCGTCGTCGTACTCCTTGCGCTTCTTGGGGTCGCCGAGGATGTCGTTGGCCTCGGAGATCTCCTTGAAGCGCTCCTCGGCCCTGGCGTTGCCCTTGTTGGCGTCCGGGTGGTTCTCGCGGGCGAGCTTGCGGTAGGCCTTCTTGATCTCGGCCTCGGTGGCGTCCTTGGGGACGCCGAGGACCTTGTAGTAGTCCTTCTCGATGAAGTCCTTGGTGCTCATCCCCGACGTCCCTCCTTCCCCTCGGTGTTCACGTCAGCCCTCGTCCGGGCCACCGCTCTCCTTGTTCTCCGCGGAGTCCGCCTGCGCCTCGGTGCCCTCCTCGGCCGGCTTGACCGTCTGCGCGCCCGGCTGCGGCTCGGCCACGGCCACCCGCGCGGGGCGGATGGTGCGCTCGCCGATGCGATACCCGGGCTGCAGAATCGCCACGCACGTCGTCTCGGTGACGTCCGGGGCGTAGGAGTGCATCAGGGCCTCGTGGATCGTCGGGTCGAAGGGCTCGCCCTCCTTGCCGAACTGCTGCAGACCCATCTTGGCCGCGACGGTCTCCAGCGACTCGGCGACGGACTTGAAGCCGCCGACCAGCTCGCCGTGCTCGCGGGCGCGGCCGATGTCGTCGAGCACGGGCAGCAGTTCGGTCAGGAGGTTCGCGATGGCGACCTCCTTGACCGCTACCCGGTCCCGCTCGACCCGGCGGCGGTAGTTCTGGTACTCGGCCTGGAGCCGCTGGAGGTCCACGGTGCGCTCGCTCAGCGCGGTGCGCACCTGGTCCAGCTGGGCGGTCAGGCCCGCGTCCTGGCTCGCGTCCCCGGCCGGGGCCGCCCCCGCCTCCGAGGAGGGGGCGGCGGCCTTCGGCTCGGCGTCGTCGGGGGTGGCGCCGGAGGGGACGTCGGGCTTCTCCTCAAAACCCGGGGTCTCCTCCGTCACGCGGCACCGTCCTTGCGCTCGTCGTCGACGATCTCGGCGTCCACCACGTCGTCGTCGGCGGCCTTGGCACCACCGTCGGCGGCGCCCTCGGGGCCGCCCGGGGCCTGCGCGGCCTGGGCGTCGGCGTACATGGCCTGGCCCAGCTTCTGCGAGACGGCGGCGACCTTCTCGGTGGCGGTGCGGATCTCGGCCGTGTCGTCGCCCTTGAGCTTCTCCTTGAGCTCGCCGACGGCCTCCTCGACCTCGGTCTTCACCTCGCCCGGGACCTTGTCCTCGTTGTCCTTGAGGAACTTCTCGGTCTGGTAGACCAGCTGCTCGCCCTGGTTGCGGCTCTCGGCGGCCTCGCGGCGGGCGTGGTCCTCCTCCGCGTACTTCTCGGCCTCCTGGCGCATCCGGTCGACCTCGTCCTTCGGCAGCGAGGAGCCGCCGGTGACGGTCATCTTCTGCTCCTTGCCGGTGCCGAGGTCCTTCGCCGTGACGTGCATGATGCCGTTGGCGTCGATGTCGAAGGAGACCTCGATCTGCGGGACGCCGCGCGGCGCCGGGGGCAGACCGGTCAGCTCGAACATGCCGAGCTTCTTGTTGTAGGCCGCGATCTCGCGCTCGCCCTGGTAGACCTGGATCTGCACGGACGGCTGGTTGTCCTCGGCCGTGGTGAAGATCTCCGAGCGCTTGGTCGGGATCGTGGTGTTGCGCTCGATCAGCTTGGTCATGATGCCGCCCTTGGTCTCGATACCGAGGGACAGCGGGGTGACGTCCAGCAGCAGGACGTCCTTGACCTCGCCCTTGAGGACACCGGCCTGGAGCGAGGCGCCGATGGCGACGACCTCGTCCGGGTTCACACCCTTGTTGGCCTCCTTGCCGCCGGTCAGCTCCTTGACGAGCTCGGCGACGGCGGGCATACGGGTGGAGCCGCCGACGAGAACGACGTGGTCGATCTCGGACAGGTCGATGCCGGCGTCCTTGATGACGTTGTGGAACGGCGTCTTGCAGCGCTCCAGCAGGTCGGTGGTCAGCTGCTGGAACTGGGCGCGGGTGAGCTTCTCGTCCAGGTGCAGCGGGCCCTCGGCGGACGCGGTGATGTACGGCAGGTTGATCGAGGTCTCGGTGGACGAGGACAGCTCGATCTTGGCCTTCTCGGCGGCCTCGCGGAGGCGCTGGAGGGCCATCTTGTCCTTGCTGAGGTCCACGCCGTGGCCGGACTGGAACTGCTTGACCAGGTAGTCGACGATGCGCTGGTCCCAGTCGTCACCACCGAGGTGGTTGTCGCCGTTGGTGGCCTTCACCTCGACGACGCCGTCGCCGATCTCCAGCAGCGAGACGTCGAAGGTGCCGCCACCGAGGTCGAAGACGAGGATCGTCTGGTCGTCCTTGTCCAGGCCGTAGGCCAGGGCGGCGGCCGTCGGCTCGTTGACGATCCGCAGGACGTTCAGGCCCGCGATCTCGCCGGCCTCCTTGGTGGCCTGCCGCTCGGCGTCGTTGAAGTACGCCGGGACGGTGATGACCGCGTCGGTGACCTTCTCGCCCAGGTAGGCCTCGGCGTCCCGCTTCAACTTCTGCAGCACGAAGGCGCTGATCTGCTGCGGGTTGAAGGGCTTGCCGTCGAGCTCGATCTTCCAGTCGGTGCCCATGTGGCGCTTGACCGAGCGGATGGTCCGGTCCACGTTGGTGACCGCCTGGCGCTTGGCCACCTCACCCACGAGCACTTCACCGTTCTTGGCGAAGGCGACGACGGACGGCGTGGTCCTGGCGCCCTCGGCGTTGGTGATGACGGTGGGCTCGCCGCCCTCCAGAACGCTGACGACGGAGTTAGTCGTGCCCAGGTCGATGCCGACCGCACGTGCCATGGTTGATTCCTCCAGCTGACTTGAGTGGAACAGGCTCAAGTGTGCACGACGGCCCCGACCGGGTCAACAGAGCTGAGTCGAACGGACTCAACTCTTATCCGTTCCTTACACGCAACACGTCTCTGACCTGCGTGGTCGCCGGGCGTCGCGCCTGACGGACCGGAAAGGCCGCGGAGGCGGGCGAGTCCGCCGCGGTGGGCGCGCGACGGGATGGCGCGGGTGGCACCGGGGGCACGGGTGGCACCGGGGGCACGGGGGGCGGGGGTGGCGCGGACCGCGGGGGCGGCGGCGGGAGCGGCGGCGGGAGCGGCGCGGTCGCGGCGGGTGGGTGCGCGTCCCGTGCGGGCGGGCACGGCCCCGGGGGGACGGCGGGACGCGCGGGCCGGTCCCGGTACGCGGGGACCCCGGTCGGCCGGGCGGGCCGAGCCGGCCGGGTGCGCGGTGCGGGCCGGGCGGCGGCGGACCGGGGGACTCCTGGCCCGGGAGTAGCGGACTGGGGGACTCCTGGCCGGGGAGTTGCGGGCCGGGCTGCTGCGGGCCGGTGCACGGCTCGTGCGAGTGCGCCCGGGCGGCCGGTGCCGTCGGAGCCCGCCCGCCGGCTCCCGTAGCGCTGCCCCGCCGCGTCAGGCTGCCCTGCCGCAAACGGCTGCCCCGTCGCGTACGCGCGGCGCGTCGCACGGGGGAGTCGCGTCGCGCAGGCGCGCCGCCCGGTGCCGTACACCCCGCGGACCCGTAGCAGCCCCAGTACGGCGACGGCCGTACCGCCCGCCACCCACAGCACCGCCCCCTCTCCCGCCCAGCCGACGTGCACCAGCACCCCGACCAGCACCCCCGCGAAGGTCCCGGTACCGAGCAGCACCACCGCACCCCGCGCGGTGAACCCGAGCCGCCGCAGCCGGTGGGCGAGATGGTCGGGTCCGCCCCGCAGCGGCGGCCGTCCGGCCAGGCACCGGGAGAGGGCGACGAGGACGGCGTCGGCGACGACGAGGACGGTGAGCGCGAAGAGCACCCCGGCGTGCGCGAACAGCACCCCGGCGCCGGACGCCGGATCGTGCACCGCGCGGGTGAACACGGCCGCCGCGGCGAGCACGAAACCCGTGCACAGCGCCCCGCACGCCCCGAGCCCCGCGCGCGCCGGATGCCAGTTGTGCAGCAGGAACCCGGTCAGCGCGGCGGCCAGCGCGCTCAGCAGCACGGCGAGCCCGTCCATCAGCTCCGCCGCCGCGCAGAGCCCGGCCCCGAAGGCCGTGACGACCGCCACCGTGCCGGCCAGTCCGTCGGCGTGGTCGAGTCCGAGGAAGGCGACGGCGACGCAGGTGATCCAGCCGGCCGCCAGCACCCCGGCGACCACCCCCGTCTCCCCGTACGGCACGACCCACACGGCCGCGACGGCCGTACCGGCGGCGAGCCACCGCCGCCGCACCCGCCAGGCGTCGGCGGCCAGCCCCAGCGCCGCGACAACACCGCCGGCGACGGCCAGCGCGGCCGACCGCGGCCCCAGCGGCATCACGCCGGTACCGTGCAGGGCCGCCACGACCAGCCCGGTCGACAGCACCACGGCCACCCCGCCCGGCAGCGGGACGGGCCGCCGCCGGCGCCGGTCGACGACGCCGAGCCGCAGGGCGGGCGCCCGGAGCAGCGCGGTGAGCAGGGCGGCGAGGAGGAAGGAGACGGTGGCGGCGGCGATCCCGTAGAGCACGGCCCTAAAATAGGCCGAATATCATGATTTTCTACGAACGGCACGCCCACCGGACACCGCACATCCCCGACCGCCAGAGTGTGCACGACACCCACACGGGTCAGGGTTGCCTCAGCGACACAGATCACCGCAGCCCTGACTACAGTGCGGCAGAAGATGCAGGTACTCTCGAACGAACTGCATAAGTTACCGCTTAGTAATAGATCTGGCAGGCCCGAGGAGCCCCCCATGCAACTCACCGCGATCGTCGTGTCGCTGGTGCTGACCGTGGTCGGCGTGGCGCTGCTCGCGCGCGCCGTCGGCCAGTTCGTCCGGTACTTCAAACTGGGCCAGCCCGTCCCCGCCGGCACCCGGACCGACAACCCCTACCAGCGCAGCGTGACGCTCGTACGGGAGTTCCTCGGCCACACCCGGATGAACCGGTGGGGCATCGTCGGCATCGCCCACTGGTTCGTGGCCATCGGGTTCCTGACCCTGCCGCCGACGATCGTCACCGCGTACGGGCAGCTGTTCCAGGCCGACTGGACGCTGCCGGTCATCGGCGGCTTCCTGCCGTACGAGATGTACATCGAGTTCATCGGCGCGATGACGACGCTCGGTATCGCGGCGCTGATCGTCATCCGGCTCCTCAGCCTGCCGTCCCGGCCGGGCCGCAAGTCCCGCTTCGCCGGCTCGAAGATGGGCCAGGCGTACTTCGTCGAGTACGTCATCCTGACCATCGGCCTCGCCATCTACGTACTGCGCGGCCTGGAAGGCGCGATCCACCACGTGGACCACTACGAGGCCGCGTACTTCGCCTCGTACCCCCTGGTGCTCGCACTCGACGGACTGAGCGTCGGCGCGCTGCAGAACCTCGTCTACCTCTTCGCGATGATCAAGCTGGGCACGACCATGATCTGGATGATCACAGTCAGCCTGAACATCAACATGGGGGTGGCCTGGCACCGCTTCCTGGCCTTCCCGAACATCTGGTTCAAGCGGGACGCGGCCGGGGGGACGGCGCTGGGCGCGCTGCAGCCGATGACCTCGGGCGGCAGGCCGATCGACTTCACCGACCCCGGCGAGGACGACGTCTTCGGCGTCTCGCAGGTCGAGCAGTTCTCCTGGAAGGGCCTGCTGGACTTCTCCACCTGCACCGAGTGCGGCCGCTGCCAGTCGCAGTGCCCGGCCTGGAACACCGGCAAGCCGCTCTCCCCCAAACTGCTGATCATGTCCCTGCGCGACCACGCCCACGCCAAGGCCCCCTACCTGCTGGCCGGCGGCGGCAAGACCATGGAGGGCGAGGAGAGGGCGAGCGAGGAGCAGCTGGCCGCGGTCCCCGCCACCGCCCTCGCCGAGGCGGAGCGCCCGCTGATCGGCACGGCCGGGGACAGCGGCGTCATCGACCCGGACGTGCTGTGGTCCTGCACCACCTGCGGCGCCTGCGTCGAGCAGTGCCCGGTGGACATCGAACACGTCGACCACATCGTCGACATGCGCCGCTACCAGGTCATGATCGAGTCCAGCTTCCCCTCCGAGGCGGGCACGATGCTCAAGAACCTGGAGAAGAAGGGCAACCCCTGGGGCCTGGCCAAGAAGCAGCGCCTGGAATGGCTCAAGGAGGTCGACTTCGACGTCCCGGTCGTCGGCAGGGACATCGAGGACCTCACCGAGGTCGAGTACCTGTACTGGGTCGGCTGCGCCGGCGCCCTGGAGGACCGCGCAAAGAAGACCACCAAGGCCTTCGCCGAACTCCTGCACATGGCGGGCGTGAAGTTCGCCGTCATGGGCGGCGACGAGAAGTGCACCGGCGACTCGGCACGGCGCCTGGGCAACGAACCGCTCTTCCAGGAACTGGGCACGGAGAACGTCATGGCCCTGAACACGGCCTTCGGCGAGGAACTGGACGACGAGGGCAACGTCGTCCCCGGGTCGGCGAAGCCGAGGTCGGCGAAGAAGATCGTCGCCACCTGCCCGCACTGCCTGAACACCCTGGGCAACGAGTACCCGCAGCTCGGCGGCGACTACGAGGTCATCCACCACACCCAGCTGCTGCAGCACCTGGTCGACGAGGGCCGGCTTCTCCCCGTCACCCCGGTCGAGGGCATCATCACCTACCACGACCCGTGCTACCTGGGCCGCCACAACAAGATCTACACGCCCCCGCGCGAGATCATCGAAAAGGTCCCCGGCATCCGCAACGAGGAGATGCACCGCCACAAGGAACGCGGCTTCTGCTGCGGCGCCGGCGGCGCCCGGATGTGGATGGAGGAACGGATCGGCAAGCGCATCAACGACGAGCGCGTCGACGAGGCCCTGTCGCTGAACCCGGACATCGTCTCCACCGCCTGCCCCTTCTGCCTGGTCATGCTCACCGACTCGGTCAACGGCAAGAAGAACGACGGCAAGGCGAAGGAGTCCGTCCAGGTCGTCGACGTCGCCCAGCTCCTGCTGGAATCCGTCAGGACGCCCGCGGGCCCGGCCGGTTCGGCGGAGCAGGAGAGCGAGCCGGAGCCCGAACCCGTGAAGTAGACGACGCCCTGACGTCGTGGGACGTCGTACGTCGTACGCCCCTGGTGCGGTGCGCAATGCCACCGCACCGGGGGCGTACGCGTGTGGGCCGCCCTCCCCCTAAGGGGCGCCCCGGTCAACTCCCGTAAGGGATGTCACAGGTCGGACGCAAAGGCGGCCCGGGAAGCCGGGGTCCCGCATGTCGCCGGGCGGGACCAGGTACGTTCGAAGGCGTGGCTGGATTCAGGATCGGACGCGGCCGGGACAACGGCGCTCCTCAACCGCGACCGCAACACCCCCCGCACGGACAGCAGACGCCGCAGGGACCGTCATACGGCTATCCCCCGGCGCCGCAGCCCTACCCGCAGCAGCCGTACGGAGGCGGCGGCGCGGGCGGCGCCCAGTGGCCGCAGGCGAGCGGCGCCGGCTACGGCGGCGGCCACGGCGAGCCGGAGTACTTCGGTGACGGCGGTCACCCGCAGGGCGGCCCGCACCCCGGCACTCCCGGCCCGCACGGGGCCCGGGGACCGCACGGCGGGGCGGCTCCCGGCCCGCACGGCGGGGCGGCGCCGCAGGATCCGTATGCGGCCAACAACCCCGGGCACACCCAGGCCTTCGCGATCGGCGACGACCCGTACGGCCAGGGCGAGACCTACCGGGCCGGCTCCGCCCCGCCACCCGGCCCGATCGGCCCCCGCCTGCACTGGAAGGAACTGCTGAAGGGGATCGTCCTGTCCCCCGGCCGCACCTTCCTGCAGATGCGCGACTACACGATGTGGGCCCCGGCGCTCATCGTGACCTTCCTCTACGGTCTGCTGGCGGTCTTCGGCTTCGACGGCGCCCGCGAAGAGGCGATCAACGCCACGCTGTCGAACGCCGTCCCGATCGTGCTGATGACGGCCGTCGCGATGGTGGTGAGCGCCCTGGTCCTGGGCGCCGTCACCCACACCCTCGCCCGCCAGCTGGGCGGCGACGGCGCGTGGCAGCCGACGGTCGGCCTCTCCATGCTGATCATGTCCATCACGGACGCGCCGCGGCTGGTCTTCGCGATGTTCCTCGGCGGCGACGCGCCGTTCGTCCAGGTCCTGGGCTGGGCCACCTGGGTCGCGGGCGGCGCCCTGCTGACCCTGATGGTCAGCCGCTCCCACGACCTGCCGTGGCCGAAGGCGCTGGGCGCGTCGGCGATCCAGCTGATCGCGCTGCTGTCGATCGTGAAGCTGGGCACGTTCTGAGCGGCCCGCACCACCGACACCCGACAAGGGGCTCCCGGCGGACCGGGAGCCCCTTCTCGCACACCGGGGGTCGACCGGTCAGGCGTCGAGCACCTGCCCGCTCCGCCGCACCACCGGCGGCTCGACCGACCAGGGGAAGTTGATCCAGTCCTCGGTCCGCTTCCACACGTACTCGCACTTCACGAGGGAGTGGGACTTCTCATAGATCACCGCGCTGCGCACCTCGGCGACCGTGTCCAGACAGAAGTCCCGCACCAGCTTCAGCGTCTTGCCGGTGTCGGCGACGTCGTCGGCGATGAGGACCTTCTTGTCGGAGAAGTCGATGGCGTTCGGGACCGGGGCGAGCATGACGGGCATCTCCATGGTGGTGCCCACGCCGGTGTAGAACTCCACATTCACCAGGTGGATGTTCTTGCAGTCCAGCGCGTAGGCGAGCCCGCCGGCCACGAAGACACCGCCACGGGCGATGGAGAGCACGATGTCGGGCTCGTACCCGTCGTCGGCGATGCGCTGCGCGAGCTGACGGACGGCGGTGCCGAACCGCTCGTAGCTCAGGTTCTCCCGGACGGCACTCTCGTCACTCATACCCTGTCATACCTGCGTGCGATGGAAGTTGATGAAGGACCGGGAGGCGGTCGGCCCCCGCTGGCCCTGGTACCGCGACCCGTAGCGCTCGCTCCCGTACGGGGACTCTGCGGGTGAGCTGAGCCGGAACATGCACAGCTGCCCGATCTTCATGCCGGGCCACAGCTTGATCGGCAGTGTCGCGAGATTGCTGAGCTCCAGCGTCACATGCCCGGAGAAGCCGGGGTCGATGAACCCGGCGGTCGAGTGTGTCACCAGCCCGAGCCGTCCGAGCGAGCTCTTCCCCTCCAGCCGCGAGGCAAGATCGTCGGGAAGTGTGATCACCTCGTACGTGCTGGCCAGCACGAACTCCCCGGGGTGCAGGATGAACGGCTCGTCCCCCTCGGGCTCGACCAGCCGGGTCAGGTCCGACTGCTCGACGGAGGGATCGATGTGCGGGTACCGGTGATTCTCGAACACCCGGAAGTACCGGTCGAGGCGTACGTCGATGCTCGACGGCTGCACCATGGAGTCGTCGTAGGGATCGATCCGTACTCGCCCGGCGTCGATCTCGGCCCGGATGTCCTTGTCTGAGAGAAGCACGCCCCGAGGATACGCAAGGCGCGCGGAGCGGCCACAATCGGACGACTCCGCGCGCCCGGACACGGAGGCCTGGCGGCACTCCGCCCGTATCTGCCTGTCCCGCTGACGCCTGACCTGCTGGGGCCGGTCCGGCTAGTGCCTCTCGGCGCCCACCGGCACCGGCACGGCGCTGCGCAGCCGCGCACACCGCGGGCAGCGCACGAGCCGCCCGGGGCCGAGCCGCTCGGCCTGCTGCATCGGGAACGAAGAGGTGCTGAACACGTGCCCATCGGCACAGCGGACGAGGGTGCGCTCCATCAAGTCCCTTGAGTCCCTTCCCCAAT
Source organism: Streptomyces poriticola (assembly GCF_036689765.1). Taxonomy (NCBI): domain Bacteria; kingdom Bacillati; phylum Actinomycetota; class Actinomycetes; order Kitasatosporales; family Streptomycetaceae; genus Streptomyces; species Streptomyces poriticola. Next base: position 298,201 of record NZ_JBAGKH010000006.1, read on the forward strand.
AGCCGCGTCTGGCTTCTCGCCCTGAAGGCGACAAAAGCCACACTACGGGATCAAAGGAACGACTCTCCAGGCGGCACTCCGCCCCCGCACAACCCACTCGGAGGCACTCCCCCGCACGCCCTCCGGCACCCCTCTCGCGGCCCCCACCGTACGCCCCAACTACGGCTCCCCGCAGCCTCATCACCCCCCTCGAAACACAGTGGCCCCCGAGGCGCGAGCACCGGGGGCCGACGATGAGGTACAGTGAGCGAGCGTCCGGATACCGACTCCACTTCGGCATCCGTCGGCGTCTCACGCGGGTGTAGTTTAATGGTAGAACATCAGCTTCCCAAGCTGAGAGCGCGAGTTCGATTCTCGTCACCCGCTCCAGAATGAAACCCCAGGTCAGCCGCCTGGGGTTTGTTTGTTGTCTAGATCAATTTGAGGGTGGCGTGCCCTCCGCGTGCCCTATATCGAGGTCAGGCGCCCCCGGAAGGCTCTCGGCCGCTAATTCACGTAGGGCAAGCGCCAGGTCATCTCACATTCCGAGACGATTTTTCAGTGACCTGGGTCACATAGTGCGCAAGTGGTACTCAAGTCGCACCAGCAAAGCAGCAGTTGTGGGATCGGATGTGCCTGCCCGATGGCAAGGTGGGCGGATGCTTCCTCCGCCTGGGGCGAGCGACATCACGATGTCTGCGCCCGATGCTTTCGACGTGCCGGTATTCGTTAGGCGCAGTTCTCCCTTGAACCCTGCGAAAGGGCCGTCGCGCACAGAGGTGGAGAAGGCCCAACAGCCCTGGCCGACATCGAGCAGCATCCCCCCAGACGGGGACTACCTCGTCACCACAACATGGCGTGCTCTGCTCGACGCCACCACCACAGTCGGCCGCGACATCACCCCGTGGCTGGCGTCCGTACCTCGACTGGCCCGCCGCGAGATCATGGCGCGGCGGTATCCGCTGTCGGCCTACCTGGTTCGCGACAGCGTGCAGACGGGCCAAGAGGCACAATCGAGGTGGAAGGTCATTCCGAGTGCTGTCTACTCCCACGGGACAGAAAGCTCCACCCGTACAGCGTTCGGCTATCACATCGGCATGACGATGGCCGAGTGGGCCTGCGGCACACTCATGGGGCTCGGCCCCACGACGCATGCGGAAAGCGCAGCACCTCCCGGAGCCGCTCCGGATTGGGAGAAGACCAGCAGCCTGCCCGATCTGTTCGGGACGCATCCGGCAGATTCCGAAGTCTGGTTGGTCGAGGCGAAGGGAGGCCGCTGGCTACGAACGCCCTCCCGCCGGAAAGGGGCCAAGCAGTTGGATGTAGGTGCCCTGCTCCCCGTGCCACACCACAAGGTGCTGTGTGGCACGAGCCTCGAAAAACGCCTCTTCATGATGATCGACGTGGAGAGCGTGGACCATGGCGGCGACAATGGCGGAGCCGGTTCTGACGACCAGGCTCAGGACAGCGGCGAGGTTCTGCTGGAACTCGCGCGTGCCCGCATGATGACGTACTTCACCTTGGCATCGCTGCCGCCGGCCCTGCTGCGAGTCACCCCCGTCGGGAGACCTGAAGCCGGACAGGGTCTACAGCGCTCGGACCCCTTGCGCCTATTGGAACGCGACTCTGCCACGGATGATCTGCGCCGCCGCGTCGGTGGATCCGCCGCTGAGGGGAATCCGGGATGGCGTCCCTTGGAGTGGTGTAGCCGGGCCGGGTCCCGGAACGCGCGGGTGTCTGCCCGGGGCGTGCATCCGCTAACCGTGCGTGCTCCCTGAACAAGGGGCAGGCCATCGCGCAAGTCTCCCTGGTGAACGGCCAGTTCAACCGGAGGAGCACGCGATGGCCTTGTCCCAGTCTGAGCTGATGCGGCTGCTTGAGTCACTACGTCGAGCCGATGGAGTTGAAGCAATCAGGGTGGTGTGCGAGCGCATCCTGCAGGAGCTCATCGAGGCCGAGGCCACCGACGTGATCGGTGCCGCCCCGCACGAGCACTCCGACAAGCGCACGACCTGGCGCAACGGACACCGCGACCGGCTGCTGACCACGCAGGCCGGCGACCTGGACCTGAAGATTCCCAAGGTGCGGACCCGGGTCGTTCTTCCCCTCCCTGCTGGAGCGTCGGCGGCGCATCGACCGGGCACTGTTCGCCGTGGTGATGGAGGCATACGTGCACGGGGTCTCGACCCGCTCGGTCGATGACCTGGTCAAAGCACTCGGTGCGGACAGCGGGGTCTCCGAATCCGAGGTTTCACGGATCTGCGGTGAGCTGGACGAGGAGCTGACCGCGTTCAAGGAACGGCCGCTCGATCACACCGTCTTTCCTTACGTCTTCCTGGACGCGACCTACTGCAAGGCGCGGGTGAATCACCGCATCGCCTCGCATGCCGTGGTCATCGCGACCGGGATCTCCGCCACCGGGCACCGCGAAATCCTCGGCCTGATGGTCGGCGACAGCGAGTCGAAGCCATTCTGGACGAAGTTCCTGCGCTCCTTACGGGCCCGCGGTCTGGAGAACGTCCAGCTGGTCATCTCCGACAGCCACAGCGGTCTGGTGGCCGCGATCCGCACCGTCTTCCTCGGTGCGGCCTGGCAACGGTGCCGGGTTCACTTCGTCCGAGACGAGTTCTCGGTGATCGAAAAGGGCTCGGGAGAGATGGTCGCGGCCACCATCCGCACCATCTTCGCGCAGACCACTGCCGCAGCCGTCCGCACCCAGCCGGACGTGGTCGCCGACATGCTCGGACGACAGTTCCCGCAGGTCAAGAAGATGCTGCTGGATGCCGCCACCGATATCACGGCGTTCGCGGACTTCCCGCCGGCGCACTGGAAGAAGATCTGGTCGACCAACCCGCTGGAACGGCTGAACCGGGAGATCAAACGGCGGGCCGACGTCGTCCAGGTCTTCCCCAACCCCGCTGCCCTGGACCGGCTCGCCGCCGCGGTCCTGGCCGAACTCCACGACGAGTGACAGGTCTTCGACCGCCGCTACCTCTCCGAAGCCTCGATGGCCGAGCTCTTTACCACTCAGTCGACCCCGCCCGAGCCGCAGATCACCCCACAATCGGAATCGAAACAGCTGCCGTGACTACACCACCCAGCGGGACATGACCCCAGGACAAGCAGACCCTCGATCCCCTGGACCTCAGCCAGTGGACTTTCTACGTCCTGCCCACCCGGGTACTGGACGAGCAATGTCCTGGCCAGAAGAGCATCAGGCTGTCCAGCCTCAAGCGCCTCGACCCGCTGGAGACCGACTTCACTGGCCTGCAGAGGGCAGTCGCCGCGTGTGCCGAAGGTACTCGGTAGTTCCAGGGGCGGTGGGCTCAGCCCGCGCGGCAAGGACTGTCTCCAGGGTCCCCGAGGCCGGCATCGGGGGCCTCCGGGCGTCGATCGCCACGAGGAGATCAGCGAGCGCCTCGTACGGACGCCGGTCGTGAAGTGCGTCCACTCTGTGTGTCTTCCCCTCAGGGTGCTGGTACGCCGTCGCGGAGGTAGAGCGGGCGTCCCGCCGTGAGAGCGGTCATAGCGGCGGTGAAGCGGCGCCGGACACGTTCACCGAGCCGGGCGCCAGCCTCTTCCGGCTCGACGAACGCGACCTCGGCAAGCTCTTCGTCCCGTGGGTGCAGCCGGTCGGCCTGGTCCTGGGGCAGCGTGCCGCCGTTGAAGATGAACGCGATCTGGTCATCCCATGGACCGTGCGGAGCCACCCAGTCCACCACCAGCAGCCCGTACACCGTGATCTTCAGCCCCAGCTCTTCGAGAAGTTCGCGGCCTACGGTTTCCTCGGGCGGCTCGTTCGCCTCCGCCATGCCCCCGGGCAAGTCCCAGTCCGGTTTGTAGGTGGGGTTCACGAGGAGTACGCGCCCGGTCGGATCACGCAGCAAGACGTCCGCCGCAACGCGCTTGCGGGCCTGCTTGGCGTTGCCTTCGGCAAGGTAGGCGTTCCAGGCGTCTGTGTCGCCGGGGTCGGGTGCGGTGGGCCTCATGCGCGAGTGCCTCCCGGTGATGGCGGGATCAGATCGGCCAGGAGAAGCATTCTGGCCCTGCGTGCATCATCGGAGCGCACCAGGTACTCACGGATCGGCCGATACGCCTTGTGCAGTTCCAGCAGTCGGCGCAACTCGTCAAGCTGCTGGACGACCCGGACAGACCCCAGGGTCGGGCTCGTGCTCAGCAGCCCGTGTGCGGCATGAACCGCGGCGTCCAGCTCCCTGCGGCGCACGTGGATGTCCACAAGGCTGATCTGGCTCAGTGCCAGCGACCGCGCCCGCCCGGTCTCCCGCAGGGCGACGGCCTGTTCGGCATGCTGTAGGGCGTCGTCGAGCCGTTCAAGATCGCGGAAAATCAGCGCGGACTCGCTCGCCAGGGCGGCGGCGTCGAACGGGCTCAGCCACGGGTGCTCAGCATCCGCACCGCCCTCCAGATCCCGCTGTGCCGCGTCGAGCGCCTGGGCGGCCGGGGCGTGCTGTTCGGCGGCGGCCAGGGCGCGGGCCTGCATCGTGTGCAACCGCGCGGTCAGCGCCGGAATCCGCGGCCCCTGCGCCGTGAGGTCAAGCCCGGTGCGCGCCCACTCCACGGCTGCCGCCGGGTCACCGGTCTGAAGCGCGAGGTGGCTGCAGCTTGCGGCGACGTGGGCGGCCAGTGGGAGGTCACCGGAGGTGCGGGCCAGAGGTAGAGCACGCGCGAAGTGCAGCCCAGCAAGGTCATCCTGTCCGGAGTCGTGGGCCATCCAACCGGCCATCTCCGTCAAGGCCGCCGCCGCAGCGAAGACCTGCGGCCCGCTCGCGGTGTCGACGAGGCGGGGTGCCACCCGGTCCGACAGATGCCGCACCACGGCCCCGTACAGACGGCCGCCACCAGTCTGCCGGTCCGCGTTGCGGAAGTGGTCCATGGCCGCGAGATCGTCCCCATCCGGTCGCGGATGGTCCGTTCGCTGGTGCTCCGCCACAGCGGCGGCACGCTCCCATGACCGGCGGGCGAGACCCAGCAAGTGGCCGGGGATATGGAAGGCGTCGGCGATCTGTTCGAACAGAGTCAGCTTCTCTACCCGGCTCTTGCCGTTCATGTAGTCGTAGAGCCGCCCCTGTGTGATGTCGACGGCGGCGGCGAGCCGTCGCGTACTCACACCTCGGCTGTTGAGCATGCGAAACACGGTGCCCATGTCCCGCTCGGCCAGTGCGCGCAGCAGACGCTCATCCCCAAGCAGGCCGGAAATGATCAGCCGCGGATCCGGTGGCTGATGGCTCATCTGCGACTCCCCCGAGTAGCGGTGACTCGATGCTATGTCCAACGACTGTGCGTTGACTCCGTGTTGGAGTCACCTGCTGGAGTCTCCCCACCCGGCTCCTGCGTCGTTGACTGGCTGCCAGCCACGAGGGATGCACCCGTGAACATCTCCCCCGTCGGCCGTCTCGCCCGCAGGCTTCTTCCCCGAGGCACGCGGGCGGGGCTCCCCCCTCCGCCCCGACCAAGGCGTTGACGATGACCCAAACAGGAACCCCACGGGAGAGATCCGCCGCCATCGCCGGCCCCCACCCGTCATCCGACGTGCTGTCTCTTGCGGCGGCCCCGGACCCCGCCGACGGCGAGCCATGTGAGGAGGCCGGCGGCGTTCTTGGGGCATCGGGCCTGACGACCGTGCCAGAACGGCAGTTCGCCGCTATGTCCTGGCTTCTTGGTGCCGCGGACGATCGGGACTTGGCGCGCTACCAGTGGGACGAGCAGGGAATCGCGCTCCTATGCTGCGGCGGCATCCTCTCCGCTGTACGGATCCCGGCTTGCCTGGTGTGGGCCGCGGTCAAGACGGACCAGCTTGAGAAGGTCGACGCCTTCCTAGGAGAGTGGTTCGACGGCGGCGCCGTGTTCATGGACCTCCGCTCCCAGCAGTACTACGCCTTGGTGCCCGGCACGGCCGATTGGCCGCTGAATGAACGCGACTTCCCCGGCGTGCAACGCCTGGGCCGTGACAACTTCCTCGGCGTGCCCGCGAGTCGGCTCACCACACCGGAGGGACGTGCGTACTGGTGCCTGCCCATGCAGTCGCCCGGGGACCTCTGTTACCTGGATGAGGTCGAGGCGCTCGTCCGCACCGGACGGGCGGCCTTGGCCGAGGGCGCTGGCCAATGACCGTGGAGACGCGGCGGAGCGCGTCCCTGCTCCCCGCGCAGCGCCCGCCCTGGGCCGGGAACGGACGGCCCCCGCCGTGCACCGGATGTGGGTACAACGGCGGATCGTGCCTTGACCGGCACCACAGACCCCCCTTGGGGCGAGCCCGTGCTTGTCCCCGGGGGTGGTGGCTCCGAGCGTTCCGTCACGCCCGTCCGGAGCCACCTGCACCCCGCGAAAGGAAGGCTGCCCCGTGGAAGCGAAGTGGGTCATCGGTGACTGCTGGCTCGGGTGCGGGCGCACCGGCCTGCCGGTGGTCTGGCTCGGGCCGTTGCAGTGGGACGGACAGCACGCACCGGTTTACGCGTGCGAGGACGACCTCAACCGCCTCAAGGCGCAAGCCCTCGCCTACTTCATGCAGCGGCAGCCAGCCATCGCCTGACAGACGCCCCCGCGGGACTCCGGCAAGACGCCGCGGGGGAAACGGTCCCCACCCCCGAGGGAACCAACCCTGCCGCCCGCTGCCAGAACGGCGCGCGGCACCAGCCCGGCCGGGGCACGCTTCGTTGCTCCACCCGCCCCGGCCGGGTTCCATCACTGCGACATTGAGGAGAGGCATGTTCGTTCACTCTGACCGTCTGCCGACGAGCATGGCGGTTCCGCAGGGAACCATCACCCCGCAGCCGTGGGGAGTCGGCCGCATGGCGCCTTACCCCACGATGGCCCCCGGGTACTCCGCCGTCCGACTGGACCCGGGCACCCAGACTGCCCGGTTCTTCGACGCGAGTGGTCAGGTCATGGAGATGCCCGGCCACGGGACCAGCACCGGCACCAGTCCCTCCACGGGCACCAGCCCTGACGGCAACGGCACCACCCAGGACAGCGACACCGGGAGCGACAGCGACCAGTGACTGACACACGTCCGGTGTTGGTCGTCACCAGCCTGCACGACCCCACCGCCGACGTGGTGATCCGCGAGCTGCACGGCCGGGACATCCCGGTCGTGCGGCTCGACTCGGGGGACTTCCCCGCATCACTGTCGGTGGAGGCAGAGATCACCCCGCACGGGATCGAGGGCCGCCTCCTCACCCCCTCCCGCACCGCGGACCTGTCCAACGTCCGCGCCATGTACTACCGTCGACCGACCGGGTTCGCCTTCCCACACCTCAGCGACCAGGACGCGCGGTTCGCCATCACACAGGCCCGATACGGGCTCGGCGGGGTACTGGCTGCCCTGCCCGGCTGCCTGTACGTGAACCACCCGCACCGCGTCGGAGATGCGGAGTTCAAACCGTCTGGGCTCGCCGCGGCGGTACAAGCCGGCTTCCTGGTGCCGCCCACGCTCATCACCTCCAGCCCAGACGCGGCACGAGCCTTCATCAAGCGGGAGGGCTCGGTCATCTACAAGCCGCTCCACAATCCCGTGTACCGGGTGGACGGGGTGTCGAACGTCGTCAAGGTCGCCGAGGTGTCCGCCGCGGACATCGATGACGGCGTGGCGGGCACGGCGCACCTTTTCCAGAAGCGCATCGCCAAGACCGCGGACGTACGGGTGACCGTCATCGGCACCCGGGTGTTCTGTGTCCGCATCGACTCCGACCTGTTGGACTGGCGCACCGACTACGACCGGCTCGCCTACACGCCCGTGGAGCCGCCGCCGGGCATTGCTTCGGCGCTGCGTCACTACTTAAACCACTTCGGGCTTGTCTTCGGGGCTTTCGATTTCTGCGTGGCCGAGGACGGGCAATGGTGGTTCCTGGAGTGCAACCCCTCCGGTCAGTGGTACTGGCTGGAACCTGAAACGGGTCTGCCCATGTGCGCAGCCCTGGCCGACCTCTTGGAGAGGAAGACCGCGACGTGACCGACGACGACAAGGGCCTCCGCCTCGCGCTCGCCGAGCGTCTGGCCGACAGTGGCCACCTGCGCACCGACCCATGGCGGGCCGCCGTCGAAGCCGTGCCCCGGCACGAGTTCCTGCGCGGCGGCTACTTCGAACGGGCCGACAGCCCCGGCCCCACCGCGTGGCGGCCACTCCTCCCTGAAGACCCCGGATGGCTGGGCGGCTGCTACCAAGACGCCTCCCTCGTCACCCAGATCGCCGGGACCATCGCCCCCCGGGACATCCGCGGCGAGATCCTGCGTGAGCCCACCTCATCGAGCACCCTGCCCGGCCTCGTCGTCCGGATGCTCGAAGACCTCCAGGTCGAGGACGGCAACCGCGTATTGGAGATCGGCACGGGAACCGGCTACTCCACCGGCCTGCTCTGCCACCGACTCGGCGAAGACCTCGTGACGTCCATGGAGGTGGACCCGGAGGTCTCCATCCGTGCCCGTGCAGCGCTCGGGCACGCCGGGTACGCGCCGTTCCTGATCGCTGGTGACGGGCTGGCCGGCCACCCCGACGGCGGCCCGTACGACCGGCTGATTGCGACGTGCGGCGTCACCGAGCTCCCGTATGCGTGGGTGGAGCAGACCCGGCCCGGCGGGATCATCCTCGCCACACTGTCCGGCTGGCTCTACTCCTCCGAACTGGCACGGCTCACCGTGGAGGAGGACGGGACGGCCCACGGCCGACTCCTCGGCGGGCAGGTCTCATTCATGATCGCCCGTCCCCAGCTCCCGCCCCCGCTCGGTCTGCTACCGGACATCGACGAGGGCCAGGAACGCACCACCGGGCTCCCCCCGGATGCTCTGGACGACTGGAACACGCGCTTCGTCGCCCAGCTCGCGGCCCCCCGCGTGCAGCGCCTCAGCCTCAACCGGGACGGCCGAACCGAACACCTCCTGATCGACGTGGACGCCTACGCCTGGGCCGCCCTCGCCCAGGACGGCGATGCCTGGACTGTCCGCCAGGGCGGCCCCGGTCGCCTGTGGGACGACATCGAGGAGGCCGTCACACAGTGGCGTGCCGACGGCGCCCCCGGCCTCAACCGCTTCGAGGTCACCGTCACCCCCGACGAGCAGACCGTGACCTGGTCTAGGGTCTGATGGCACGAGCACCAGGAGGCGCGGACAATGGCGGATGAGGAGCCCTTGCACGAGTGGGCAGCCCGACGTGACCGGCGCCGAGCTGCGCAACGGCAGATCACCGGCATACGCCGCGCCGTGCCCCTCGCCGACGGAGCCCGCGCCTCCCATATCGCCCCCAACGCCCCGCGCGCCCTTATGGAGTGGGACGGGCAGGCATGGGTGACGGTCGGGGTGGCCCCGAACGCGGACGCTGCCCGGGAGTTCCTCGGCCACGTACCCGCGCCTGCCCCCGAGAGGGGGTGGGACGTCCAGCCTGCTCCGCCTGGTCTCGGCCCCGGCCGAGGACGTCACCGGAAGCCCTGACCGACCCGTGCCAAAGGCGCCCCACCTGATGCCCAGGGCAGGCGCCGCTCAGCGGCTCACCCCGTCGTCACCCACATGTGCCATCCCAGTGCCACTTCGCCGCGCCCGCTTAGCACCGTGACCCGAGAAGCGGTGGCTGCGCGGGCTCGGGGCCACATACGTTCGCCTCCATGGTTGACGCAGCTTTCGGGCATCCGCGCCTCGCCGCCATCTACGACCCACTCGTGCGTGCAGCGAGGCCGGCCACTGGACCATTCGGATAGCGCCGTCCTGCCAGCGCCCGAACGTTCTCCAGCAGAGCATGCAGCAGGAAGGGCGGCTCCGCCGGGACGGTCCGAGTCGTCTCCAGATACGTCGCCGCGTTCTTCCCGTCGATACCCTCGCCCGTGCGGACGAGCTCCTGTCGCCGCTCCTCCCAGGCCGGCCAGTGCTGGTCGAGGTAGGTCTCCAGAGTGTCCTCGAGGACGGTGTAGCGGCCGGTGGAGTCGTCGGCGGGCTGCGGAGTCGGCGTCGCTCCCAGGTACTGCAGAAGATTCGAGTTCTTGGTCCGGTTCGTTCGCGCCTGGCGCTCGAACGCCCGCTCCTTCTCCTGACGCTGCTCAGGGATGAGATGACGCACTGACTCCCGTTTCCGCTCCTCCATGCCGAGGTCGCCGTCGAAGACGACGTAGCACGGCACGCCCAAGGCGCTGAAGAGAGCGTCGGAGATCATGAGGTTGTCCTTACCGTGGACCTCAATGACGCTGATGCCGTCCGCACCCAGGTTGATCCCCGCCCGCTCGGCACAGCCAGTGATCACGCCCCCGTCCCCACGTCCTTCGACCAGAACCACGGCATGGGCGAAAAAGCCCTCCGCCAGCGCGCCGCCCAGGGTCCCCTCGGTCCTGCTCCTGATCACCTGCTTGTCGACTAGCCCCTCGAGGGCCGTGAACAGGTCCTCCTCTGTGGCCTGCCATACCTCGGTGGCGGGGTGATCCTCGCCGACAGCGCGGCAGAGGCGGCGGATCTGGTGGTAGCCCTTCGGGTCGATGAAGACGGGATTGTGGGTTGCGTACATGACCTGTGTACGGTCCTGCGGCGACGTGGCGACCAGCTCGCGCAACACCTTCGCGAAGGTCCGAGCCTGAGGCGGGTGCTGGAACAGCTCGGGCTCCTCGATGGCCAGACACAACGTCCGCATGCCGTCGGCCGGGCGCCGACGGTCGGCGAGGTACTTCAGCGCCGCGATTATCAGGGCCCGCTGGAAGCCATGTCCCTGCCGGTGCACCGAGGTATGGGCAGCACCGTCCCGGATGCTCACCTGGAAGCTGGTCCGGGCGGGCCTCGGCGTCTGCACTGTGGGGGTCACGACCACCTCGCGCCCTGTGGTGAACTTGGCGACCTCCGCGGAGAGCGCGGCCGACACCTCGTCCAGTACGGGGCCGTAGATCTTGGTGTGCACCTCCTGCCGGGCCAGGTGGGCGTTCTCCTCGATCTCGCCGAGCTCCTCGTTCGCTTGCGAGCGGTCCACGGCGTGGTCGAGGATGCGTCCGAGGGCCGTCGCCTTCTGATCGTCGGCCTCCTCGTACGCCCGCAGGTCGGCGGAGACGAACACGAAGTCGATCAGCTGGGCCAGCCTGCTCTGTCCGGCGAAGCCGAAGAAATGCGTGTCCTCGACCTCGGCCTCCGTGAGGCGGTCGCGGTTGGCCAGCTCCCAGGTACGCATCGCCTCCAGGACCTTGTCCTTGGTCCCGGCGGCCGAAAGTCCCAAGCTTGGATCGCTCTCCCTCAACTGGTCGTAGGCACGACGCAGTTCCATGGCCTTGTCGTTCTTCCGCACCTCCTCGAAGGGCCCGTACGCGAGCGCCTTGCCCGTGATCTTGTCCTCGCCGTCCTGCCAGGTTCGCCAGATGCTCACGCTCTCAGCACCGTCAGGTGCGTACCGTCCGAGAGTCTGGCGGTCATGCTCGGTCAGCCCGTCGAACTCCACCTCCACGGAGATGCGGCCGCCATCGGCCGCCGAGTGGACATCGTCGTCGCTGAGTGCGATGCCCTTTTCGCCGTTGAAGAACCAGTCGAGCGCACGCAACACCGTGGACTTGCCGACCCCCGTCGGTCCGATGAAGGAGGTGATGTCTTCGAAGGGCACCTCCACCTTGTGCAGGCAGCAGAAGTTCTCGATGCGAACGCGCTTAATCTTCACGGTCGTCCTGGGCGTCTGGTGCTGGCGGGGCATTTGACTCCCCGTGTGACGTTTGTGAACGCTAGCAGCCTCCCTGACGCCCAATCAGCCGAATTCCCGAGATGAGTGATTCCTCGGTTTCAGAGGCCACACCAGGCTGCTACCGGCTGAGATCAAAGTCAGCAGCACCGCCGAGGCTTTTGTGATCTTCAGGGCTCGTGGTTTCGCCGCCCTGCGGGACGGTCGGGGTCGTGGCTTGGGCATGGCGCCATTCGGCGCGGGCGTCGCGCAGGGCCCGGAGAGTGGCGGAGCAGCGGCGGGACTTGGTGGAGAAGCGACCGCGGAGACCGAGCACGTGGGCCCAGGCGCGCGCAGGCGGAGGGCCGCCGGCTCGGGACGGGCACCGGGGGTGCGGGGGAGGGTGGGCCTCTCGGGCTGCCCTCCCCCGGGGTGGGGTCAGGCGGCCTCGGTGGGAAGGCCTGCCTCCACCCAGTCCTGGATGCCCTCACGGTACTTGCGGACATTGGTGTATCCGAGAGCGGTGAGCCGGTCGGCGACCTGTCCACTGTTGGGGCACGCCGGGTTGGAGCAGTAGGTGACGACCGCTGCGTCGCGGTCAGGGAGCAGGACGGACGCCCGGGCCTCCACGTCGGCCAGGACCAGTTCCAGTGCGCCAGGAAGGTGCTGCTTGGCGTAGTACTCGCCGCCCAGGGTGTCGACGACGGTCACGCTGCCCGCGTCCATGCCTGCCTTCAGCTCGTCTCGTGTGATGAGTGCGGTCATGCCCCTACCTCTCAAGAATCGGACTATAGTCCGGTTGTGGCTCACGACAATAACGGACCGCAGTCCGATTCTGCAATGCTGCTGGAACTCCTGGGGACCCCACCGCCAAACGAGCAAGCGCGCTCGGCACGCAACCGTGCCGCCGTGCTGGAGGCAGCTGCGCGGCTGTTCGCCGAGCACGGGGTGGAAGCGGTCTCCATGGACCAGGTGGCCGAGGCCGCCGGTGTCGGCAAAGGCACCCTGTACCGCCGCTTCGGTGACAAGTCCGGGTTGGCCGCCGCACTCCTTGACGCCCGAGAACGCGTACTGCAGGAGGCGATCCTGTACGGACCGCCACCGCTTGGCCCTGGAGCCGCCGCCGAGGAGCGGCTCACCGCGTTCGTCGACGCCTATGTCGACTACCTGCTGGAGAACCTGGCTCTCATCCGTACCTCGGAGACCGCCGCGGTCGGCGCCCGGTACCGGATCGGGGCCTACCGGTTCTGGCACCGCCACACAGCGATCTTGCTGGGCACCACACCCGACCCCGAACACACAGCTCATGCCCTGCTCGCCGCGCTGGCCGCCGAACACGTGGCCGCTCTCCTGCCGGAACTCGGCGAACAACGGATCCGGGTCGGCCTCATTCGCCTCGCCCGCTCGGCGATGCAACCCCCCGGCCCGTAGGGCAAGGGCCGAGTCGTGAACCCACACCTATCCGCGCGACGTCCTAGTCGTAGGTGTCCGGGTCGAGCGGTGTGCCCAAGGCAGGATCCTGCTCGTCGTGCCGGGCACCGCAGGGGCAGGGCCGTCCACTGGAAGGACGGTTGTGGACCGGGCCGAAGCCGGGGAGCCGCGAACGTGGCGAACACGCGTGGGTGGACGGCGACCTCTTCGGGCGGGCCCTTGCCGCCGCGCAGTTCAGCGGTGGTCGGGTGCTAGGTGTCGCGGCGGCAGGTCTCCGCGCAGGCCGCACAGCGCGTGGCGCGGCGTTGTTGCAGCGGACGAGGAGCTGACCGGCCGGGAGGGCGGCGGAGTCGAGGTGGTGCAGGACTCGGCCGATCTCGCCGGTCGTTGTGTCGACGGCATGTTCGGTGCGGTGGCCGCCGAGGCGTACGGGGCGGGTGCAGCCGCCCAGGGTGGAGAGTTGGCGGGCCGGCTCGGGCATGGTGCCGAGGGGGCCGGCATGGAGATTTCCGCGAGCGGTGGGGGAGTCTGCCGGGTGATGACGGGTCTTTCCTTCGGCAGATTGCGTGGCTGAGACGGGCAGCCCCGGGGCGGCGGGATGCCTGGCGGCGTGTTGCCGCCCGGCGGCCGGTCAGCGCTTGTTCGCGCCGTTGACGAGGGGGCGCGCAGGAGCACGGCGGCAATGGCCACGGACACGGACACGGCCGAGGCGGCGACCGCCGCGAGGAGCGCCGTGCGAGACGATCCGTCAGGGTCGACCGGCAGAGCGGGAGCCGCCGCGCAGAATGGCCGTCGGCACGGTTCCACAGGCCCGGCGAGTGTGCCCGGAGCAGTCGAGGACCGGTTTCGTGGGCTGCTGGAGGGGGCCCCGGACGCGTTGGTGGTCGTGGACGGCAAGGAACCCGGACTCGTCAACGCCCAGTGACTGACGGGCTCACCGGCTCCGCCGCCGTCCGCCGGCATGTACCGTCCCGGGCCCGCCCGCTCCGCACGGACAAGACCGCCCTCCACCTGCGTCCGTGGCCGGGGGAGGGCGTCCGGTCCGGTCAGTGGCTGCCGGTGAGCTGGCCGGCGAGGCGTTCGTGCATGTCGGCGCTGGGCTTGTTCAGGCCGATGATGGTGACCTTCTTGCCGCGCTGGGCGTACTTGGTCTCCACGGCGTCCAGGGCGGCGACGGAGGAGGCGTCCCAGATGTGGGCGTCGGAGAGGTCGATGACGACGTCGTCGGGGTCGTCCCTGTAGTTGAACTGGTAGACGAGGTCGTTGGAGGAGGCGAAGAACAGCTCGCCGGTGACCGCGTAGACGGCCTGGTTGCCGTCGGGGTCGACGACGCCGGAGACGTGGACCATGTGAGCGACGCGCTTGGCGAAGACCACCATCGCGGTGATGCAGCCCACGACCACGCCGATGGCGAGGTTGTGGGTGGCGACCACGCAGGCGACGGTGACGATCATGACGGTCATCTCGCCGAGCGGCATCCGCTTGATCGTCTTCGGGGCGATGGAGTGCCAGTCGAAGGTCGCGAACGACACCATGATCATGACGGCGACCAGGGCGGCCATCGGGATGTCGGAGACGACCGGGCCGAAGGCGATGCACAGCACCATCAGGAAGGATCCGGCCAGGAACGTCGACAGGCGGGTCCGGGCGCCGGACACCCGTACGTTGATCATGGTCTGGCCGATCATGGCGCAGCCGCCCATGCCGCCGAAGAAGCCGGTGACGATGTTGGCGACGCCCTGGCCGATCGACTCACGCGTCTTGCCCGAGTGGGTATCGGTGATGTCGTCGACCAGCTTGGCCGTCATCAGCGACTCCATCAGGCCGACCAGCGCCATGGCGAACGCGTACGGGGCGATGGTGGTCAGCGTGTCCATGGTGAACGGCACGTCCGGCAGACCCGGCACCGGCAGCGACGACGGCAGTTCTCCCTTGTCGCCGACGGACGGCACCGAGATCGCGGCCGCCACGGTGATCACGGTCAGGATGACGATGGAGACCAGCGGGGCCGGGATCACCGTGGTGACCTTCGGGAAGAACACCATCAGGGCCAGGCCGCCGACGACCATCGGGTAGACCATCCACGGCACGTCCGTCAGCTCCGGCACCTGCGCCATGAAGATCAGGATGGCGAGGGCGTTGACGAAACCGACCATCACGCTGCGCGGCACGAACCGCATGAGCTTCGCCACACCGACCGCGCCCAGGACCACCTGGAAGACGCCCGCGAGGATGACGGCCGCGACGAGGTAGCCGAGTCCGTGCTCCCGGTTGAGAGGGGCGATGACCAGGGCGATCGCGCCGGTTGCCGCGGAGATCATGGCCTTGCGGCCGCCGACGACCGAGATGACGACGGCCATGGTGAAGGAGGCGAACAGACCGACCGCCGGGTCGACCCCGGCGATGATCGAGAAGGAGATCGCCTCCGGGATCAGGGCCAGCGCGACCACGAGGCCGGCCAGCACCTCGGTACGGAAGACTTTCGGGGAGTCCAGCCAGTCGGGCTTGGACAGGCGGAACTTCGGCGCTGCGGGCAGCAGTGAGGACATGCAACCGTTTCCGTTCGGGCGGAGCTCCACCGCAGGGCGGACGCGTCCACGTCGTCTACGTCGTAATGCCGAAGCCACACACGACTCCGCGCAGGCAAGGGCAGAATCCCCTCGGCGGCCCGGCCGCTTCAGCGAGGCCCGGCCGGTCTGTGTGACAGCCGTTTGGCTGCCGGTCGGGCATCATGGCCCGGAAGTCTTCGGACGCCATCGGGGCCCGGTCAGGCCCGCGCCTTGGCGGTTTCACTCCTGCCGTCAGCCTCGACGGCGGCTGTGAACACGTGGAGACTCTACCCTGACGTGAGGGCAGAGTGCGACTTGCGGCATGTGAAGCACAGGTAAACACCACCAGGACTCTGTGATTCACCTCACGCAAGCTGTCGTGCTCTACGGATCTGAGAAACGAAGGAACCGACGAAGGGGATCATGGGGCGATGACGGATCAGGGCCGGCGGCAGATGCAGATCGGCGAGGTGGCCGAGCGGACCGGCTTGTCGCTGCGCACCATCCGCCACTACGAGGAGGTCGGCCTCGTCAGCCCCTCGGCCCGCAGCAAGGGCGGCTTCCGCCTGTACACGGAGTCCGACGTCGACCGGCTGATGGTGATCCGCCGGATGAAGCCGCTGGACTTCTCCCTGGAGGAGATGCGCGACCTGCTGGATGTCACCGACCGGCTCGCCGCGACCGACGACCCGGCCACCGGCGTGGAACTGGAGCACCTGCGCGAGCGGCTGGACTCCTACCGCAAGGTGGCCGACGCCCGCTGCGAGGCCCTGCGGGCCCGCTTGGAGATGGCCGAGGACTTCGCCGCCACGCTGCGCCGACGGCTGCCGGCGAATGCCCGCGCGGGAGCCTGATGCGTCGGCGGCAGTACGGGACGAGGGTTACGGTCCGTCGCGGACTGCACCCCTCTCCCCCGCCCTGCGGGAATCGGCCATGACGGTGCACCGGGCTTTCTTCCGGAGGCTCATCTCC
>NZ_JBAGKH010000060.1:0-9145 GCF_036689765.1 Streptomyces poriticola
CTCGGGCCCGCCCCCCATCAGGCCCCGGGTGCCTGACAACCGGCGCACCACCCATCCGCGGGCGGACGTGCTGCTGGGGACGCTGCCCGCCCGGTGGGTCCACCGACCTCGCCTATCCGCGGGCAGCCGTGCCGCCTGGGACGGTGGCCACCCGTGCGGGCGGCGGGACCCGGTCAGGGTGTCCCCGCCCCCGGGTCGAAGGGGCGCCCACCGGTGCGGGCGACGGGAACCGCCAAGCCGCGGGCGTGCCCCCCCGCCTGGACGGCCCGGGAGGTACGCCCAGGGGCGGCACGGGTGGGCGCGGGCAGCGCCCCGTGTGCATCCGCGGTGAGTGCTACGTGCAGGTGAAGCGGGACTGCGCCCAGTCCGCCAGGCTCACCGAATCGAAGGGCGTGTGCGGCTCGACCACGAGCCGTACCGTCTCCCGGCCGGTGATGTCCACCCGGACCGGTACCGCCGGCCCGCCGGCCTCCACCACGCCGGACCGCCACAGCCGGACACCGTCCGCTTGGACCGAGAACCGCACCCTGCCCACGCCCATCATCAGGTCGTCGATGCCGACCATGGCCTGGTACGTGGAGCATTCACGGTTCAGGTCGACGGTGACCGAGGACCGCCCGTGCACCGTGACCCCGTGCGCATACCGCTCCTCGGCGATGGACATGCTGGACCGCTGCCACGCCCAGCTGCTCTCACCGATCCGCATCTCGGGCTGGGTGCCGTCGCCGGTGACGTCGTAGGACAACTCGCTCCACCGGTAGACCACCGGGGCCGGCAAGGACGGTGGCGGTGGAGGAGGCGGGGGAGGCGCTGGGCTCGGGGGTGGGGGTGGAGTCGGCGTCGGTGTGGGGGTCGGCGTCGGTTCGGGTGTCGGTGTGGGGGACGGTGTTGGTGTGGGGGACGGCGTCGGGGTCTGGGTCGGGGTGGGGCGTGGGGCCGGTGCGGGAGGGGGTGGGGCCGGGCTCGGGGGTGGGGACGGATCCGGCGACGGCTGGGCCGCGGGTGCCGACGTGGGCGGGGCCGCCACCGGGGGCGGCGGTTCCTCGGCGGTCTCGTTGCCGGCCAGGGCCAGTACGACCGCTGCCACCACGCCGACCGCGACCACACCCGCCGCGATACCCGCCTTCACCGGCGCGCCTAGCCCCTCCGCGGCCACCGCACCGCCTCCTGCTCCGCCGGACGAGCCGCCGCCCGCCGTCGCGGCGGCCCCCGCGGCACCGGCCGCGCCCGCTCCGGCGCCGCCGGCGACGAGCCCGGCCGCCTTGGCGTATCCAGCGGCCCCGAACCAGCCGATGACCGCGACCGGCACGACCGCCGGGATACCGCCGGCGACCTCCGCGATCTGGCCGGCGGCCAGCCTGCAGCGGGCGCACTCCTCCAGATGCTTGCGCAGGCCCCGCTCGGCGCGGGTGCGCAGCCTGCCCCGGGCATAGGTGCCGAGCCGGTCGGCGTAGCGGGCGCACTCCTCGTCGTCGGCGAGGGAGGCGCTGACATGGGCCTGCAGATAGGCCTGCTTCAGACCCTCGCGGGCCCGGCTGGCCAGCACCCGGGTGCCGTTGGCGTCCAGCCCGAAGAGCGTCGCCACCTCGCTCGGCGACTCGTCCTCCACCTCGGTGTGCCACAGCACCGCCTGCCAGCGCTCCGGCAGCGACCGGAACGCCTGCATCGCCAGGGACTGTTCGGCCACGTGCATGGCCCGTACGTCGGCGCCCAGTTCCAGCGTGTCGTCGTCGGCGACCGACGACGCCCGCGCCGACTGGGCGGCGAACACCGCGAAGTCGTCGACCAGCTGTTCCCGCCGGGCCGACTGCGTCCAGCCGGCGGCGACCCGCCGGACCGAGGTGAGCAGATACGCGCGGACGGCGTGCTCCGGGCCGGATCCGCCGCGCACCGCCTGGAGCATGCGGGCGAAGACCTCGGCGGTCAGATCGTCCGCGGTGTGCGCGTCCCGGCAGCAGGTGCGGGCGTACCGGCGCACGGCGTCCGCATGGCGCCGGTACAGATCCTCGTACGCCCCGTCGTCACCCGCGCGCATCCGCCCGATCAGCTCGGCGTCGGACGACGGCAGCTCCCGCGGCGGCGGCAGGACGCTGTCCTCGTGCACTTCGCGCTGGGCCGGCACACCGCCAGGGGGCGGCCCGGACGCCGGTCCGCCCTGCTGCGGCACCTGCGGCGGACCGCCGCCGGTCTCCGCGTCCCCGTCACCGGGTGACCCGCCCCGTCCGTCAACGCTCATCGCGGTAAGCCCCCGCCGCCCGGCCCGTCCTGAACACCGGGTCAGCGTGCCACAGCGACTTCAGGACAGAACCACGCAGGGGGCACCATCACTCGTCCGTGGAGACTCGGCCCCTGCGCAGTACTGGCGCCCACCCGTCCGGGGAAGGAAGAACCAGCCTTTCGGGTGGTGGAGTCGGTGGCCGTGTCGGACGGTGTGACCGCAGCGGCGTGATGCAACCGGTCATGCCGGCCGGGAGCGCAGGCCCTCCAGCAGGATGTCCAGCAGTCGCGCCGACGCCGCCGCCTGCTGTGCCGGGTCCGGCAGCGAGGGCGCCGCGGTGGCTATGACCAGCAGTACGTCGGCCACCGACACGTCGGGCCGCAGCTCGCCCGCCGCACGCGCCCGCTCCACCAGCCGGCCGACGACCTCCAGCAGTGCCGCCGCGCCCGAATCGTCCGCCGCGGCACCCGGACCGGCGGCGGCGTCCGCGGCCGGCTCCGGCTCCTCGGCCACCAGCCGCAGTTCGCCCGTGCCCGGCTGCGTCCGCTGCGGTGGCACCCGGTGCTCCGCGGCGCCGGGCCCTTCGGTGCCCTCGTCCGCCACGCCGACCCGCAGCACCTGCGGCGGCAGCAGCCGGCCCGCTCCCGACGCCACCGACGTCCGCAGGAAGCGCGACAGCGCCGACCACGGCTCGTCCTCCTGGCCGAGGGCAGCCCGGGCCTGGTCGGTCAGCCGGGCCGTCTCCTCCTCGGCTATCCGCCGCACCAGGACGTCCTTGCTCGGAAAGCGCCGGTACACGGTGCCGACACCGACGCGCGCGCGGCGCGCCACGTCCTCCATCGGAGCCCCGTACCCCAGTTCACCGAAGACCTCGCGCGCGGCGCGCAGCACATGCTCCAGATTGCGCTGGGCGTCGACCCGCAGCGGCGTCGTCCGCGCCGCGTTCCCGCGGCCGTGGCCCGTCGCCGCGCTCATCGTGCCGCCGGCGGCGACAGCGGACGCGGACGACCAATGAGGGTCCTGAACATGCATAGACATTCCCCCGGTAATGACGTCTCCCCCCGGAGACTCTCCCCGCCATTCGAATCCGGAGCAGGTGGAACGGGCCGCCTACCGGTCCCGACGTGTCGGACCCGATGAGCACATCCCCCCACACCCCGTCGACACGAACATAGTTGAGCGAGGGTCAATTCAGAAGAGGCAGGTTCCGCACGGAGCGCCCCTCGATCGGAGTACGGATCGTATACGTCCCGAATGTGCCCTCTGCCGAATCCGTGCGGGCCTAGCTGACCTGCGTGCTTCCCCGGTGCCCCGCGATGCGGACGTGGCGGCGCCCCCGCGGGAGCCGGTCACACAAATCGCCGGGGCTGTGGACAAACGCAAGCGACGGGTGCGTCATGGGATGGTGAAGGAACGTGCGCGCATTCTCGTTGTCGGCGGCGGCTACGTCGGGATGTACACGGCCCTGCGGCTGCAGCGGAAGCTGAAGGGCGAGCTGAGGCGGGGCGAGGCCGAGATCACCGTCGTCACCCCCGACCCCTATATGACGTACCAGCCGTTCCTTCCCGAGGCCGCCGCCGGTTCCATCTCCCCGCGGCACGTCGTCGTACCGCTGCGCCGTGTCCTCGACCGCTGCCGGGTCGTCATCGGCGAGGTGCAGGCCGTCGACCACGCCGCCCGCACCGCCACCGTCACCACCCTCGCCACCGAGGAGGAGGGCGGGGACGCGTGGCGGCTGCCCTACGACGAGCTGGTCCTCGCCCCCGGCTCGGTCTCACGCGCCCTGCCCGTCCCCGGCCTCGCCGACCACGGCATCGGTTTCAAGACCGTCGAGGAGGCCATCGGACTGCGCAACCACGTCATCGAGCAGATGGACATCGCCTCCTCCACCCGCGACCCCGCCCTGCGCGACGCCGCCCTCACCTTCGTCTTCGTCGGCGGCGGCTACGCCGGGGTGGAGGCGCTCGGCGAGCTGGAGGACATGGCCCGCTACGCCGCGCGGTACTACCACAACGTGCGGCCCGAGGACATGAAGTGGATCCTCGTGGAGGCCACCGACCGCATCCTGCCCGAGGTCGGCGAGGCCCTCGGCCGCTACACCGTCACCGAACTGCGCCGCCGCAACATCGACGTGCGCCTCCGGACCCGCCTGGAGTCCTGCGCCGACCGGGTCGCCGTCCTCAGCGACGGATCCCGCTTCCCCACCCGCACGGTCGTGTGGACCGCCGGTGTCCGGCCCCACCCGCTCCTCGCCGCCACCGACCTGCCCAGCACCGAGCACGGCAGGCTCACCTGCACACCCCAGCTGACGGTCGAGGGCGCCCCGCACGCGTGGGCCGCGGGCGACGCCGCCGCCGTCCCCGACGTCACCGCCGACCGGCCCGGCACGGACTGCGCGCCCAACGCCCAGCACGCCCTGCGCCAGGCACGGGTGCTGGGTGACAACATCGTGCACGCGCTGCGTGGCGAGCGCCTGGACACCTACGCACACCGGTACGCCGGTTCGGTCGCCTCCCTCGGCTTCCACCAGGGCGTCGCCCAGGTGTACGGGCGCAGGCTGAAGGGCTACCCCGCCTGGTTCATGCACCGCGCCTATCACCTCAGCCGCGTCCCCACCGTCAACCGCAAGGCGCGCGTGCTGGCCGAATGGACCCTTGCCGGGCTGTTCAAACGGGAGATCGTCTCCCTGGGCTCACTCGAACACCCCCGAGCGGAGTTCGAACTCGCTGCCGGTGGAAAGCCTTCCGAGGAGCCCCCGCACAACCCGAAGGGGTCGTCCTGACCGGACCCGGGAACTCCTCCGGTCGGCCCGCCGTCTGACGGATGTCGGCCCGGTCGGCACCCTGCCAGACTGGTCCACCATCGCGGGCGGGTCGCCGCTCACCCCGCGCGGCCCCCGGAGCCCGGCCGGTCTCCGAAGCCGGCCGCCGACAACGACACGAGGCAAGGATTCGTGAACTTCACGCGCTGGAGCGCCCGCTTCCCCGGTACGCAGCGCCGCGCAGCCGCGCGGGCAGACACCACGACGGTCACTCCGGACCGGCGGGCAGACGGCTCCGTGCCCGCCGCCCGTGCCGAACAACTGACCGACGAGGCGCCGCCCGTACCCGCGGTCGACGCCCTGCCCGCCCGCGACGTCCTCGACCGGGTCCCGGCCCTGGTCGCCCTCGTCCACGGCCCGGACCACCGCATCGCCTACGTCAACGACGCCTATACGACCGCCTTCGGCATCCGCCCCCTGGGCGAACGCGCCCGCGAGGCCCTCCCCGAACTGTCCGAACTGGGCCTGTTCCCCCTGCTCGACCAGGTCCTGCGCAGCGGCCGGCCCCGCACCCTCAAATCCCGCAAGGCACCCGACGGCCGCTCCTACACCTTCACCTGCACTCCGGTCACCGAGACCCGGCAGGGCAGCGGCCAGGGCCACCGCGGAGTCCTCGTCTTCGCCACCGACGTCACCGACCACGCCGAGGCCGCCGAGCGCCTCCGCGCCAGCGAGCGCCGCCAGCGCGAGACCGCCGTCACCCTCCAGCGCTCCCTCCTCCCCCAGGAGCTGGAGGAACCCGACGACCTGCGCATCGCCGCCACCTATCACCCCGGCGGCACCGAGGCCGCGGTCGGCGGCGACTGGTACGACGTGATCACCCTCGGCGGCGGGCGCACCGCCCTGGTCATCGGCGACGTCATGGGCCGCGGCGTCCGGGCCGCCGCCGTCATGGGCCAGCTCCGAACCGCCGTACGGGCCTACGCCCGCCTCGACCTCCCCCCGCACGAGGTCCTCCAGCTGCTCGACGGCCTGGCCGCCGAGATCGACGCGAACCAGATCGCCACCTGCGTCTACGCCGTCCACGACCCCAACGAGGCCCGGCTGGTGTACGCCTCCGCCGGGCATCTGCCGATCCTGGTCCGCGACGAAGGCGGCAGGGTCCTGCGCGCCGACGAGCCCACCGGCCCCCCGCTGGGCACCGGCGGCTGGATGCACGCCTCGGGGTCCGTCCCGCTGGGCCCCGGCGCCACCGCCGTCCTCTACACCGACGGTCTGGTGGAACGCCGCAACGAGGACCTCGACGAGGGCATCGCCACCCTGGCGGGCGCCCTGGCCGGAGCCACCGGCACCCCGCAGGTGATCTGCGACCGCCTGGTCCGCACGGCGGGCGTCACCCCCGACCACGACGACGACGTGGCCGTCCTGGTCCTCCAGCACCCCGCCCGCACCGGCGCGGACAGCGACCTGTTCCGCAATGCCGCCCTCGACCTCCTCGGCGGCGTCGAGGCGGCCCCGCGCGCGCGTGCCTTCGCCTCCGGCGTCCTGACCAGCTGGCGCTTCCCCGCCGAACTGCACGACCTGGGCGTCCTGGCCGCCAGCGAGCTGGTCGCCAACTCCCTCCAGCACGGCACACCGCCCATGCGGCTGCGGCTGCGCCGCACCGACCGCCGCCTGATCATCGAGGTGACCGACGGCGACGACCATCTGCCCCGCCGGCGCCGAGCGGAACCCGCGGACGAGTCCGGCCGGGGCATCTCGATCGTCGCCACGATCGCGTCGAGCTGGGGAAGCCGCCGAACCCCCGGCGGTGGCAAGGCGGTGTGGTGCGAGTTCGTCCTTCCGAAGCGGTGATCCGGCCGCGGGGGCGGGGCGCGGGGCCGTGTGCTCCGCTCCGACCCCGCGCCCGTCAGGCTTCCGCGGCGGCCACCGACCCGGCCGGGGCACCGCCCTGCGTGACCACCCGGCTCTTCGCCTGCCACGGCTGGTTCTGTACGTCCGTGAGCTGCCGCCCCAGCCGCACCGCCAGCACCGATATCCCCAGTGAGAACAGCACGAAGATCACGATGTACGGCGCGTGCAGCGAGGCCCCCAGCGGCCCGCCCACCGCCGGACCGACGGCCAGCGCGAGCTGCTTCACCAGGGCGAAGGCGGAGTTGTACTGCCCGGCCATCCCGGTCGGCGCCAGATCGGCGACCAGCGGCGCGACCGTCGGCGACAGCATCGCCTCACCCAGCCCGAACAGCGCATACGTCGAGATGAACGCGGCCGTCGCCATCGCCTGGCTGCCGTGCCCGAGCCCGGCGTACCCCGCCACGGCCCACGCCACGGCCCAGATCAGGCCGACCGCGGCGATCACCCGCGTCCGCTTCCGCCGCTCCACGAACCGCAGCACGGCGAACTGTGCGATCACGATCACCAGCGTGTTCGCCGCCAGCGCGGTACCCAGCGCCGAGGTGGATATACCGGCGGCCTCCACGCCGTACGCGCTCAGCCCCGACTCGAACTGCCCGTAGCAGGCGAAGAACAGCACAAAGCCCAGGACACACAGCTGCACCATGGCCCGGTCGCCCAGCAGCCGCTTCCAGCTCCCCTTCGCCGACTGGCCCGGGGCAGCGCCCACCCGCGGCGCGTGCGGCATCCGCACCGTCGCCATCACGACCACCAGCACCAGGAACATGGCCGCCTCGATGGCGAACAGCAGGGTGAAGGACGCCGCGCTGGAGGTGTCGACCAGATGACCGCCGATGAGCCCGCCCACACCGAGCCCGAGATTCTGCAGGAAGAACTGCATGGCGAACGCCCGCGACCGGGTCTCCGCCGTCGAGCAGTCCACGATCATCGTGGCGAGCGCCGGCTGCATCACGGCCTGTCCGGCCCCGAGCGCGGCGGCGGACAGCAGCACCGTGCCGGCCTGGCCCGAAACTCCCAGGCTGAGCGCGCCGACGGCGGCGGTGACCAGGGCGGCGAGCAGCACCGGCTGCGGGCCCCGCCGGACGATGGCCCGCCCGGCGAACGGCAGCACGACCAGTGCTGCCACGGCGAAGACGGCGAGTACGAGACCCGCCGTCACGGAACCCAGTCCCCGCACCTGCGCCACATAGACGTACAGGTAGGGGACGGTGAAACCGAGCCCGAACGCGCTGAGTGCGTTGCCCACGTGGATCCGGCGCATCGCTGCGCCCATCGCCCTGGTCACGTTCACCTCTCTCAGGAGTTAGGAGTGAAGACTTCAAGACTAAACTTCGAAGCTAAAGAGTACACAGTGAAGGACTTCAAGGCAAAGCCGTGCCGTGCCATACTGCGAACCATGGGCGACACCTCAGAGGCCGGCGAGCCGACACTCGAAGAACAGATCGCCGCCTACCAGCGCGAGTTCCGGGACCTCGACCCCCAGGTCGAGCAGATCGTTTCGGCGCTCTCCCGTCTGAACCGCCGCATGAACGTCGCGTACGGCCGCCAGACCGCCGACCTCGGCATCAGCAACGCCGAGTGGGAGGTGCTCAAGGCGCTCGTTCTCTCCGGCGCCCCGTACCGCCTCGGCCCCGGCGATCTCGCCAAGCGCCTCGGCCTCACCCCCGCCGCGATGACGCACCGCATCGACCGCATGGTCGCCGAGGGGCTGGTCACCAGGGAGCGCGACGAGACCAACCGGGTCCGCGTCATTGTCGAGCTCACGCACGAGGGCCGGGAGAAGTGGACAGAGGCGATGCGACTGGCCACCGTCTTCGAGGAGGACCTGCTCCAGGACCTCTCTCCCGACGAACGGACGCGGCTCGGTGAGGTCCTCACGCTCCTCCTGCGCAGGGTCGAGCACGCCCAGCCGGACGCCGGCGGCCGGCTCAGCGACCTCGACTAAAAGATCTTGACAAGGGTCACTTGACAGCCCTCTGGTCGCTCCGTAGTGTTCTCCGGGTTGCCGCAGCGCCGTAACGGTTCTGCCGGCAGCGTTTCCGCCGCGCGAGCGGCATCTCAAACCACCAGCACGACCTCCCACCGGGAACGACTTCGGCCTGCCCGAATTCAATTCCCGGGCCCCGATTTGGGAATCGCGGAGAGAGTCGCTAAAGTTTGAGACGTCGGAAGGGCCCAACAGCCCGGAAGGCAAACCCCGCTGACTGGGGGTCAGGCCGAGAAAAGGTCTGATAGAGTCGGGAACACCGAAG
>NZ_JBAGKH010000061.1:0-8568 GCF_036689765.1 Streptomyces poriticola
CACCTGGGCCACGTCGTGCAGGGCGAACCAGGCGGTGAGGAACGCGGAGGGGAGCGACGCGGCCCGGGTGAAGCCCCAGCCGTCGGGCACGGGCGCGAGCACGCGCCGGTCGGCGACGGCGGAGGAGCCCATCGAGCCGGGCAGCAGCCCGAACACCCGGTCGCCGGGGGCGAGATCGGTCACGCCGGGGCCGGTCTCGGCCACCACGCCCGCCGCCTCGATGCCGAGCGGCTGGGGTGCGCCGGGGTAGAGGCCGAGCACGCTGAGGACGTCCCGGAAGGTCACGCCGACCGCGCGGACGGCGACCCGGACCTCGCCGTCGGCGAGTGGCGCGTCGGCGTGCGGCACGGCCGTCATGCTGTCGACGGTGCCGGTGGTGCCGGGCCGGAGCCGCCAGCCGCCGTCGGGCAGGACCAGCGCGTCGGCGCCGGCGCGGGTGAGCCGGGGTGCGCTGACCGCGCCGGACCGCACGGCGATCTGCGGTTCCCCGCAGGTCAGCGCGGCGGGCAGGGCGCGGGCGGAGGCGTCGGTGGCGTCCAGGTCGGCGAGGACGATCCGGTCGGGGTGCTCCGTCTGGGCGGACCGCACCAGACCCCAGACGGCGCGGGCGGCCGGGTCCGGGGACTCCTCGGCGGACAGCGCGAGGGCGCCGCGGGTGACCACGGCGAGGCGGGCCGTGCTCTCCTCGTCGGCCAGGATGTCGCGGAGGGCCGTGAGGACGGCGGCGGTCGCCCGGTGCGTCTCGGCCACGGGGGCCGCGCCGGGGTCGGTGGCGACCGGCAGGACGAGCACCTCGGCGGAGCGGTCCGTGGCGTCGGCCAGGGCGGCTCCGGCCGCGGTGAGGCCGGCCGTCAGGGCCGCGTCGCTGCCGAGCAGCGCGAGGCGGCGGACCGGAGCCGTGCCCTGCTCGACGGGCACCCAGGCGGTCTCGAA
Organism: Streptomyces poriticola; assembly: GCF_036689765.1. NCBI lineage: Bacteria > Bacillati > Actinomycetota > Actinomycetes > Kitasatosporales > Streptomycetaceae > Streptomyces > Streptomyces poriticola. The sequence goes on from NZ_JBAGKH010000061.1 coordinate 934, forward strand.
GAGGGCGTCGGGCACCGCGGGAGCGGCGGGCGGGCGCAGCCGCAGGGAGCCGATGGCGGCCACCGGCAGGCCGTCGGCGTCGAACAGGTCGACGGCGAGGGCGCCTTCGGTGCCGGCCCGGGAGAGCCGGGCGCGGACCGCCCGGGTGCCGGGGGCGAAGACCCGCACCCCGGTCCAGGTGAACGGCAGTCCGCCGTGCGCCGGGTCGGTGATCAGACCGCCCACGCCGATGGCGTGCAGGACCGCGTCCAGCAGCGCCGGGTGTACGGGGCAACGGTCGGCGTCGGGGACGCCTGCGGGCAGTTCGGCCTCGGCGAACACCTCGGCCGCCGGGCCCTCGCCGCGCTGCCAGGCGGCACGGAGGCCCTGGTAGGCCGGCCCGTAGCCGAAGCCGGCGTCCGCCAACTGCCCGTACAGGGCGCCGAGGTCGGCGGGCCGGGCGTCCGCGGGCGGCCAGGCACCGGTGGCCGTGGGCTCGCCCGGCACCTCGCCCAGCGCTCCGGTGGCGTGCCGGGTCCAGTCGCCGTCGCCAATGCGGGTGTGCAGGGCGATCGCGCGGCGGCCGTCGGCCTCGGCGGCGCCGACGGTGACGCGCACCTCCACGGTGCCGTCGGCGGGCAGCACGAGGGGGGCTTCGAGGATCAGTTCGGCGACGCCGGGCGCCGCCACCTGGCCGGCCGCGGCGAGGGCCAGGTCCAGCAGAGCGGTGCCGGGCAGCAGGGCGCTGCCGCGCACGGTGTGCTGGGCCAGCCAGGGGCGGGCGGCGGGCGAGAGCCGCCCGGTGAGCACGAGCCCGCCGTCGGGCAGGTCGACCGCTGCGGACAGCAGGGGGTGCCCGGCCGAGGCCGTGCCGTCACCGGAGTTGAAGGGCAGCCAGTAGTGCTCGCGCTGGAAGGCGTAGGTGGGCAGCTCGACGGGGGTGCCGCCGCGGCCCGTGAAGTACCCCGCCCAGTCGACGGGCAGGCCGTCGGCGGCGGCGCGGGCCAGCGCGTCGGTGAGCGTCTCCGGTTCCGGACGGCCGGCGCGCAGCAGGGGTACGGCGAGCGGGTCGCGCTCGCCGGCCTCGGCGGGCGGCAGGCTGCTCCGGGCGAGGGCGGTGAGCACCCCGTCCGGGCCGAGTTCCAGGTACCGTACGGCGCCCGCGGCGGCCAGGCCCCGCACGGCGTCGTGGAAGCGGACGGCCTCTCGGACGTGCCGTACCCAGTGCTCGGGCGAGCGGGCCTCCTCGGCCGTCAGCGGGCGGCCGGTCAGTGCGGACACGACGGGGACGGAGGGCGCCCGCAGGCCGAGGGCGGCCACGGTGGCGCGGAACTCGTCGAGCATCGGCTCCATCAGCGCGGAGTGGAACGCGTGGGACACCCGCAGGCGGCGGGTCCGGCACCCCTCGGCGGCGAGCCGGGCGGCCGCCTCGTCCACGGCCTCCTCGCGGCCGGACAGCACCAGGGCGCGCGGGCCGTTCACGGCGGCCAGGGAGACGTCGTCGCCGAGGAAGGGCCGTACCCGGTCCTCGTCGGCCTCCACGGCGACCATCACGCCGCCGGCCGGCAGCGCGTCCATCAGCCGGCCGCGGGCGGCGACCAGGGCCGCGGCGTCCGGCAGGGAGAGGACTCCGGCCAGGTGCGCGGCGGTGATCTCGCCGAGCGAGTGGCCGGCCAGCAGGTCGGGGATCACGCCCCAGTGGCGCAGCAGCGCGGCGAGGGCGACCTCGACCGCGAACAGCGCGGGCTGCGCGTAGGCGGTGCGGTCGAGTACGTCGGCGGGCCCGGACAGCACCAGTTCGCGCAGCGGGCGGTCCAGCAGGCGGTCGAACTCGGCGCAGACCGCGTCGAAGGCGTCGGCGTAGGCGGGGTGGGCGGCGTACAGGTCGGCGCCCATGCCGACGCGCTGGGCGCCCTGGCCGGTGCACAGGAACGCGGTGCGGCCCTGGCGGGCGGTGACGGGGCGAGCCTCGGCGAGGGCGTCGAGCAGCGCCCCGGTGTCGCTGCCCGCGGCGGTGACGCGGTACTCGAACGCGGTGCGCGTGGTGGCGAGAGCGCGCGCCACGGCGACCGGGTCGGAGTGTCCGGCGAGGTCGGCGCGCAGCCGCTCCACCTGGGCGCGGACGGCCTCGGGCGTGCGGCCGGAGACCAGCCACGGGACGGGTCCGCCGTCCCCGGCCGGCGCCGCTTCCCCGGCGGGCGGGGCCTGTTCGAGGACGACATGGGCGTTGGTGCCGCTGACCCCGAAGGAGGACACGGCGGCACGGCGCGGCACGTCGGTCTCGGGCCACGGGGTGGTCTCGGTGAGCACCGAGACCGCTCCCCTGGTCCAGTCGACCTGTGCGGAGGGCCGGTCGACGTGCAGGGTGGCGGGCAGCACGCCGTGGCGCAGCGCCATGACCGTCTTGATGAGGCCGGCGGCGCCGGACGCGGCCTGGGTGTGGCCGAGGTTGGACTTGACCGAGCCGATCCACAGCGGACGCTCGCGGTCCTGGCCGTAGACCGCCTGCAGGGCCTGGGCCTCGATGGGGTCGCCGAGCGCGGTGCCGGTGCCGTGTGCCTCCACGGCGTCGACGTCGGCCGGGGTGAGGCCGCCGTCGGCCAGCGCGGCCCGGATGACCCGCTGCTGGGAGGGACCGTTGGGCGCGGTCAGGCCGTTGGAGGCGCCGTCGGAGTTCACGGCGGAGCCGCGGACGACGGCGAGGACGCGGTGGCCGTTGCGGCGGGCGTCGGACAGCCGCTCCACCAGGAGCAGGCCGGCGCCCTCGCCCCAGCCGGTGCCGTCGGCGGCGTCGGCGAACGCCTTGCAGCGTCCGTCGGCCGCGAGGCCGCCCTGCCGGCCGAACTCGACGAAGACGCCCGGGGTGGCCATGACGGTGACGCCGCCGGCCAGGGCCAGGTCGCACTCGCCGGACCGCAGCGCGCGGATCGCCCAGTGCAGGGCGACCAGGGACGAGGAGCACGCGGTGTCGACGGTGACCGCGGGGCCCTCCAGGCCGAGGACGTAGGCGAGCCGGCCGGAGACCACGCTGCCGGAGGTGCCGGTGAGGAGGTGGCCCTGCAGCTCGTCGGGGGTAGCGTACAGGCTGGTGAGGTAGTCCTGGCCGCCGTAGCCGACGAACACGCCGGTCCGGCTGCCGCGCAGGGAGGCCGGGTCGATGCCGGCCCGCTCGAACGTCTCCCACGCCGTCTCCAGCAGCAGCCGCTGCTGCGGGTCCATGCTGGTGGCCTCGCGCGGGCTGATACCGAAGAACCCGGCGTCGAACTCACCGGCGGCGTCGAGGAATCCGCCGGTCTTCGTGAAGCCGGTGTCGGTGACGTCCCAGCCGCGGTCGGCGGGGAAGCCGGTCATCGCGTCCCTGCCCGCGGCGACGAGGTCCCACAGCCGTTCGGGCGAGTCGGCGCCGCCGGGGAAGCGGCAGCCCATGCCGACGACGACGATCGGGTCGTCGGTGGCGGCGGACGGCGCCGGCGCGGTGCCCGGAACGTCGGCGGGCTGTCCGCCGGTGAGTTCCTCGGCGAGGCGCTCGGCGAGCGCCTCCGGCGTGGGGTGGTCGAAGACGAGGGTGGCGGGCAGGGTCAGCCCGGTGGCGTCGCGCAGCCGGTTGCGGAGTTCTACGGCGGTGAGCGAGTCGAAGCCCAGTTCCTGGAAGGCGCGGCCGGCGGGCAGTCCGGTGCCGGAGACGTGGCCGAGGACCGCGCCGGTCTCGGCGAGCACCAGGTCCAGCAGCGCGGCCCGGTCCAGCCGGTCGGCCGGGGCCGCCGGTGCCGGGGCGGTGTGCGCCGGGTCGGCGGCCTCGGGCAGGTCGGCGAGGAGCGGGCTGCGCCGGGCCAGGGTGAACGTCGGCGCGAACACCGGCCAGTCGATGTCGGCGACCACCAGCGAGGCCTCGTCCCGGCCGAGGGCGCCCGCGAGGGCGGCGACGGCGCGGTGGGGTGCCATGGCGGGCAGACCCCAGCGGAGCATCTGGGCGCGGGCCGGGCCGTCGGACATCCCGGCGCCGTCCCAGTGGCCCCAGGCGACGGCGGTGGCGGGCAGGCCCTCGGCGCGGCGGCGGGCGGCGAGCGTGTCGAGGTGGGTGTTGGCGGCGGCGTACGCGGCCTGGCCGCTGCTGCCCCACACTCCGGCACCGGAGGTGAACAGCACGAACGCGGACAGCTGCCGGTCGCGGGTCAGTTCGTCCAGCAGGAGGGCGCCGGTGACCTTGGCGCCGGCGACCTCGGCGAGATCGGCCGGGGTCAGCTCGTCCAGCGGCCGGTAGCGCTCGATGCCGGCGAGGTGGAACACGGCGTCGACGGGATGCTCGGCCAGCACCCGGACCAACGCGTCACGGTCGGCGACGTCACAGGCGACCACGTCGACCCTGGCACCGTGCGCGGTGAGTTCAGCGGCCAGTTCCTCCGCACAGGGCGCCTCGGGGCCGCGCCGTCCGGTGAGCACGAGGTGCTCCGCCCCGGTACGGGCGAGCCAGCGGGCCACGTGCGCACCGAGACCGCCGGTGCCGCCGGTGACGAGGGTGGTGCCGGTGGGGCTCCAGGCGGGAGTGGTCCCGCCCGCCGGCGCGCGGCGCAGTCGGCGGCCGAAGGCGCCGGAGGCGCGTACCGCCACCTGGTCCTCCGGACCCGCCAGCGCGGCGACGAGCCGGTCGGCGAGACGGGCGTCGAGGACATCGTCGGCCGTGCGGGCGCCCGATACGCCGTCGGCTCCGGCCGCGCCCGGCAGCGCACCGCCGGCCGGGAGGTCGATCAGCCCGCCCCAGCTCTGCGGTCGTTCCAGCGCGGCGACGCGACCGAAGCCCCAGATCTGCGCGGTGGTCGGGTCCGCCGGGGTGTCCGCCGGGCCGGTCGCCACGGCGCCGCGGGTGACGCACCACAGTGGCAGGCCGCCGTCGGCGCGGTCGTGGGACCGGACGAGGGCGAGGAGGCCGGGGAGCGGGTCGGGGTCGTCGGGCCGGAGCACGGCTACGACGCCCGCGGTGCCGGCGGTGAGTTCCGCGACGGTGCCGGGGTCGTAGGCCGGAACCCGGGTGATGTCCATGCGGTCCGCGAGTGCCGCGACGACGGCCTCGGACCAGGGATCGTCGGCCGCGACCGCCAGCCAGCGGCCGGTGGGCGCGCCGGCGGAGGGCGAGCCGGTGAGGGCGGCCCAGTCGACGCGGTAGCGCCAGGAGTCCACGGCGGACTCGTCGGCGCGCCGCTCGTGCCAGGCGGCGAGCAGCGGGTGGACGGCGGCGATCGGCTCCCGGGCTGCGGGGTCCGCGCCGAGCACCGTGGCCAGTTCGTCGGCGGAGCCGTGGACCGCGGCCCAGAAGGTGCCGTCCTCGCAGCCCTGTTCCGGGGCGATCGGCCCGGTGTCCTCCTCCAGCCAGAGGCGTTCGCGCTGGAAGGCGTAGGTGGGGAGCTGCACGGTACGGGCCGCCGGCAGGGCCGGCCGCCAGTCGACCGGTACGCCACGCACCGCGGCCTCGGCGAGGGAGGCGAGGAAGCGGGCGGGGCCGCCGCCGTCGCGGCGCAGCGAGCCGACGGCGAGGACGGCCGGGTCGGTCTCCTGGAGTGCCGCGGTGAGCACGGGGTGCGCGCTGACCTCGATGAAGGTCGTGAACCCGGCGTCGATGAGGGCCCGTTGGGCCAGGTCGAAACGGACCGGCTCGCGCAGGTTGCGGTACCAGTAGGCGGCGTCCAGGCCGGTGGTGTCGAGCACCGCGCCGGTCACCGAGGACACGAAGGCGGTGCTCGTGGCGCGCGGTGTGACGGCGGCGGTCGCGGCCAGCACCTCGGCGCGTACGGCTTCGACGTGCGCGGAGTGCGAGGCGTAGTCGACGGGGATCCGCTTGGCCCGCAGGCCGTCCCGCTGGGCCTGGGCGAGGAGTTCGTCCAGGGCCGTGGAGTCGCCGGACACGACCGTCGCGGCGGGGCCGTTGACGGCGGCCACCGACAGCCGGTCGCCCCACGGCGCGATCACCTCGCGCGCGGCGGCCTCGGCCAGCGGAAGGGACACCATGCCGCCCCGGCCGGTCAGGGCGCGCAGCGCGCGGGCGCGCGCCGTGACCAGCAGGGCGGCGTCCTCCAGGGAGAGGGCGCCAGCGACGCACGCGGCGGCGATCTCGCCCTGCGAGTGGCCGACGACGGCGGCCGGCTCCACGCCGTGCGCCTGCCAGAGGGCGGCCAGGGAGACCATCACGGCCCACAGGGCGGGCTGGACGACGTCGACGCGTTCCAGCGCGGCCGGGTCGGCCAGGACGTCGCGCAGGGACCAGTCGACGTGCGGGGCGAGGGCGGCGCCGCACTCGTCCAGGCGGGCGGCGAACTCCGGGGAGGAGTCGGCGAGTTCGCGGGCCATGCCGGTCCACTGCGCACCCTGACCGGGGAACACGAACGCGATGCGGCCGGGGTGGCCGACGGTGCCGCGGACCACGCCGGGCGCGGGCTCCCCCGCGGCGACGGCGGCCACGCCGCGCAGCAGGCCGTCCGGGTCCGCCCCGACCACGACGGCGCGGTGTGCGAACGCCGAGCGAGTGGTGGCCAGGGACAGGGCGACGTCCAGGGGCCGGTCGCCGGGCCGCTCCGCCAGGTGGGCGGCGAGCGCGGCGGCCTGGGCTCGCAGCGCGCTCTCGGTACGGCCGGACAGCACCCACGGCACCGGCCCACCGACGGCACCGGGCGCTTCCGATGCCTCGGCGGCGTCCTCGGGAGCCTGCTCCACGATGACGTGCGCGTTGGTGCCGCTGACGCCGAACGCGGAGACACCGGCGCGCCGCGGCCGGTCCCCGGCAGGCCACGGCCGGGCCTCGGTGAGCAACCGTACCGCGCCCGCCGACCAGTCGACCTTCGGGGTGGGCGCGTCCACGTGCAGGGTCCGGGGCAGTACCCCGTGGCGCAGGGCGAGCACGGTCTTGAGCACGCCGGCGACCCCGGCGGCGGCCTGGGTGTGCCCGACGTTGGACTTGACCGAGCCCAGCCAGGCGGGTGCGGTGCGGTTCTGGCCGTAGGCGGTGAGCAGGGCCTGGGCCTCGATCGGGTCGCCGAGGACGGTGCCGGTGCCGTGCGCCTCCAGCAGGTCGACGTCGCCGGGCGCGAGCCGGGCGTCGGCGAGGGCCGCCTGGATGACGCGGACCTGCGCCGGGCCGTTGGGTGCGGTGAGGGCGCTGCTGGCGCCGTCCTGGTTGACGGCCGAGCCGCGCAGCACCGCGAGCACCGGGTGACCGAGACGCCGGGCGTCGGAGAGCCGCTCCAGCAGCAGCATTCCGGCGCCCTCACCCCAGCCGGTGCCGTCCGCCGCGGCGGCGAACGGCTTGCAGCGGCCGTCGGAGGCGAGGCCGCGCTGCCGGGAGAACTCCACGAAGGTCGCCGGCGACGACATGACCGTCACGCCGCCCGCGAGGGCCATCGCGCACTCGCCGCCGCGCAGCGCCCGCGTCGCCCAGTGCAGGGCGACGAGGGAGGCGGAGCACGCCGTGTCGACGGTGGCCGCGGGGCCGCGCAGGCCGAGGGTGTAGGCGACGCGCCCGGACAGCACGCTTCCGGCGATGCCGGTGCCGCCGTGGCCCTCCACCCGGTGCAGCAGCGGGCGCGCGGCGGAGATGTAGTCCTGTCCGTTGGTGCCCAGGTACACGCCGACATCCGCGCCCCGCAGGGACTTCGGGTCGACGCCGGCGCG
>NZ_JBAGKH010000062.1:0-8305 GCF_036689765.1 Streptomyces poriticola
GGCCCGGGGGGCCACCACCCCCGGGGCCTCTTCTCCGCCGGTTGCCTCTCCGCAGGCCGCCCCCGCGGCTCCGGCGGCGAAGCCTGCCGCGAAGCCGCAGCCGAAGGCCGCGCCCGCCAAGGACGCCGGCAAGGGCGCCGCGGAGGCCCCCGAGGGCCCCGAGCTGGTGACGCTGCGCGGTCCCGCCGCGGCCGTCGCCAAGAACATGGACGCCTCGCTGGAGATGCCGACGGCCACCTCGGTCCGCGCGGTCCCGGTGAAGCTGCTGTTCGACAACCGCATCGTCATCAACAACCACCTCAAGCGCGCCCGCGGCGGGAAGATCTCCTTCACGCACCTCATCGGGTACGCGATGGTGCAGGCGATCAAGGCGATGCCGGCCATGAACTGGTCGTACCAGATCAAGGACGGCAAGCCGACCCTCGTCAAGCCGGACCACGTCAACCTCGGCCTCGCCATCGACCTGGTCAAGCCCAACGGCGACCGCCAGCTGGTCGTCGCGGCGATCAAGAAGGCCGAGACGCTGAACTTCTTCGAGTTCTGGCAGGCCTACGAGGACATCGTCCGCCGCGCCCGCGACGGCAAGCTGACGATGGCCGACTTCACCGGCGTCACGGTCTCCCTGACCAACCCCGGCGGCCTGGGCACCGTCCACTCCGTGCCGCGGCTGATGCCCGGCCAGTCGGTGATCATGGGCGTCGGCTCCATGGACTACCCGGCCGAGTTCCAGGGCACCTCCCAGGACACCCTGAACAAGCTGGGCGTCTCCAAGGTCATGACGCTGACCTCGACCTACGACCACCGGGTCATCCAGGGCGCCGCCTCCGGCGAGTTCCTGCGCGTCGTCGCCAACCTGCTGCTCGGCGAGAGCGACTTCTACGACGACATCTTCAAGGCGCTGCGCATCCCCTACGAGCCGGTCCGCTGGCTCAAGGACATCGACGCCAGCCACGACGACGACGTCACCAAGGCCGCCCGGGTCTTCGAGCTGATCCACTCCTACCGGGTCCGCGGCCATGTCATGGCCGACACCGACCCGCTGGAGTACCAGCAGCGCAAGCACCCCGACCTGGACATCACCGAGCACGGGCTCACCCTGTGGGACCTGGAGCGCGAGTTCGCCGTCGGCGGCTTCGCCGGCAAGTCGATGATGAAGCTGCGCGACATCCTCGGCGTGCTGCGCGACTCGTACTGCCGCACCACCGGCATCGAGTTCATGCACATCCAGGACCCCAAGCAGCGCAAGTGGATCCAGGACCGGGTGGAGCGCCCGCACTCCAAGCCGGAGCGCGAGGAGCAGCTGCGCATCCTGCGCCGGCTGAACTCGGCGGAGGCTTTCGAGACCTTCCTGCAGACCAAGTACGTCGGCCAGAAGCGGTTCTCCCTGGAGGGCGGCGAGTCCGTCATTCCGCTGCTGGACGCGGTCCTCGACTCCGCGGCCGAGTCCCGTCTGGACGAGGTCGTCATCGGCATGGCCCACCGCGGCCGGCTGAACGTGCTGGCCAACATCGTCGGCAAGTCGTACGCGCAGATCTTCCGCGAGTTCGAGGGCAACCTCGACCCGAAGTCGATGCACGGCTCCGGCGACGTGAAGTACCACCTGGGCGCCGAGGGCACCTTCACCGGCCTGGACGGCGAGCAGATCAACGTCAGCCTGGTCGCGAACCCCTCCCACCTGGAGGCCGTCGACCCGGTTCTGGAGGGCGTCGCCCGCGCCAAGCAGGACATCATCGGCAAGGGCGGCACGGACTTCACGGTCCTGCCGGTGGCGATCCACGGCGACGCGGCCTTCGCGGGCCAGGGCGTGGTGGCCGAGACCCTGAACATGTCGCAGCTGCGCGGCTACCGCACCGGCGGCACGGTCCACATCGTCATCAACAACCAGGTCGGCTTCACCGCGGCCCCCGAGTCCTCGCGCTCCTCCATGTACGCGACGGACGTGGCGCGCATGATCGAGGCCCCGATCTTCCATGTGAACGGCGACGACCCGGAGGCCGTGGTCCGCGTGGCGCGGCTGGCCTTCGAGTTCCGTCAGGCGTTCAACAAGGACGTGGTGATCGACCTCATCTGCTACCGCCGCCGCGGTCACAACGAGTCGGACAACCCGGCCTTCACCCAGCCGCTGATGTACGACCTGATCGACAAGAAGCGCTCGGTGCGCAAGCTCTACACCGAGTCCCTCATCGGTCGCGGCGACATCACCCTGGAGGAGGCCGAGCAGGCGCTGCAGGACTACCAGGGCCAGCTGGAGAAGGTCTTCACCGAGGTCCGCGAGGCCACCTCGCAGCCCTCGGCCGTGGAGCCCACCGACCCGCAGGCCGAGTTCCCGGTCACCGTGAACACCGCGGTGACCACCGAGGTGGTCAAGCGGATCGCCGAGTCCCAGGTCAACATCCCCGACCACATCACCATCCACCCGCGGCTGCTGCCGCAGCTGCAGCGCCGGGCGGCCATGGTCGAGGACGACACGATCGACTGGGGCATGGGCGAGACCCTCGCCGTCGGCTCGCTGCTGCTGGAGGGCGTCCCGGTCCGGCTGGCCGGCCAGGACTCCCAGCGCGGCACCTTCGGCCAGCGCCATGCGGTGGTCATCGACCGCGAGACCGGCGACGAGTTCACTCCGCTGCTGTACCTGTCCGAGGACCAGGCCCGGTACAACGTCTACAACTCCCTGCTCTCCGAGTACGCGGCCATGGGCTTCGAGTACGGCTACTCGCTGGCCCGCCCGAACGCGCTGGTGATGTGGGAGGCGCAGTTCGGCGACTTCGTCAACGGCGCGCAGACCGTGGTGGACGAGTTCATCACGTCGGCGGAGCAGAAGTGGGCGCAGACCTCCGGTGTGGTCCTGCTCCTCCCGCACGGCTACGAGGGCCAGGGCCCGGACCACTCCTCGGCCCGCCCGGAGCGGTTCCTGCAGCTGTGCGCTCAGAACAACATGACGGTCGCGATGCCGACCTCCCCGGCGAACTACTTCCACCTCCTGCGGTGGCAGGTGCACAACCCGCACCACAAGCCGCTGGTCGTCTTCACCCCGAAGTCGATGCTGCGTCTGAAGGCGGCGGCATCGAAGGCGGAGGAGTTCACCACGGGCCAGTTCCGCCCGGTCATCGGCGACGACTCGGTCGACCCGGCCGCGGTGAAGAAGGTCGTCTTCTGCGCCGGCAAGGTCTACTACGACCTGGAGGCCGAGCGGAGGAAGCGCAGCGCGACCGACGCCGAGGCCGCCCGGACGGCGATCATCCGCATCGAGCGGCTGTACCCGCTGCCGGGTGCCGAACTCCAGGCGGAGATCGCGAAGTACCCGAACGCCGAGAAGTACCTGTGGGCCCAGGAGGAGCCGGCCAACCAGGGTTCCTGGCCGTTCATCGCGCTCAACCTGATCGACCACCTGGACCTGGCGGTCGGCGCCGACGTCCCGCACGGCGAGCGTCTGCGCCGCATCTCCCGGCCGCACGGCTCGTCCCCGGCCGTCGGTTCCGCCAAGCGGCACCAGGCCGAGCAGGAGCAGCTGGTGCGCGAGGTCTTCGAGGCGTAGCCGCCGAGCACCGCGCCTGACCGGGCCGCACCCCTTCTCGGGGGTGCGGCCCGGCCCGTTTCCCGCACTTATCCTTGACCGCATGTACTTCACCGACCGTGGCATCGAGGAACTGGAGAAGCGGCGCGGCGAGGAGGAGGTCACCTTCGAGTGGCTCGCCGAGCAGCTGCGGACGTTCGTCGATCTGAACCCCGACTTCGAGGTCCCGGTGGAGCGGCTGGCCACCTGGCTGGCGCGGCTGGACGACGAGGACGACGAGTAGGCCGGTCAGTACCCCTCGGTCCGGGAACCGCCGCCCCGGGTGACGTCGTAGGCGAGGCCGAGCACCCCGTGAGCCAGCAGCAGCGCGCCCGCGGTGATCCAGCCGCCGCTGCGGCGCCGTACACCGAGGAGGGTGAGCGGGAGACCGGCCGCCACCTGGGCCAGAGCCAGAGCACGCGCCCTGGGGCCGCCCGCGCCGGGCAGCCAACAGCCTACGCGGCTGACGCGGCTGACCCCGACGGTGTCCAGCCGGGCGCGGACGCTCTCCCGCCCTGCGGGGCGCCCACCAGGCTGCTCACCGGGCCGCTCGACCGGAACGGCGTCGCTGCGGCCGCGGAGCGCCGCGCAGAGCCGCTCGGCGGGTTCACCGGGAGCGAGCCCCTCCGGCAGTGCGACTCCCGCGCGGGTGAGGACGGCGAGCAGTCCACGCAGCCGGGAACGGGCGTCGGCCCCGGGGTCGGGCCGGGTGAGCCGGTCGAGGGCCTGGACGTCGAGGACCGGATCGAGGCCGAGTCGGGCGGCGAAGGTCCGCATCGCCTCGTCCTCGCCGGCCGGGACGCCGTTCATGAGCCAGACATAGCCGACGGGGCGGCGGAAGCCGGCGGCGAGGGTGAGACCGGCCCGGTCGGTGTCCCACCACAGGGCGAGGACCGGCCAGGGAGCGCCGACGGCGAGGGCCACGGCCCAGCCGGTGAGCACGCGGTCCACCGGCTCGGCACCGTGCAGCCAGGGGCCGCCCTCCGGGACGAGCACGGTCCATTCCTCACCGGCCGGGGCGAGCAGCAGGGGCGCCCTCAGCAGCGGGGCGACCGGAACGACGGAACCCGGGGCCGCCCGGCAGAGCAGCAGTGCGCCCGAGGCGGCCGGCCCACTCGGGAACTCTTCCGTCGACATGGTCACAAACTAGGGCAACCGGCTGGCGCCGACAGAGCGCTGATCACCAGAACGGGTGTCTTGACTTTCCCCGGCCGCGATATATCGTGAAGACAGAGAACGCGATATGGCGCGTTGTTCTCGTCGTTCTGGGAGGTCTGCACCATGTCCGAATGGTCCGTCGCAGAGGCCAGGAAGCTCACCTTCGACGCCCCCGTGAGCGAGCTCCACGTACGCATCGTCAACGGAGCGGTGAACGTGGTGGGCACCGACGAGGGTTCCGCCCGTCTTGAGCTCTCCGAGATCGAGGGCCCGCCGCTGATCGTGACCCACCGGGACGGCGTGCTCACGGTCGCCTACGACGACCTGCCCTGGAAGGGCTTCCTCAGCTGGCTGGACCGCAAGGGCTGGCGCCGCAGCGCGGTGGTCTCGCTGGCGGTTCCGGCCGGCACCCGGGTGGAGGTCGGCACCGTCGGCGCCGCCGCGACCATCTCGGGGCTCGAGGGGCGGACCGAGGTGAAGGGAGTCTCCGGGGACACCACGCTGGTGGGGATCACGGGCCCGGTACGCGCGCACACCGTCTCGGGGAGCGTGGAGGCCCAGGCCCTCACCGGCGACCTTCGCTTCAACTCCGTCTCCGGTGATCTGACCGTCGTGGCGGCCGGCTCGTCCGTCCGGGCCGACTCGGTGAGCGGTTCGATGATCGTCGACCTGGACCGGGCCGGCGGCCCCACGGACATCGGCCTGAACAGCGTCTCGGGCGAGGTGGCCATCCGGCTGCCGCACCCGGCGGACACCCGGGTGGAGGCGAACACCGCGGGGGGCACCGTCTCCAGCGCCTTCGAGGACCTGCGGGTCACCGGCCAGTGGGGCGCCAAGCGGATCACCGGCCGGCTCGGGGCGGGCAACGGCCGGCTCAAGGCGACGACGGTCTCCGGCTCGATCGCCCTGCTGCGCAGGCCGCCGGCGGAGGAGGAACCCTGGGACCTGGACCCGCAGGACGCGGTGCCGGGGGACAATTCCGATTCCGGTCCGGACGAGAGCGCCGCGGGCGCACCGGCCGCCGACGGCACGACCGACAAGAAGGTGCTCTGACATGCCCCCCGTCTTCGCCCATGGCCGCCTCCGCCTCTACCTGCTGAAGCTGCTCGACGAGGCCCCGCGTCACGGATACGAGGTGATCCGCCTCCTCGAGGAACGCTTCCAGGGTCTGTACGCCCCCTCTGCGGGCACGGTCTATCCGCGGCTGGCCAAGCTGGAGGCCGAGGGGCTGGTCACCCACACCACCGAGGGCGGCCGCAAGGTCTACGCCATCACCGACGCCGGCCGCGCCGAACTGGCCGACCGCAGCGGCGAGCTGGCCGACCTGGAGCTGGAGATCCGGGAGTCGGTCGCCGAGCTCGCCGCCGAGATCCGCGCCGACGTGCGGGGCGCGGCGGGAAATCTGCGCCGGGAGATGCGGGCGGCGGCCACCGAGGCCCGCCGGGGCACCGGGACCGGGGCCGGAGGCGAGCAGGGCGGCGGCTTCGGGGACTTCACCGACCTCGGCGACAAGGAGGCCTGGCGGGCCGCCAAGGAGGAGATGCGGCGCGTCAAGCAGGAGTGGAAGGAGCAGGCCCGGCGTGCCAAGGACGAGAGCCGCCGGGCGCGCGAGGAGGCCCAGCGGGCGCGGCGGCAGGCCAAGGAGGCCCAGGAGCGGGCCCGGGCCCAGGCGCAGGAGGAGGTGCAGCGCATCGCCCGGCGGGTCCAGGATCAGGTGCAGGACCACTTCGCGCGGGGCGACTGGCCGACCGGGGTGCGCGAGGGGCTGACGGAACTGGCCAAGGAGTTCGGTGAGTTCGGCAAGGAGTGCGGTCCGGGCCGCACCGCGGGGGGCGCCGGCGGCTCGGCCCCCGTTCCGGAGCACTCCGACGCCCCGGAGGACCACACCCCGGCCTGGGCGCACGAACACACCACCGACTCCACCGGCGACCCGGCGCGCGATCTGGACCGGCTCCTCGACCGCTTCCGGGACGACATCCGGGACGCGGCCCGGGACCACGGGGTCAGCGCCGACCAGCTCCGCGACGCCCGCCGCCATCTGTCCACGGCGGCGGCCCACATCGGCGCACTCCTGCGCAACCCCAGGTCCTGAGCCGGCCCCGTCGGTATCACCGACCGGCGGGCGGTACGCGGACCGCCCGCCGCCGGAGCGCCCCACCGAGCCCGGGCACGACCCCGTACGCACGCAGGGACCGGCGCTCCCGGGCGCGCCGACGAGGACGACACCCGCCCAGGGCATTCGGACCGAGCAGACCGGCCCGACCGGAGAGACCTGACCGGAGAGACCCGACCGGCCCGATCTGACAGACCCGACCGAGCAGAGCGGTCGCCCCGGGCGGCACAGACACCCGGCGCGGAGCCGACACCAGGCGGCACAGACACCCGGCACAGAGCCGGCACACCAGGCAGCACAGACACCCGGCACAGAGCCGGCACACCAGGCAGCACAGACACCCGGCACAGAGCCGGCACACCGGGCAGAGCGCGGATCACGCACGGCGGTGACCATCGCGACCAGGCCCGCCGCACGGGCACACACGCGACCGACCCGGTACGGCGCCCGCGGGCCACACCCACCGCGCCTCCCCCGACCGGCCACGCCGAGATCGGCCCGGCCGGCTGCCCGGCACAGCGGCGATCCGGTACATCCGTCGGCGCTCCCCTGACCGGGCGTGCCGGGGTGGTCGGCGGGGGCGCCCGAGGTCCGTTCGGGGCGCCCCTGCGCCTCACCCCGACCCGGCTTCTCCCTCCCCGCCCAGCACCCTGGTCAGCGACTCATGGGTCACGCCGTGGTCGGCGAGCACCTCCGCGGGCACGCCGGGGCGGACGGTGAGGGCGAGGAGGAGGTGTTCGTCACCGATGAGCCGGTCGCGGCGGCCGACGGCGAGTCGCAGCGCCTGCTCCAGGACGTCCTTGGACTCGCGGGCGAAGCCGGTCCGCCCCGGCCACCACCCCTTGTCCCTCCGGCTGTCCTTCCGGCCGCCGGCCCTCCGGTCGCCGGACAGCGCCCCGGCGCCGTGCGCCTCCTCGACCCGGGCGACGATCTCGGAGACGTCGATCCCCAGACCGGCGAGGGCGTCGGCCTCCGCCCGTGACAGACCGGCCCGTCGGCGCGCCTCCTCCAAGGCCCGCCGCACCGACTCCCGGCGCTCGCCGGAGACACCGAGCGCGGCCAGGGCGAAGGAGCCGCGGCTGCCCTCCCGGTCCAGCAGGGCCAGCAGCAGATGCCCGTCCTCCACCCTGCCCGCACCCGCCTCATCGGCCCGGTCGAGGGCGCCTTTCACCACGTCGCGCGCATCCTTGGTGAACCGCTCGAACATCAACGCCTCCCGTACTTCTTGTGCACGGCCTGTCTGCTCACCCCGAGTTCGGTGGCGATCTCCTGCCACGACCAGCCCTGCCCGCGCGCGCTGCGCACCTGCACAGCCTCCAGCTGCTCCAGCAGCCGGCGCAGCGCGGCCACGGCGCGCAGCCCCACCCGCGGATCGCGGTCACCGGCACGCGCGGCGAGGTCCGTTGCTTCGCTCATGATGTCAATGTAGGTTGACACTTCCGGTCTGTCAACATTGATTGACAGACCCGGTGGCGAAGAAG
>NZ_JBAGKH010000063.1:0-8209 GCF_036689765.1 Streptomyces poriticola
CCCGGCGGGCAAGAACGGCGGCAACTCCCGCAACGGCACCCGTGCCAAGACGGTGCTGACGGACGTCGGGCCGGTTGGGATAACCGTGCCCCGCGACCGCGACGGCTCCTTCGAACCGAAGATCGTCAAGAAGCGGCAGAAGCGTCTGACCGGCGTCGACGAGATGGTCGTCTCGCTGGCTGCCAAGGGCCTGACCACCGGCGAGGTGCAGGCCCACCTGGCCGAGGTCTATGGCGCTGAGGTCTCCCGCCAGACCATCTCCACCATCACAGACAAGGTCCTGGAAGGCATGGCGGAATGGCAGAGCCGCCCGCTGGACGCCGTCTATCCGGTGGTCTTCATCGACGGCCGTCCACGTGAAGATCCGCGACGGTGCGGTGGCCAACCGGCCGATCTATGTGGCCCTGGCCGTCACCACCGAGGGCCGGCGGGAGATCCTGGGGCTGTGGGCCGGCGACGGCCGCGAGGGCGCCAAGCACTGGCTGCACATTCTCACCGAGATCAAGAACCGCGGCGTGAGCGACGTTCTCATGCTGGTCTGCGACGGGCTCAAGGGCCTGCCCGAAGCGGTGGAGACCGTCTGGCCGCGGACGATCGTGCAGACCTGCGTCGTGCATCTGCTGCGGAACTCCTTCCGCTATGCCGCCCGCCAGGACTGGGACAAGATCGCCAAGCTCCTCAAGCCGGTCTACACCGCTCCCACCGAAGAGGCCGCCCTGGACAGGTTCGCCGAGTTCGCCGAGGCATGGGGCAGGAAGTATCCGGCGATCGTGAAACGGGTGGGAGAACGCCTGGGAGGAGTTCGCCCCGTTTCTGCGATTCGACACCGAGGTCCGCCGCATCGTCTGCACCACCAACGCGATCGAGTCGGTCAACGCCCGCATCCGCCGGCCGGTCAAGGCTCGTG
This sequence comes from Streptomyces poriticola, assembly GCF_036689765.1. Taxonomy (NCBI): domain Bacteria; kingdom Bacillati; phylum Actinomycetota; class Actinomycetes; order Kitasatosporales; family Streptomycetaceae; genus Streptomyces; species Streptomyces poriticola. The sequence continues at coordinate 908 of NZ_JBAGKH010000063.1, forward strand.
GTCACTTCCCGAACGAGCAGGCCGCACTGAAGTGCGTCTACATGGCGATCATGTCCCTCGACCCCACCGGCAAGGGACAGGCCCGCTGGACCATGCGCTGGAAAACAGCGCGCAACGCTTTCGACATCACCTTCGACGGCCGCCTGTCAGCGGCCAGCCATTAACCTCAACTGCCCCAGTTACACCACTCGTTTGACAGTCCCCGTCCGACAGGGCACTGCTGCGCGGGTGGTCGGGGTGGTTCTTCACCCAGATCATGGAGAACTTCATGATCTGGTCGATGTCGCTGAGGCGCAGCAGGATCGCGTCGCCGGCGTGGAGCGGCTCGGTTTGGCGGTGCTGCCGCAGCCGGTAGAAGCGGTTCTTCTGTTCTGCATGTCGGGCTGTGTCGTGTGGATGGAGTCGGTCGCCCGCTCTCACCCACTGGCGCCATGGCCGCGCTCCGGCTGATCCTCCTGCCCGACCCGTGGTTCAGTAGGTGTCGGCCACCTCGGCGGCGGCGTTCGAGGAGTCGTAGAACTTGTCGATGTTCTTCACCCACGGCTGGATCTTCTCGCCTGCGGCGTAGCGCTTGAGCGTCTGGAAGGCGATGGGGCCGAACCGGGGGTTGCATTCGACGCTGGCGTTGATCTTGCCGTCGACGACGGCCTGGACGGCTTCCTTGCCGCCGTCGATCGACAGGACGAGGACGTCCCTGCCCGGCTTGCGGCCGGCGTCCTCGAGGGCGGCGACGGCGCCCATGGCCATCTCGTCGTTGTGCGCGTAGATCACGTTGGCGTCCGGGTGGGCCTGCAGGAGGGACGCGGCGACCTGGCGCCCCTTGTCGCGGGAGAAGTCCCCGGACTGCGAGGCCACGATCTTGAAGCCCCCGGCGGCTTTGACGGCGTCGTCGAAGCCCTTCTTGCGGTCGTTCGCGTGCCAGGAGCCGCTCGTCCCCTCGAGTTCGATGATCTTGGTCTTGCCGTTCGCGTTCTTGATCAGCCATTCGGCCAGACGCCGGCCTTCCTCGGCGAAGTCGGAGCTGATGAAGGTCAGGTAGTCCTCCCCGGGCTTGGCCAGGGCGGGGTCCACCGACCGGTCGAGGAGAACGACGGGGATGCCCGAGGCCTGGGCCGCCCTGATGGCCGGGATGAGCGGCTTCTCCTCCCGGGGCGACAGGAAGATCAGGTCGACCCCCTGCGCGATCATCGAGTTCACGTCCGCGACCTGCTTGGCCGCCGAGCCCGCGGCATCCGTGTACACGAGCTGGTAGCCGAGCTTCGCCGCCTCGTCCTGCATGCTCTTGGTCTGAGCGATACGCCAGGGATTGTTGGCCTCCGTCTGCGCGAAGCCGACCTTGTACGTGTCCTTCTGGCCCAGAGGCGGCAGAGTCATGGATTCCCTCTTCCGTTGATTTTCCTGCCGTACAAGGAGAGCCGAAAGCGGCCCTTCACGGGCCGAGTTTGACAAAGCCGTTCCCGTGTACCAGGTAGGCGCTCCCGGCATACCCTCCACCGGAGGACGTGGTGTCGCTGATGCGGGGCGAGCCGCTGCAACGCGTGTCCAGTGCCACTGAAGCTGAGCTTGATCGTGTGCAGACTGCCTCCCCTTCATCGAACCCTGAGACACGCCGCAGGGAGCGGTGCCGGAGGACAAGCAGGAAGCCCCGGGGGCCACCACGACCCTCCAGGGCCTCCACTTCGCTGACCTCCCAGCTCAACGACGAGCCGGACAGCCTGTCACGCCCAGTCGATGCCGAGCTTCGCGAATGCGGGCTGCTGGAGGTGGGCGAGGAGCATGGCGCTGGACGCGGCGCGACCCCGCCCGGTGGCAGCGGTGGTGTCGGCAATGCGCCGCAGGTGGCTGGCGACGCCGCGGACACCGGCGAACCAGCCGTCCTCGAACCGCGGCTCGGTTCCGTGCGGCGGGCTGCTCTAGGAGATCCAGGTGTGGGCGCCGGCGACCGCCCCGGCCTCCAGGGCCGCGACGATGTCGTCAGCCTGCTCGTGTCCGATCCCGACGGCGGCCAGGGCCTGGAAGACCACGAACCGCGCGCTTGTGGCTTCGGCCTGGTGGTGGCTGATGGCGGCCAGCTCCTGGCCGTACGCGACCGGGTCGTACTGCTCGGTGCTCACGGGGTGCCTCCCTGCTCTGTCCGGGTGCGGTTGGCGACCCAGCCCGGATCGCGTACGGGCACCGGCACCGGGGCGTCGGTGGCCGGGGAGCGCATGACGCGCCAGCTGGTGCGCGGCGCGGTGACGGCGTGGACCAGGACGACGACGACCTGACGGCCAGCGCCGCCCCGGGCCCACGCCCCGGCGTGGCGGACCTGATCGGCCGCCCAGTCGCCCAGGCGTCGCCACGGGCGCAGCCGCCCGAGCAGATAGCCAGCCGCGAGCGCGACGGCCGCGGTGACGACGACGCCCACCATCAGGACCACCGCATCCCGATCACGGACAGCAGCTCCACCCGCTCCGGCGACAGCGTCGCCGCCCTGCTCCGCTGGTTCCCGACCCACTGCCGGTCTGCAGGGGAATGTCAGTTGAACATTGTCATCTGAGTGTCAGTGGATCGGGCTTCCTGACCTCGTGATCGGCACTGACGGATGGTGCTCAACTGGCACTGACATGAATGACGAATGGCCATGTCATTCTCGTGCAGACACCTATAGCGTGCGCGGAGTATGCGCTGGTCAGAGGCGTGTGGCTGTACTGGGTTTGATGTCTCAGTGCTGCTGCGGTCACCGCGCGTCGTTGACCTGCAGCGCCGCTTGTTGCCCGTGACGCCCTGTGGGCCCCGTGCCGGCTGGTTGAGTTGTGGTCCTGTTGATGAGATCGCCTCAGGCCGTAAGCGCGTCTACAGCGCGCCCCATGGTGGTTGATACGTGGGCTGCCCGCATCTCACGGTCCCTACCAGGAGTGGTCCTGATGGTCGGGGAGGCTGGGGGTGCCGTCCGGTTCAATGCCGTGTGGCCACAGCCGTGCCCATAAGGGCTCGAAGCGGTAGTGGGGGGAGGCGGCGTCTCCGCGGTCGAGTGCTTCGCGCGCGGTTCGGGCTGCTCCGTCGATGTCGTGGGCTTCGTATTGGAAGCGGGCGATTCTGGCGAGAGCCTCGGGATGTCCGTACGTGGCGGCGGCTTCCCAGAGGACTTCGGCACGCTCTCTGCTGCCGGCTGCTTCGCGGCGCTCTGCCAGGTCGGCCAGTGTGCTGGTCAGCCCGTACTCGGCGGCCTCTCGCGCGTAGTGCTCTGCTTGGTCGTAGAGTGCCTTCTCCTCTCGCATCATTGCCAGGTGGCTCAGGCAGGCAGGGGCTCCGTTGGCTGCGGCGTGGTGGGCCAGGTCCGATGCCTCGCTGGTCAGTCCCGCCTCCTCGTGCTGCAGCGCGATCTCGGCGAGCGCGTCCGGCTGGCAGCATTCGGCAGCTTGCAGGGCCAAGGCCGCAGCCTCCTCGTAGTCGAAGGCATCAGCGGCGGTGTAGGCGAGATCGGTCAGCGCCCGACAGGTGAGGTGTTCGGCTGGCCAGTTGGCGTCCTCGTCAAGCCAGTCATACCCGGGGGCCTGTACGTCTGGGCCGATGGAGGGCTCGGCCCAGGGCAGTTGACTGGCACGCGCCTCCAGAAGGCTGGCGTAGCGCAGCCGCCACCGGGCTGAGGCTGCTGACGCCAGAGCGCTGACATCGGTACGTCGTGACAGGTGCCCCAGGGCAGCGTCCCAGAAGGATGCTGGCGGACACAGGAGACTTCGTGTCCGGCGGCCGTGCTGCTCCATGTAGTCGGCCAGCCGGAAACGCCGGTCGTCACAGCGGCCACCTGGAGTGCGGCGTGATCGTTGCAGCAGTGCTGCGTTGCCGTGGACGGGGCGCTCGGTGTAGGCGAGGGCTTCCTCGAACCAGTCGTCGTCCAGAGACTGGAAGACCGACTCGGGCAGGTAGCCGGTGGCCGCCTCCTCAAGGAACGGTGCCGGGAGGTCAGGCCCGCAGCCCAGGCGACGCGCGTCCATGGCAGCGTCGAGGATCGCCCGGGCACCTGGGCTGGCATGCCTGTGCCGGTCCAGCAAGGCTGGAACACCGGCCAGGAATTGGGTGATGCGGCCGGCCGCTGCTCCAGCCAGTGCCTGGGCGAGGCGCTCGTCGGTTGCGGCAGCACTGCGCAGAGCGACGAGATCGTGTTCGGTGAAGGCACCGGGCACGTGTACTTGTCGGCCCGTCAGCAGAGGCCGGCTCTGGGCGTGCGGATCGTGCTCCGGCTTGGCCGGCAGGGAGGTCAGCTGGTCCCAGTGCACCGGCCACAGAGTGCCCAGCACCAGAATCGGAGCGCGCTCGGTGTCGGTCAACAGGGTCCGCAGGGCTGCGGCAATGCGGTCTCCGACCTGGAGAGGGGCCAGGTAGTGCTGCGCTTCGTTCAGCCAGACCACGGTCTTCGGCCCTACCGCGGACAGGCCAGCCAGGGCTGCCTCGGCTCGGGTGGGGTCGAATGGGTGCCACAGCCGCCAGCCCTCGGCCGCCAGTGGTTGGACGGCTTCCCAGCACGCACGGGTCTTGCCGGTGGAGGACTCGCCCACCAGCACACACAGTTGGCTTCTCCCTTCCCGCGCAGCGTCCACGACGCGCCGGAGATGGACGTCGTGCTCGCGCGGCACGTAGGCGGGTAACTCATCGCCCCTAGTGCCGACACGGATCGCGTGATGTACCTCCAGGTCGAGCGGGTGGCACTCGCTGATGAGACGAGCGGTGGGTGCTTCCTGCTTCGTGCCGCTGCCTGGCTGCGTGGAAGGGAGGACGTAGACATGGGTCACGGTGTTGTGGTCGCCGTTGATGACGGCGTCGATGTCTCCGCCCGCTGCCACTGACTCCTTGCTTGCCTGCACCCGCCCGCCCGGCGCCGCAGACATGCCATCACCATCCTCCTGACCGCCGCGGTCCCTGCGGCCTCGCATAGGAATCACCTGTGGCTTCCATCCGCGGTGATGACGTCACCTATGTCTCCCGCGGCAGCAGCGCTGTCCGTTCCCCTGGCGCGCATGCCGCCCCTTGCGGGTGTATGACGGGGCGACGTTGCCGAGGGCGCCACTGTCTTGTTGCGGTAGCCGAGGATGAGGATCGTGTGTGCGCCTGATGCCACGGCGCTGTGACGCGGCTGAAATGAGAGGCGTCCGGAACTGGTGAGCACCCTCATCGAGTCAGCTGAGCCCATGGCCCCGGCGATCACCCCTGTCACGTGGCGGGCCGATCCGCGGCCACGAAACCCATGAAGATGGCGACCGTCGCCAGACAGGCGGCCGCCGTCCCGTAGACGGCTGCGTGCGCAACGAGCGCGTATCTCCCCCCACTCCTGCATGGGCTCATCAAACCGCCGTCGGAAGGCCGTGTCCGTGAAACGTGCCATTCCAACGTGATCTGCCCCGGTCGGAGTTGGCGCAGGCCGCCGAGGCGGCGTGCCGGCGACGCCAGACTGTGCTCGTGCTCTCCCGACGTCTTTGCGGTCAGATCTGGTGGCATCACCCCGTCGTGAACGACTTAGCTTGTTCTTTAACCTCTGGGCTCGAACACCAAGTAGGACACCGTCACTCACCTGGGGATTCGCCGGACAGGCGGACGGCCCTCGCATGATTCTGCGTTCCGCCACGGAATACAGACTCATACGAAGGCCGCAGGGGTGAGTGTGCTGCACGACGATGCCTGGCGGGACGCGTTCGACTTCACGTCACACTTCCGGGAGGACTTCTACGCCTGCCTGACCCGGCGCGGTGACACCCTGTTCGAGCTCACCGACGCGATGCTGTGTGAGAACGGGCCGGTGACCTCGCCGGTCGACCTGACGCTGGTGGCCGAGCACCGGCGTGGGCACGGCGCCTTGTACGACGCGCTGAACTGCGGCCGGATCGATCAGGCCGGGCTGCGCCGGGCCCTGGCGGTGCTGCCGCAGCCCAAGGCCGCCGACCACCGCCTGGTCCTGGCTGTCGATGTGAGCAACTGGCTGCGCTCGGATGCCCCGACCAGCCCGGACCGCCTGTTCTGCCATGTCTACGGGCGCAACGGCCGGTCCTCGGACCAGTTCGTGCCGGGGTGGCCGTACTCCTTCGTCGCCGCGCTGGAGACCGGGCGGACCTCGTGGTGCCAGATCCTGGACGCCGTGCGCCTCGGCCCCGACGACGACGTCGCCGAGATCACCGCCGCCCAGGTCCGCCGGGTGGTCACCGACCTGGTCGAGGGCGGCCAGTGGGAGGAAGGCGACCCGGACATCCTCATCGTCTTCGATGCCGGCTACGACGCCCCACGCATGGCCTGGCTCCTGGCCGGGCTGCCCGTCGAAGTCCTGGGACGGATGAGGTCGGACCGTGTCATGCGACGGCCAGCGCCCTCGCTCAAGGAGTACGCCCAGTCCTATCGGCGGGGCGGGCGGCCGCCGAAGCACGGAGCGGAGTTCCGCTTCGCCAAGCCCGAGACCTGGGGTGAGCCGGACGCCGCGACGGTGCAGGTCACCGACCGCTACGGCACCGCCGAAGCCCTCGCCTTCGATCGGCTCCACCCGAAGCTGACCACCCGCTCCGCGTGGATCGACCACACCGCCGAGCTCCCCGTCATCGAGGGCACGGTCATCCGCCTGAAGGTCGACCGGCTGCCCGGCGGCGCCGACCCGCTGCCGCTGTGGCTGTGGTCCTCGGCCACCGGCCTGACCTGCCACGACGTCGATCTGCGCTGGCAGGCGTTCTTGCGCCGATTCGACCTGGAGCACACCTTCCGCTTCGCGAAACAGACCCTCGGCTGGACCCGCCCCAAGCTCCGCACCCCCGAAGCCGCGGACCGCTGGACGTGGATCGTGATCGCCGCCCACACCCAGCTCCGGCTCACCCGCGCAGCGGCCGCCGACCTCCGTCGCCCCTGGGAGAAACCGTCCGAGCCCTCCCGGCTGACCCCGGCCCGCGTCCGCCGAGGGTTTCGCAACCTCCGCCCTCACCTGCACAATCCGGCCCGCGCACCGAAACCCACAACACCCGGACCAGGCAGGCCACTTGGCTCAAAGAACCAGCGGCCCGCACCCGCTACGACGTCGGCAAGACCACCACACGCCCAGCAACCGTCACCGAACGCAATCGCCGCAAAGCCCACAAAGGTTAAATTTCAAGCTTAGAGCTTGTCTCACGTGGTGTCAGATCGATGCGGCATGATGGCTTGTCATGGGTGTCGGTCTGTCGCAGCGGTTGGTTCCTGACGAACTCTGGTCGCTGGTAGCTCCGTTGCTTCCCTCGTTCGCGTCGCGTCCGCAGGGTGGTGGGACAGCGCCGTGCGATGAGCGGGCTGTGTTCACCGCTGTTGTGTACGTGT
>NZ_JBAGKH010000064.1:0-7154 GCF_036689765.1 Streptomyces poriticola
CGCCGGGGGCAGCCCCGGTGGGGGGGTGTGGGGGCGGCGGGGGCCCGGCGCCCCCTCCTCCTGTGCCTCGGGTGTCTCGGACTGCTACTTCCGGCAGAACTCGGCCTCGACCACCGCCGCGGTGTCCCCCGCCCAGTCCCCGTTGAAGTTGAAGGCGAGCGAATGCCGCCCGTCCTTGGTCGTGACCGCCTCCGACACGGACCCGTGGATACCGCCGCCGTGCCCCCAGACGGCCACACCGCAGCTCAGCTCGGTCCGCATCAGCCCGAGCCCGTATCCGATGCCGTCCTGGACCTGGACGGCGTCCGTCATCTCGGCCAGCTGGGCGGCGGGGAGCAGCCGCCCGCGCAGCAGCGCGGTGTAGAACCGGTTCAGGTCGGCGGAGTCGGAGACCATCTCGCCGGCGGCCCCGGCGATGGACGGGTTGAGCCGCGTGACGTCGTACGTGGGCCCGGTCGCCGGCTCGGCCAGCTTGGAGTAGGCGCGGCTGCTGGGCTGCGGGACGGTGACGCGGGTGCCGGGGAGGGAGGTGGCGCGCAGGTGGAGCGGCTCGATGATGCGCCGCCGGATCTCGGTGGCGTAGGGATCGCCGGTGACCTTCTCGATCACCATGCCGGCGAGGACGTAGTTGGTGTTGGAGTAACTCCAGGAGGTGCCGGGGGCGAAGTCCGGCTCGTGCCGCATGGCGATCGCGACGAGCCGGTCGGGCGGCACGGTGTCGTACCGGTGCCGGAAGAAGCCCTCCTTCAGGAGGTACGTACGCCCGAACTCCTCGTCGGAGGTGTAGCTGTAGATGCCGCTGGTGTGGTTGAGGAGCTGGCGCAGGGTGATGCGGGTGCCGTCGTGCCCGTTGCCCTCGACCAGCCCCGGAAGCCACCGGTCGACGGTGTCGTCCAGCGACAGGCGCCCCTCGGCCTCCAGTTGCAGCAGCACGGTCGCGACGAACGTCTTGGTGATGCTGCCGACGCGGTAGCGGTCCCGGGTGGACCGCGGCTCTCCGGTACGGAGGTCCCCTGCCCCCGCGGTCGCCGCCCACGGCCGGTACCGGTCCCGGGCTGTGAGGGTCACGCCGGGGACCCCGCTGCGGACGGCGGCGCGGATGGCCTCGCGGGTGGCGTGGTGATCGGCGTCGCTGTGGGTGTCGCGGTGTCCGTCACCGGCCGCCGGTGCCTCCGGTGCCTCCGGTGCCGTCGGCGTCACCGGCACCGCTGGGTCCGCCTGATCCGCCGCCACCGCCGGGCCCGCGAGGGCCAGCGAGAGCGCCACAGCCGTCACGGCCACGCAGGCCGCCCGCACACGTGCTGACGTCTTCCCCATGATCCGTACTTCCCCCTTGCGGTCGAGCTTGCGGTCAGGGGGAGAGACCTCGACCCGCGGTGCGAAGGTTGCCGTCGTTTCTGCCGGTTGACCGGGTTTCAGCCCATCTCCGAGAGCCTCTCGTCCGAGAGCCTCTAGCCCGGAAGCCTCTCGCCCGGAAGCCGCTAGTCCGGGACCCGCCCCGCCGCCGGACGCTCACGCCACAGCCGCAGCGCGATGTCGACGAGGGGCACCCGGTTCAGCCCGGAGACCTCGGAAAGATCATGCCAGGCGGCAAGATCGGTGGACCCACCGACCTCGGCCCGCAGCTCGCCCCCGACGACGTTCCCCTCGTACATGATCTGCACGCCATGATGATCGACGCTCCGTGCGAAGAGCCCCCGGCGCCGTCGCCGAACCAGCCGCAGGGACCCGACCCCGAGCAGCCCGCTGACGTCGATCCGGTACCCGGTCTCCTCCGCCACCTCCCGCACGACCGTGTCGAACGGATCCTCCCCGTGCTCCATCCCGCCACCGGGCAGCACCCACTCGGGCACCCCGCCCGGCCCGGGCGACCGGGCAAGCAGTATCCGCCCGTCCAGCACACACACGGCGTAGGCCGCCACCCGCAGTTTCTGCCGCACGGGAGGGCAGGCTAGGCCATGGGGCGCGCCCCCAGCAGCCCTGTCGGCGGACTCCCGGATCCGCCTGGGCTTCTGCTGACGCCGGTCCCTCGCTACCGTCCACGGCAGCTCGCCCGCGAGGTGGCCAGGCTGGACCACCTCGGCGGAGGTGCGCCGCCGCGAGCGCGACATCGAACGCGCGCCATGCAGGCCCTGGTCCGGGACGCCAGGAGTCCGGGGCTGGTGCTGGTGCTGGTCCTGGTGCCGTTTCTAACCCCGTCGGTCATCACGGGTGTATCGCGCAACTGTGTACGCGGTGGGGCCAGTGAACCCTGTCTCTGCGCCGTCGTTCATGTCCAGGACCTCGAAGCCGGCGCCCTCCGCGTAGCGTTCGAGCTCCTGGGGGAACAGGACCCGTCTGCGGATCTCGTCTCGGGCCTCGTCGCCCGAGGGAAGCGCCCAGTGTCGGTGCATGGTGTCGATCTGGGTCCGCAGGTTCCACGTGTGGCGGATGGTGACGGTGGCAGAGCCTCTCGGGGTGTCGACGGTGGCGGTTGTCGGCTCGGTCCGGGTGATCGGGGCGATAGGGGAACACAGCACGAGCAGCGCTGCCGGCTGGGCGTGGGCGGCGAAGGTGGCGAAGACCTGGCTGATGTCGTGGTTGTCGTGGACGTAGGCGAGGCTGTTGCCCATGCAGGTCACCACGTCCATGCGTGTGCCGAGTCGTGCGGTGCGCATGTCGCCGGTCCGGATGTCCAGCTCCGGCCGGGCCTGGTGGGCGTAGTCGACCATGCCGGGCTGGAGGTCCACGCCGATGCACTCGAAGCGCTTGGCGAGGATCTCCAGGTCGCGGCCGGTACCGCATCCGAAGTCGACCAGGGTCCGGGCGTCCGGCTGGTGCAGCTCGATCTGGGTCTGGCACATTCCGGCGCTCGTGCTGTCGGACTGGACCACGTCGTAGAGTGCCGGATCGCGGTACAGGAGGTTGGTGGCTTCCACGTGCTCGGCTTCCATGTCGGGGCTGGTCACATGAGGCTTCGAAGTCCGACCTCCAGGGCGAGTACATCGCACAGCAGATCGGGGACGACCGGGGCGGAGTCGGCGTTCCTCCGTGCCTGGGCGAGAGCCTTGCCGTCAACGTAGCCGAGGTCCACCAGGACGGACTCCTTCAGCATGTCGTCCAGCACGGGCAGTCCGTAGAACCGCAGGCCCTTCTCCAGGACGGCCAGGAAGTTCTCCGGTTCGGCCGGCGCGGCCACCCACTCGGGCAGCCCAGCCCGCCTGATCCGTTCGCGGAACAGCGCCTTGCCGCGCTTGTGCTCGTGCGGTAGCTGCTCCATGAACCGCACGATCCGCGGGTGCGCGAGCGGGCTCACCGGCCAGATTCCGGCCCGGAGGAACCCGGGGTTGTGCATCCCGAACGCCATCAGGGTCGGTACGGGCAGCACTGGGATGGGGGCCAGGTGCTCGTTGACTTCGGCGAGCGCTCGGACTGCTCTGTTGCCGAGCCACGGCACGGGGTGCGCCATCGGCAGTTCGGCCTGTGTCCTGGAGTGGTGGGCGTTGATCTCGTCTCCGCCGCTGCCGGTGAACATGACGTCGCACCGCCGGGCGGCTGCCTGCTCGCGCACGACGTCGAACGCCTCCTGGTAGAAGGCTCCCGCCGGATCGTGCGGCTTGCACAGAGCGCGCACGCCTCCGGGACAGAAAGGTGGGTGCTGCATGGCGGGGGTGGCCGTGTCGCGGAAGCCGCAGTGCTCCACAAGGACCCGGCACCGCTCGCTCTGCTGCCTGCCGGTGCTCCCTCCCACCAGCAGGCCGAAGCTGTACACCTCCGGGTAGCGGACTGCTTTCACTGCCAGCGCGACGTTCCCGGAGTCCGCGCCGCCGGACAGCTCAACACCCACGCATCCGGTTGTGGTCGGCGCCTGGCGGATCACGTCGGTCAGCAACTCGTCCAGAGCGGCGAGTGGATCGACGCCGGGCCGCACCCTGCGTGGCTCAAGTACGTGGTGGGCGGGCTCGGGGTAGTGAATGCTGAGTCCGTGACGGGTGAGGGTGGCCGCTGCCCGCTCGGTGAGACGGTAGACGCCTTCGAAGAATGTCTCGGACGTGTAGCGGTGCTGCCTCGTCAGCGTGCGGGCGACAACCCGCGGCACCAGACGGTCGGCCCGCAGATGCGGACGCAGCAGGGTCAGGTCCCACGAGGCGTGCAGTTCCCCGGCCTTCTCTGTCAGATAGAGCGGGGCAGTGCCGAAGACACCCGCCGACAGACGGGCTTCCCCCGGCCCCATGGTGAGCGCGACGAAGTCGGCGTCACCCCGCTTGCACTCCTGCACGCGGAACCGTACGCGTGCTGCCTGGTCGTCGTTGACCTCCATGACCAACGTTGACGCGTTCGCGGGTTCGATCCAGCTCTGTCCGTTGATCCAACGGCCGCCTTCTGACCTCCACTTGGGCTCCTGGAGATCGTCCAGGCACAGACGCATCGACAGCATGTCGTACCTTTCCGACGTCGTGCGGCGGGCCGGGCCGCGAACGGCCCTGCCCCGCCTGGCGTCAGCCCTGGATCACCTGCTGCAGTGGTCGCCGTTGTTGTCGCCGCCGCCCGGCATCTTGTCGAGCAGCGCGGCCTCGACGGCCGGGACTCCGGTGATCAGGTCGCCGGTGAACAGCTCGTCCACGTTCATCGTTTTCTCCCTTACGGTTTTCAGTGGACTCGGCGGCGGATGCTGCGGAGTTGGACCCGTCCGGCTGCCGGACCCTTGCGAAGAAGGCAGCCGGACGGAGTGCCCCCACCGCTTCCGGCGGCGGGCCCTCCCTCGTCACGGGTGGGAAGCCTGGATACGTGACGGGGAGGAGTCAGGTGGGTGAGGATGCGGCGGCCACGCACAGGACGAAGCCGACCGATCCCGAAATGGTGATGATCAGAAGCGGTCCGGCGTAGCGACCGGCGACTGCGGCCAACCGATTCACAGCCGCTCTCCACGACTGCGCTCGTTGACCTCGCGTACTGCGGCGCTCAGCCTCGCCGCCCCGGCCTCAGGCGTGCCACTGCGGTGCTGCGGACAGCGACACGGCGAGAACCGATGCGAACCCGGCGGCAGGTCCGCGCCCTCGTAGGTGTCGATCCTCAACACCCCGTTCATGCCCCGATCCTCGGTCATCCGGGCCAGACGGGCCCGTGCTTCGCTTCTCATCCCTTGAGCCCCTCAGACGACGGCTGCGGCGAGGTCTCGCCGTTCCCTGCTGTCTCTACGCAACCGCACGACCACTCTCAGCGGTACCGTTGCCGCAGCGTCAGGACTTGAAAACCTTGAAAGTCCGCAAGGTCAGGGGGTGTTGAGGGCATGGCCAAGCGTGAACCGAACGTGGCGCTCGGGCGCCTACTCACCGAGGGCCGTTGGACTCACCGCCAGTTCGCGCGGGCGGTGAACCGCGTCGGCACGGAGACCGGAATCCCTCTGCGCTACGACGAGTCGGCGGTGAGCCACTGGCTGGGCGGCACCGTCCCTCGCGGTGCGGTGCGCGCATGCATCCTCGAAGCCCTCTCCCGTCGCCTTGGGCGCCCCGTCACCCACGCCGAGGCCGGGCTGCCCGTTCCGCGCGATCGTTCCTCCGCGGCTGCGGATACCGTGGAAGGGGTGATCGACCTGGGGAGGCTGGATATGGACCCGTCCCGCCGCAGTGTCCTGGGTGCCGGCCTGTTCTCCGTGGCCGTCACCATTCCCGGCTGGCCTGATGTGGTCGGGCGTGCAGATGCCGTTGAATCCGGTCACACCAGTCGCATCGGCATGAACGAAGTGGACATGGTCGTCGCTATGACCGAGCGTGTCTCGGAGCTGGACGATGAGTTCGGCGGCCGTCACGCACGTCCCATGGCGGCCTCGTTCATGGTCAACACCGTGGCCTCCTATCTGCGCGCCGACGCGCCCGAGGACGCACGCAAGGCGATGCTGTCCGCCGCCTCGGACCTGCTCTACCTGACCGGCTACATGGCCGTGGACGAAGGGCTGCACGGTCTCGCGCAGCGCTATTACGTCAAGGCTCTGGAGCTGGCGGGCGCGGCCGAGGACCACCTGACGTACTGCACCACCCTGCGGGGGATGAGTGTCCAGGCAGTTGACCTCCGTCACGGGGCGAAGGCCAAGGAGCTTGCCGATGCCGCTGCCGCCGCCTCCCCGAAAGCCGGCCCTCGGATGCTGGCCTTCCTCGTCGGCCAGCAGGCGCACGCCGCCGCGCAGACCGGCGACCGTGCGGGCGCGCTGCGCCACATCCGGGAGGCCGAAGCGGCCATGGACCGTGCTGAGTCACGCGGCAAGGCGTTCGGCTCGTACGACCCCTCTTCGCTCAACTACCACGTCAGCCAGGTACGTTACGAACTCGGTGACAAGGCCGGAGCCGTTGAAGCCATGCAGCAAGCTGACCGGCTCCGCCCCAGCGTGTACCAGCGCACACGAGTACACCGTCGTGGCCTGCTGGCCGAACGTCAGTTGGAACTCGGCCACCTGGAAGCGGCCTGCGTCACCTGGCACCAGGCCCTCGACGACTACCCCAAGGTGCAGTCCGGCCGCGCCGACGACCGCGTGAAGGCGATGTTCGGTCTCTTGCGTCCTCATCTGAAGAACGCGGCGGTCCGGGACCTGTACGACCGGGCACGGACGCTCGCGCCACCGTCGCTCGTCACCTGACCGCCGTCGCATCTTCAAGCTCAGCCACGGAAAGTCAGCCACGACAGCGGGTGCGCCGGGGCTCGGGGGCACTTCCCCACCGACCAGGCTGCCCTCAAATGCGTCTACCTGGCCGTCATGAGCCTGGAACCGACCAGCACCGGACGCAAACGCTGGACCATGCTGAAAAAAACCGACCGAGTTCCACCGTTTACTACACAGCCCCACCTCGTCGTCATCAAGGAACTCCTCGGACACGCCCACATCGGCGTCACCGCCGGCGTCTACGCCCACGTCCGGCTGCGACTCCAGCGCCAAGCCATCGACACCCTCGGCAACACCCTCGGCTCAGCGGACGACGGCCCCGAAGGCCCACCCGCCGCAGCCGTCGTCCGCTGACGTTGCCGCTGAGGTTGAAAGGGTGGGGTGACGGGGGCTACGGGGGCTCCAGTCCGAGGCCGGTCTCGGCTATGAAGCCGTTGAGGATCTGCGGTCGGCGTTGGATGGCGCGTAGGCGGTTCTTCACGAGCGGGGTGAGGTCGTCGATCGTGCGGGGTGCGAGGTT
>NZ_JBAGKH010000065.1:0-5728 GCF_036689765.1 Streptomyces poriticola
CGTGGCCAGCGCGGCCGACAGGGCGGCGGTGTCCCCGGGAGTGGCCAGGTCGACCAGGACGAACCGGCCGGGGTGTTCGGACTGGGCACTGCGCAGCAGGCCCCACACGGCGGCACCGGCCAGGTCGGGCACGGTGTCGCCGGGTGCGGCGGCCACGGCGCCGTGGGTGACAACGACGAGCGGGCCGGCCGGCCCGTCGGCGGCGAGATGCTCCTGGAGCCGGGCGAGGGCGGCACGCGTGGCCGTCCGGACGGCCTGCGGGTCGGTCCCGGCGGCGGGCAGGGTGAGCACGGTGATGACGTCACTGCCGGTCGCGGCGGTCTCGTCGGTGCCGGTGACGTCGGTGGCGGCCGTCTCGTCAGGCCCGATGACCTGCGCCCCGGTGGACCTGAGCGCGTCGGCGAGGACGTCGGCGTCGGGGCCGAGGACGGTCCAGCGGGCGGCGGTGGCCGCTGCTGCCGGGCGGGGCTCCCACCGTACGTGGTGCAGGGCGTCGGCCCGGGTGTTGCCGCGGACCTCGGTGGTCGGGCGCAGGCGGAGGTCGGTGACCGTGACGACGGGCCGGCCCGCGGCGTCGGCGGCGGTGAGCGCGACGGCGTCGGGGCCGGTCGGGGTCAGCCGCACGCGCAGGGAGCGGGCGCCGGTCGCGTGCAGGCGGACGCCCGTCCAGGTGAAGGGCAGTCCGCCGTGTTCGACCAGGCCGCCGAGGCCGAGGGCGTGCAGGGCGGTGTCGAACAGGGCGGGGTGCAGCAGGAAGCCCGACTCGTCGGTGTCCGTGGGCAGTTCGACGTCGGCGAGCAGGTCGGTGCCGTGCCGCCAGGCCGCGCGGACGCCGCGGAAGGCGGGGCCGTAGCCGAAGCCGGCCGCGGTGAGCCGGTCGTAGAGGCCGTCGACGGGCAGGGGTTCGGCGTCGGCGGGCGGCCAGGCGGTGGGTGCCGGCGCGGGTTCGGGGTCGTCGGGGGCGAGGCGTCCGGTGGCGTGGCGGGTCCAGGCGGTGCCGTCCGCGAGCTGGTCGTCGGGCCGGGAGTCGACGGTGACGGCGCGGTGGCCGTCGCGGTCGGGGGCGTCGACGTGGACGCGGAGGCGGACGGCGCCGGAGGCGGGGACGGCGAGCGGGGCGGTGAGGACGAGTTCCGCAACGGTCGCGCAGCCGAGGCGGTCGCCCGCGGCGGCGGCGAGTTCGGCGAGGGCGGTGCCGGGCAGCACGGGCGTGCCGAGGACGCTGTGGTCGGTCAGCCAGGGGTGGGTGCGGGCGGACAGGGTGCCGGTGAAGACGACGGCTCCGGCGGCGCCGGGCCGGCCGGCGTGGTCCGCGGTGGCGTCGGCGGGCAGTTCGACGGCGGCCCGCAGCAGCGGGTGGCCGACGGTGCCGAGGCCGGCGGCGGGAAGGTCGTCGGCGGGGGCCGGGGCCAGCCAGTAGTGCTGGTGCTGGAAGGCGTAGGTGGGCAGGTCGACGTGGCGGGCGCCGGGGCCGAAGAAGGCGGCCCAGTCGACGTGCGCGCCGTGGGCGTGGATCCGGGCGAGCGCGCTGACCAGTGTCTCGGGCTCGGGCCGGTCGGCGCGGGCGGTGGGTACGGCGAGCACCTCGGGCCGGTCGGGGTCCTCGGGGAGCGCGTCGGCGACCAGGGCGCCGAGCACGGCGTCCGGGCCGACCTCGACGAAGGTGTCCGCGCCCTCGTCGGCGAGGGTCCGGACGCCGTCGGCGAACCGGACGGTCTCGCGGACGTTGCGCAGCCAGTACTCGGGGTCGCGCAGTTCGGCGTCGGCGGGGGCGCCGGTGACCGTGGAGACGAACGGGATGCGCGGCGTGCCGAGGGTGACGGCGCCCAGCACGCGGCGGAAGCCGTTCAGGACGGGGTCCATGCGGTGGGAGTGGAAGGCGTGGCTGACGGTGAGCCGCTTGGTGCGGCGTCCGCGCTCGGCCCAGTGGGCGGCGGCGGCCAGGACGGCCTCCTCGTCGCCGGACAGGACCACCGAGGACGGGCCGTTGACCGCCGCCAGCTCCACGCCCTCCGGCAACTCGATCTCGTCCTCGCTCGCCTGGACGGCGACCATCGCGCCGCCCTCCGGCAGCGCCTCCATGAGCCGGCCGCGGGCCGCGACCACGACGACGGCGTGCCGCAGGGACAGCACGCCCGCGGTGTGGGCGGCGGCGAGTTCGCCGACGGAGTGGCCGAGGACGAGGTCGGGGCGTATCCCCCAGGAGCCGAGCAGTGTGGTCAGCGCGGTCTCGAAGGCGAACACCGCGGCCTGCGCGTACAGGGTGCGGTCGAGGTCGGGGCCGCCTTCGGTGATCACCTGGCGCAGCGGGCGGGGCAGCACGGTGTCGAACTCCGCGCAGACGTCGGTCCAGGCCGCGGCGAACGCCGGGTAGGTGGCGGCGAGTTCCTCGCCCATGCCGGCGCGCTGGGCGCCCTGGCCGGTGTAGAGGAAGGCCGTGGTGCGGTCGGGCCGGGCTTCGCCGGAGACGGCGGGCGGTGCACCGGCGGCGAGCGCGGCGAGGCCGGCGCGCAGCTGCTGGGCGTCGGCGCCGAGGACGGCGGTGCGCAGCGGCAGGGCGGCGCGGTTGGTGGCCAGGGCGGCGGCGACGTCGAGGGGGTCGGCGTCGTCGGGCAGGCCGGCGGCGAGCCGTTCGGCCTGTGCGCGCAGGGCGGCCGGGGTGTGGGCGGACAGCAGCCAGGGCACGACCGGGTGTGCGGTGCGTGCGGTGGTCTCGGTGTCGGCCGGCTCGGGGGCCTGTTCGAGGACGACGTGGGCGTTGGTGCCGCTGACGCCGAACGCGGACACCGCGGACCGGCGGGGTTCCCCGGTGTCGGGCCAGGAGCGGTTGTCGGCGAGGAGTTCGACGGCTCCGCGGGACCAGTCCACCTGGGGGGTGGGCTCGGCGGCATGGAGGGTGCGGGGTGCGATGCCGCGGCGCATGGCCTCGACCATCTTGATGACACCGGCGACGCCCGCGGCGGCCTGGGTGTGGCCGAGGTTGGACTTCACGGAGCCGAGCAGCAGCGGGCGGGGGCGGTCCTGGCCGTAGGCGGTGAGCAGGGCCTGCGCCTCGATGGGGTCGCCGAGCCGGGTGCCGGTGCCGTGGCCTTCCACGACGTCGACGTCGGCGGGGCTGAGCCGGGCGTCGGCGAGGGCCTGCCGGATGACCTCCTGCTGGGAGGGGCCGTTCGGGGCGGTGAGTCCGCTGCTGGCGCCGTCGGAGTTGACGGCGGAGCCGCGCACGACGGCGAGGACGCGGTGGCCGTTGCGGACGGCGTCGGAGAGCCGCTCCAGCAGGAGCACGCCGACGCCCTCGCCCCAGCCGGTGCCGTCCGCGTCGGCCGAGTAGGCCTTGCAGCGGCCGTCGGGGGCGAGGCCGCGCTGCCGGGAGAACTCCACGAACACACCGGGGGTGGCCATGACGGTCACGCCGCCCGCGAGCGCCATCGAGCACTCGCCGGCGCGCAGCGAGCGCACCGCCCAGTGCAGGGCGACCAGCGAGGAGGAGCAGGCGGTGTCGACGGTGACGGCCGGGCCCTCCAGGCCGAGGACATAGGAGATCCGGCCGGAGACGACGGCGGTGGCGCCGCCGGTGACGAGGTAGCCCTCGGCGTCCTCGGGGACGCCGGCGCCGATGCCGTAGCCCTGGCTCCAGGTGCCGACGAACACGCCGGTGCGGCTGCCGCGCTGGGCGTGCGGGTCGATGCCGGCCCGCTCGTACGTCTCCCAGGCGGTCTCCAGCAGCACCCGCTGCTGCGGGTCCATGGCGCGGGCCTCGCGCGGGGAGATGCCGAAGAACGCCGGGTCGAAGTCGGCGGCGCCGGTGAGGAAGCCGCCGCGGTCGGTATAGCTGCGGCCGGCCCGCTCGGGGTCGGGGTCGTGGACGCCGAGGTCCCAGCCGCGGTCGTCGGGGAAGCCGGTGATCAGGTCCGAGCCGGCGGCGACGGCGTCCCACAGCCGCTCGGGCGAGTCGATGCCGCCGGGGAAGCGGCAGGCGGTGCCGACGATGGCGATCGGCTCGTCGGCGGCGGCCGTCAGCGAGCGGTTGCGACGGCGCAGCCGCTCGGTCTCGCGCAGCGAGCTGCGCAGCGCCTCGACGAGTTCTTCGTTGGTGTTGCTCATGCTGTTCGTGATCCTCAGTTTCCGCGGGGGCGCTCGTCGTGCGCGATCCTGATCAGGTCGTCGATGCTCATGTCGTCCAGCACGTCCATGAGGTCGTCGGAACCGTCGTCCTCGGGTCCGTCCTCGGGTCCGTCCGCGGGGTCGTCGGGGTGGTCGTCGGGGGCTGCGTGCTGCTCGGCCGGGGCGTCCTGGGCCGGTACGGCGACGCCTGCCAGGCGGGCCAGTTCGTCCAGGAGACCGGCCTGCCGGAGGCGTTCGAGCGGGATGGCCGCGATGGCGCCGCGCAGCTCGGCGTCGGGGTCCGGCGCGCTGGGCAGGGCGCTCTGCGCGGCCCGGACCAGCGGTTCCAGTTCGGTCAGGAGATGGCGGGCCAGAGCGGCCGGGGTCGGGTGGTCGAAGACGGCGGTCGCGGACAGCCGCAGGCCGGTGGCCTCGGTGAGCCGGTTGCGCAGTTCGACGGCGGTCAGCGAGTCGAAGCCGAGGTCCAGGAAACCGCGCGCGGTGTCCACGGCGGACGCCCGGGCGTGGCCGAGGACCGCTGCCGCGTTGCGGCGTACGACGTCGAGCACGGCCCGGCGGCGCTGCTCCTCGCCCAGCCCGGCCAGCCGTTCGGGTAGCGCGGGCTGGGTCTCGGCGTCGTCGCGGGCGGGGCCGGCCGGACGGCGGACCAGGTCGCGCAGCAGCGCGTGCGGGGTGCCGGTGCGGGCGGTGAGCGCCGCGGTGTCGAGACGGAGCGCGGCGAGGGCGCCGGCCCCGGTGCGGCAGGCGGCGTCGAGCACGGCGAGTGCCTCGGTGGCGGCCAGTGGCCGGACGCCAGCCCGGGTCATCCTGGCGCGGTCGCCGCTGCTCAGGCCGCCGGTCATGGCGCTCTCGGCGGCCCACGGCCCCCAGGCGAGGGAGACGGCGGGCAGGCCACGGGAGCGGCGGTGCTCGGCGAGCGCGTCCAGGGCGGTGTTGGCGGCGGCGTAGTTGCCCTGACCGGGGGCGCCGAACGTGCCAGCCGCCGAGGAGAACAGCACGAAGGCGGACAGGTCCCTGTCTTCGGTGAGTTCGTGCAGGTGCCAGGCGGCGTCGGCCTTCGGGCGCAGTACGGCGGCGAGCCGTTCGGGGGTCAGCGAGGTGAGCGTGCCGTCGTCGAGGACGCCGGCCGCGTGCACCACCGCGGTCAGGGGCGGCTCGATGTCCGCGAGCAGCGCGGCGAGCGCGGCCCGGTCGGACACGTCGCAGGCCGCCACGCGGACCCGGGCGCCGGCGGCGCGCAGTTCGGCGGTGACGGGGGTCTCGGTACCCTGTCGTCCGACGAGCACCAGGTCGCGGATGCCGTGTTCGGTGACGAGGTGCCGGGCCACGAGGCCGCCGAGGGTGCCGGTGCCGCCGGTGACGAGGACGGTGCCGTCGCCGTACGGGGCGGTGGTGAGGACGAGCTTGCCGGTGTGCCGGGCCTGGGCCATGAAGCGGAACGCCTCGCGGGCGCGGCCCATGGGCACGCTGCGGACGGGCAGGTGGGCGAGGTCGCCGGCCGCGAGCCGGTCCAGGAGTTCGGTGAGCATCTCCTGGATGCGGTCGGGGCCCGCGTCCGCGAGGTCGACGGCCCGGTAGGCGATGCCTGCGGTGTCGGTACGGA
>NZ_JBAGKH010000066.1:0-5578 GCF_036689765.1 Streptomyces poriticola
TGTCGGCGTACGACCTAAGCTCCCCAGCTGCGTACGGGTGAACGTCCCCAGCTGTGTCCTCGGACCAGAGCACGGTTGAGGATCTCGGTTGAGATCAGCAGAACGAGCGGAGACACTCGCACGATGAGTCACAGCGCATCGCTCGGATCAGTCGAACGTGCTTGGGACGGGCCGTGGTACCGAGTGCGCACGGAGTCCTTCGAGGCGTCCTTCCTGCCCAACCCGGACGAGGACCTGGACCTGGTGTGCAATGTTGATCTCGAAGTCCGGCTTCTGGACGGATCCCGGTGGAGCGCAACTGTCTTCACCGTTGCTGAAGTCGCACGTCTGATGGAGACCTGGGCAGGGAGCGACGAGGCCCTGGGGGGTCGCTACTTCTGGTGCTCGGATGGGCTGATCGTCCGTGAGCCTGGCGTCAGCAACATGACTGATGTCATCGCCGGCCTGTTGGACTCTGGTGAGTTCACTCAGATCCTCCAGCGACTCGACGGCGACTGACCTGACCCGGGCTCTCCGCGGAATGATCTTCTAGGCCACGTCGGTCTCGCGCTCGATGGCCTGGAGCCGGTTCTTCAGCCGGTAGCTGGGCCCGTTGATGGAGATCACTTCGCAGTGGTGCAGGAGGCGGTCGAGGATAGCGGTGGCGAGGACCTCATCACCGAACATCTGTCCCCATTCGCTGAAGGTCTTGTTCGAGGTCAGGATGATCGAGCCCCTCTCGTAACGCTTCGAGATCACCTGGAAGACCAGGTTCGCTTCGGCGCGTTCGAGGGGCTGGTAGCCGACCTCGTCGACCACGAGGACGCTCGGCCGCAGGTAGGTGCCGAGCTTGTTGACCAGCCGTCCGGCGGCCTCGGCGGCTTTGAGGTTGCGGACCATGTCGTCGAGGCTGGTGAAGTAGATCGAGTAGCCGGCCCGGCAGGCCGCGACCGCGAGGGCGACGGCGACGGCGACGGCGATGTGCGTCTTGCCGACCCCGGGCGGCCCGAGCAGGGCGGCGTTGGCCTTGGCGTCGACGAAGGACAAGGTGGCGAGGTCCTTGACCTTGCGCGGGTCGAGCTCGGGCTGGAGTCGGGTAGCCGGATCGCGTTGCCGCGATCCGGCCCCCTCAGAACCGGACGTGCGCCTTTCGGCGCATCCGGCTCAAGCAAGCCACGAGGGCTTCGCAGGTCAGCATCGTGATGTGGCCCGTTTGCCATCGCCTGCGTGGTGCTGACGGTGGCATTCGGAGTGCACGAGGCGAAGGTTATTCCGCTCGTCGGTACCGCCGTCGCGCCGGTAGGTGAAGTGATGCTTGTGGAGCATCTTCTTCGAGGCCGCGAACCAGCTGATCCACTCGCGTGGACTGTCCGGTTCGTATTCGGCCCCGGCGATCAGCGCCTGTTTACAGAGAGGGCAGAGCCCTCGCTGCCGCACCGCCAGGGCAAGACTGATCTTGTCCATGGGCGGTGGCGCTTTCCTTCGGCGGCGGTTCTGCCAGTACTCGCCCAGGCTGGAGTCATCTGGTGACGCCCTGCCTTTCACGAGTGAATGGCGGACGATGCCTGTCCAGGCGAACTTGGGTAGGAAGGCTCCGCTGTCGCGGTCGCCGAACACCCATCTGTCTCGCCGGGACGGGTGGAACTGCCCGAAGTACCGCTCCATTACCCAGTACCCAGGCTTGTTGTGGTGGCGACGTCTGGCCCACTTCCAGGTCAGCCGCCACACGTAGTGATCCAGCGACGTGAACGTCGTCGTGGACGCCACCGCCCGGTAGTAGGCCGCCCAACCGCGAACGATCGGGACCAGCCTTCGCAACACGGCCTCGGCATTGGTCCCCTGGAGGGACTTGACCTCGGTCCGTAGTCGCGCCCGGAGCCTCTTGCAGGCTGCCGCGCTCGGCTTGATGATCAGCTTGCTGTCCATGCGGCGGACAGTGAAGCCGAGGAAGTCGAAACCTTGCTCAAGGTGAACGACTTTGGTCTTCTCTTCGTTGAAGCGGAGACCTCTGGGCTTCAACCATTCCTCCAGCCGGGACCTGACCTGGTGCACTTCTGACTCGCTGTGGCAGAGCACGACGAAGTCATCGGCATACCTCACCAGAACTGGGGTGCCCGATACGGAGCTGGGCTCACGCCCGGCTCGGACCACTTGATACTGGCACCCAGCAGCCTTTTCCAGCCCATGCAGAGCAACGTTCAGCAGCAGTGGACTGATCACACCGCCTTGAGGAGTTCCCTCCTCCGTTGGTGCGAACCGACCACGGTCGATCACGCCCGCTGTCAGCCATGCGCGGACCAGTTCCCTGGCGGGGAACAGTCCGAGAGAGCTCATCAGGTGGTCGTGGTCGATGCGGTCGAACGCCGCCGACAGGTCCGCGTCCAGAACCCACAGACGCTTCGCGTGCTTCCCGCAAGACGTCCAGAAGATCGCGGATATCGCGTCCTGACAGCTGCGGCCGGGCCGGAAGCCGTAAGACCTCGGCTCGAACCGCGCTTCCCACTCGGGCTCCAGCGCGTTTTTCACCCGCGCTTGGAGGACCCGATCACGAATGACCGGGATCCCGAGGGGCCGCTGTTTCCCGTTGCTCTTCGGGATGAATACTCGCTTGACCGGCCTGGCTTTCCAGGGCTGGGACGACCGATGGATCTCGGTCGCCAGCGTGCCTCTCGCCATGGGGGTGAGGGCTCGCTCCCCGTCGATACCAGCGGTCTTGCGGCCACTGCTCTGCTGCGTCACCCGCTTCACGCTGACCAGCGTGTTGCTTCGGCTCCGCAGCATGAGCTTCTGCAAGTTGCGGACCTTCTTCAGGTCCCCATCCCGCGTCGCCTTGAAGATCCGCTGCCTCAACCGCCGTACGTTTCTCTCGCAGATGGCCCAGTCGATGCTGTGCCATTCGAGGTTCGCGTCCTCGGGTCCGTTCACCGCAGGCGCGAGTGCCTCGACGGTAGTCGTGACTCCCATGTGCACCTCCGGCGTCTAACTTGTCCCTCGGTTCCAGCGCTCTTGCAGTGGTGGCTTCAAAGGCTCACCTGATCCACGTGGGCGCCCTTTCGGGCCGGGCCACGAAAGCCCGTATCCGGCGAGTTATGCGCGAAACGAGTGAAGGTCTCGTCTCCCGGTTTCCTCTGGCCTTTCGGCCCGCCGGCCTTCGCTTCTTGGATCATCCTTCTCCCGCCGGGGAGTTCAGCTCTCCTTGCGGTCGGCCTACCAAGCCTTGGCTTGGACCTCGACGGGGTTTCCACGTTCCACTCCGTTGAGAGACGACTGGGATGGGCGCCCCCTTTACCCCGGGACCAGTGGTATTCCCACCCTGGGTCTCATTGCCCTGGGAGCGCTTGGTGCGTCTCAGCACCAGGTCCTTGACCATGGATTACGTGCCATCCAGTGGTTTTACGATGACGAGGCATCATCAGGGGTTCACTTGCGTTCGCCCGTCCAGCCTTCTCCTTGCCTGTGGCTCCCCGATGGCCAGGGTGCCCTTGGGCTCGAACGCTCAGCTTCACACCCCGCCGTTACCAGCGACGCATGTGAGCGCGGAGACGGGCCCGAATACTGGCCCGAAGGGCGGCCGTCCTATCCCTCCTTCATGTGACCGTCCTTACTCAATCGGAGCGACTTCGTGTCGCACACGAGAAGTCGTACTCGTCGAGCGTCTTGTGGTGCGGCAGCTTGGACAACCGCAGTCCCTGGCGGAAGCGGCGGTCGTCGCGGACGGCGAGTTCCTCGGACAGCACCAGGTCGAGGAAGTCGAGGTAGCCCATCTTCGCCTCGTCCGCCCGGCGGGTGTACTCGTTGATGGTCTCCGCCAGGTGGGGCAGGCCGAGCTTGCCGGCCGTGGTGCGGATGCGGTTGCCGGTCAGCTCGTTCAAGAGGACTCCTTTGTCGGGGAGTAGGTGGTGAAGGGGCGGGTGCCGGTCAGCTCGTCATAGACCGACAGCGGGCGGCGCCCGACCTCAACACGAGTGGCCGCGGCCCGGGTCAGCAGAGCCTTGAGCGGGCCAGGTTCCCCTCCGGACCGCTCGCGGCGGGGCCGGGGCAGGGTGTCGCCGCTGGTGGTCCGCCGGCCTTGGCCGGTGGGCAGTCCGTCCCAGTGCGTCTCCTCGACGACGCGGACGCCGCGGCCGACGGCTCGCGGGTGGACGGCCAGGAGCGTCTCGCTGTCGGCACCGGGGCCGGTGGAGTGCAGATGACTTGCGACTTCGTGGCCCTGATCTCCACCAGTTGGCGGGGGCGGACACGGCGGGCGGGCACCGAGTAGAGGTTGCCGCCGAACGCGACCAGGCAGTCCTTTCTGACCGGCCGCAGATGCCGCTCGGCCACCAGATATGGAGTCGGCGGCAGCGGCCTGAGTGCCGCGTGGTCGCGGGCAGCCCGCTCTCCGATGACCTCCCGGTGCGTCTTGTGGATCTGGGCCCGCCGCTGCGGCACCCGGGTCACGAAGGCGGCGTCCACCTCCTCGATGGAGGAGAAGGCCCGGCCGGACAGGACGTGGTCGCGGACGATGAGGACCTGTCGCTCGACCCGGCCTTTGCCGGTGGGGCGGTAGGCGGCCAGGACGTCGATGTCGAAGTCGTAGTGGCCGGCGAAGCCGACCGGCTCCGGATGCAAGGGAACCGCGTCGCCGGGGGCGACGTGACGGCGGACGACCGTTTTGGTGCGGTCGTAGACGATCGTCATCGGTACCCCGCCGAAATGTGCGAACGCCCGCCGGTGGCAGTCGAAGAAGGTCTGCAGGTCCTGGCTGGTGGTGAAGCAGCAGAACGGGTCGCGGGAGTACGACAGCGTCATATGGAAGGAGTAGACCTTCCCAATGCCCATGTGGGCGAGGATCTTGCCCTCGTCACCCCAGTCCACCTGGGCTTGGGCGCCCGGGATCACCTCGAAGCGGCGGTGCATGCCTGCCAGTTCCTTCGGGGTGACGCCGAGTTTCTCGGCAATGCGGGGGCGGGCTTGCTGGACGTAGGGCTTGGTCCGCTGGTAGTTGCCGGTGAACCCGTACTCGCTGACCAGCCGCTCGTGGATCACCGCGGCCTTCATCAGGATCTCTGCCCGCAGCATCGAGTCGACCAGCGGCGCGAACTCGTCGATCACCCTCGCCCGGGACCGTCCGCTCGGTGACCGGCGTGGCGGGGTGGCCGGGCCCGGCGCCGAGAGATACTTGCGGACCGTCCTGCGGTCCAGCCCCGTCTCCCTGGCGATCTCCGACAGGCTCATCGTCCCGGACTCCAACAGGCGACGGAAACGTCGCAGTTCCAGCCAGCGATGCAGGTCCAAGACCATCGTCGACCGCCCTTCTGCCGCCCCATACCGACCAGCAGCAGAGTGCCGACCCGCGTTCCTCAGCGCATCAGGAACTGGTCACGTTCATCCGTACGCAGGTGGGGACGTTCAGGTATACGCCGACACCAGACGGCCTCCACCGCCTCAGGCGGCCCTTCAGCCCGTCGCAGACCAGCATGAGGACGTCGTTCACCCCGCGGTTCTTGATCTCGGTGAGGATGTGCATCCAGTGCTTGGCGCCCTCGCCGCCGTCGCCGGCCCACAGCCCGAGGATGTTGCGGCGTCCCTCGGTGGTGACGGCCAGGGCCACGTAGAC
>NZ_JBAGKH010000067.1:0-5090 GCF_036689765.1 Streptomyces poriticola
ATGAAATTGAACAAATCACCCAAGGCTCCTTGCGTCAGCGAGACGCCGGGGCCCTCTCGCACACACGATCAGAACGCCGGGACGGCCCGCACCCCCGGCATGCCGGGGGTGCGGGCCGTCCCGCTCAGCCTCGTGAACCGATGCGGCCACGTATGGCGTGCGCACTGGTGATGGCTGCAGCCAGCCATAGACACGCCCCGGGCACCGCGATCTGAACGGGTGCGTTGAGCATCAGGGCCAGTACACACACGACGATGAAGACGACGACGCCGCAGGCTATCGACGGTGTGTCACGCCAGGCAGGGGTTGTCGGTCTGCCCATGAAGATCAAGACTCCCATGGACAAGAACACCATCAGGGCTCCACCGTAGATGAGCCACGTGCTGCTCAAAGTCGTTCTCCGCTCGTGTGGCTGGTGCTACTACTTGCAGTATCCACCGGAGTACTGACCGGGGACAAATATCCCGGCTGCGAACTTGATCTTGATGCACTTCTTGGCCTTCGTCGCCTTAAGTGCCGTGGTGGTGATGACTGCGGCGTGCGCACCCCAGTAGATGTTCAGCCCCGGCGGCAGGAAACCCGAGACCACACCTGACAAAGCGCCGTTGTAGGCGATTGCCTTCGTCTCCTTCTTGTTGAAGTACGCGGTGCCCGTCACGATGCCCCATGTCATCTTGGGGTCGGCGACTACCGGGAACGCCGTTTTCTCGTTGGTCTCGACGGTCTGGACAAGGTCCTTGCCATCCAGCTTGTAACTGGTGGGCACGGCTTCGCCGTTGGCGTCCTTGGCCCACGGAGCGTCGATCGTGGCGACCGGGATGTGAACGCCTTCGCTGGCCTCACGAGTGATCTCGTAGCCGCCCTGCCCGTCTTCGATGACGCTCGCATCCTGCGGGAGGCTGAGCCGGAAGCGGTGAGTCTCGGGGGCCTTGTCGTCCTTGAGCGTGACCAGGGCACGGGCGCCGCCGTCCCTCGTCGGCTGCACGGCGATATCGGTGGAAGCAGCGGCGTTGGGGTAGACCACGGTGCCCGCGCCGGCCTTGACGCCCGCTACGCCCTTGGCGCCGGGCAGGGTGAGGCCGAACGAAGAGCCGTCTTCGCCGACGGCGTGGATGGAACCATTCGCCTTGTCCGGTGTGGTGATCGTGACGGTAGCGCCGCCGGTAGCGGTAACTGCCTTGGCCGGCGTACCCGGTGCCACCTCGGACGGAGCGATGTCCGCCGCCCCCGTGGCGGCTTCTACGACGGCGGCTGCCTGCGCCGCGCCGCCCGGGTGCGGTGTGGCGGTGTCGGCGTTGGCCGGGATCGCGGAGGCGAAGAGCGCTGCCCCGACAGTGGCGGATACAGCAGCGATGGAGAGCCTGCTGAACTGGCGACGGTGAGTGCTGGTCTGCACGCGCCGTACTCCTTTGAACGTGTTTTCAAGGCGTTGCTCGCAACCCAGCCCCTGTAGGGGCGAGGGGTGTTGGCCGCGCCTTGTGGTCAAGATCAATTTGATCATGGACGGAACGGTCAGGCTGTGACAGAAGCCACAATTCCGCCTCAGGTCTCCCTCAAATAACAGACGTTGACATGGGAGGAGTTGCTGAGCACCCCGAATGAGCGGTGTGCAACCTGAAGTCCCAGATGGCGGGGCTGGTGTGCCACGCGGAGGCCTGTACTCGTCCTGATCAACAGCGAGTGTCTGCCGCGCAGACCATCCGGCATGCGATCTCGGAGAAGACCGCGAGGGCCAGAGGCTCCCGTGCCCCGATTCCCCAGCCCCAGAGCATGCGTACGTGCAGGTGACGGCGCCGCCGACTCTTCCCGGCCGGACAGAGCCTGCCCGATGATCTCGACGCCGGGCTCCTGCTCTCAACCAGGGCGAGTCCGGCCGCCGCTCCGCACACCGCCCTCGCGACCTGCGACTTCAATATGCACACCAGCCGCCGACAAGCCCCACACGCCACACCCGTCCAGCAGTGAGCGGGGATACGGTCCGGTTCAGGACGACGAGTCGGAGCGGTGCGACGGGGCGGAGCGGAGCTATGGCACGGCGGTGGACGGATGGGCTGGGGACGCTGGTCGTCCACCACGGTGCGCCAGGGCGGGAGCCGACGCGCGTGCCGCTGGAGATCGCCGCGTCCTATCGCGCCCGTACCAAAGGGCTGTTGGGGCGGGATTCGCTCGCAGGGGCGGCGATGCTGTTGACGCCTGCCGGTGGCGTGCACACCTTTCGGATGAGGATGGCCATCGACGTGGCCTATCTGGACCGACGGTTGGTCGTGATCGCCGTACGGACCATGCGGCCGGGGCGGTTGGGGCTGCCACGACTGCGGGCCCGGCATGTGCTGGAGACGGAGGCCGGGGCGATGGCCGGGTGGGGGGTGCAGGAGGGGGTGCAGGTGGAGGTCCTGGGCGGCTGAAGGTGTACCTGGTGCAGTGGAAACACTTCCAGGCCGATGCCGAGGGTGGCCGCGTGCTCGACGAACGGTTTCGGGGATGTGGTCGCGCTGGGAGGCGATCGCCTCGCCTGGCGCACGGCGGAGTGATCACACTTCTGGTGGTGCCGCCACGGAGTTGCTCGAGGGCACTCCTGCGCGATGGCAACCGGACGCCCGACGGGATCGGCTGCAGTGGGCCCGGGCCGGCGCCGAGGACGGATCCGGCCGCCGGAGCGGGCAATCAGCCCGTCATCGGCATGCTCACCGCCGACCGCGGGGGGGCCTCTCCTGCGCCCTGGTGACCGCACGCAAGAGCCGAACCGGGCACCCTCACGCTGTCCCTGCGGGCGAGACCGGACGGAGGGTGCCGTCCGGCTTTTGGGCCTTGGCACCACATCAACCAGCATGGCCAGACGGCGACATCACCGATCCGCAGTCACAAGATCTGATGCTGTAGTACGAGCTCATGCCTGCGTCAGGTCGGGAACTCACCGAGCCAGCTGTGCTCGACAAGGTGCTTGGGGAGGTACTCCGACTCCACCCCGAGGGCGACCTGCCCGTCAAAAGCCCAGCAGGCCATCGCCAGCGGGCCCAAGGCGATGCTGCCGTCGATGTTCGCGGCCCGTTCCTCGTTCAGGGTCCAGTACGCCTGGTGCAGCTTCAATGCCTCGACGAGGCCCGAGGAGAAGCCGTCCCAGTCGTTCGCGATCAAGCGGGAGAAGAGGTGGATCGGCGGATAGAGCAAGCCATCGAGCAGGTCGCGGGGGGTGATACGGGCCACGTCGGGATGCGACATCTCCAGCGTTGCGGTGAGCTTCTCCACCAGCCCAGGCCGCCGAAGCCAGTACGTCTGCAACGTGTCCACCCAGTGGTAGATGTACTCGTCGTACTGTCCCTCCGGCGATCGCAGCCGCTCCAGCGGGATCTCACAGAGCTGCGTCATGCGCTGGGGTTCGCGGCAGATGACCGCCAACCAGAAGGCGGTGAGCCAGTTGCCCGCATCGGCCGATGGAAGCGGACCGACGGCCGGGAGACTGCGCACCTTGTAGTTGATACGGCACTCGACGGACCCCTCGCTCGCACCGGTCACGGCAAACAGCGCGGAGCCCAACTGCATTGCGTTCACAGCAGCGTCCCACGTCTCCGCCTTCGCTGCTCGCGGGTCAATGGCACAGCGAGCACGCAGATTCATCAACGCTGTGTTGAACGTGAAGTCGATCAAGCTCGGCGAACCTTCGAGATCGTCGATCTCTTCGGCCAAGTCTGCCTCCAGTCGCGCCGAGAACTCCGCAGCATCAGGGCGATGTGCGAGGTGCCTGGAGATCTGTTCGGTCACGGTAGGGTCCCCTTGGTGATGTCAAACCGTCGATACCGGTAACCAGTGTACGTTCCCGCGTTTCTCTCCCCCTTGACGACAGTGTATTCCAGCTTGCCGTCCCGAAGGGCCTTTCTGAGATCCGAGACAAGGTCGTGCTCGCCGCGGTTCCTCATCGCCTGGAGGATGTCGAAGAAATATTCCCTACTACCTTGGGAGACCTGCTTACCGCCTGGAAGGGTTCGTCGACCCAGCTCGGTATCAGTGCTGCTCTTGGCCTCGATAACGACGATTCGACCGTCCTCGTGCTTCCACACCTGGTCAAACTGGTCGTTGCCGTTCTTTGGTCCGAGCAGCGGCTGCTTCTCGAAGTCCGGGTAGTTCTCCGCTATGTAGTGATATTCGGCGACCGTCTCACCAAACGCCTCGGTAGCCTCTCCCATCGCCGTGTGCGATTCCCTGTACGCCCCCTTCGCTTCCCCCCACTGCGCGGCCGTGTCGACGGTGCCGTGAAGCTCGTGCGCCTTGCCCGTTTCCGCCTTCCAGTCCGCGACGAGGTTGTCGTACTGAACGGCGGCATGGCGTTTCCAGGTGCCGCCTTGCAGAACCCGCAGTCTGTCCGCGCTGGTCACCGTCTCCGCGCCCACGCGGATGTAGTCGGCGTCACGGAAGTGCGGCTTGGGCGGCTCCGGAACATCCTTGGCGCGAATCCACGGATCGTTGTCCGACATACGTGTGAGCTGGGGCGGCGTGTACCCGCTCTCGTCGTGGAGTTCCAGGTCCAGACGCGCGCCGTTCTTTCGGTAGTACTGCTTGAGGTACGCGGGCTCGTGGTTGGCCCGGAAGACCTGGATCTCCTCGATCTGCTCCCGGGTGAGCGTTCCGCGAGGTCCGTACGGGTTGGCACCGTCCCGCATGAAGCTGGGGCGCGGGACCTGCGAGTGCCGGCCGGGGAGCCCGCTGTCCGGGCCGGTCGCACCGTCAAGGCCGCTGCCTCCGGGACCGGTACCGACATGGCCGTTGCCGACCGCCCCGGCACCGCCCGAACCGGACGCCTCAGAACCGACGGCATGGGCGCTTCCGGCCCCGCCGGACGCTTCCGCCGAGCCCCGCGACATCGCGCCGGCCTCGACGAGTTCCCGCTCCCGCGCGAGTGCGATCCCCTCGGCAAGGGAGCCTTCCTGCGACACCTCTCGACGGGACTCGCCGGTGACGGATCGTTCCTGCCGTGGTGCGCCGGTGACGACGTCACCGTGCTTGTCGTAGGCAATGAACCTCCCGTCCTCGATGACCAGCCTGGAGCCGTCCGGCAGCTCCAGCACACTGTGGGGGGCGCGAACGCCCTCTACGTG
>NZ_JBAGKH010000068.1:0-4876 GCF_036689765.1 Streptomyces poriticola
CCCGCCGGGTCGTGCTTGTCGTAGCCGAGGTGGTCCGTGATCTCGCCCTCCAGGGCGGACTCCAGCAGCCGCTTGGTCAGCTGCTGCAGCAGCCCGCCCTCGCCGGTCAGTTGCAGACCCTCGGCCTGGGCACGGCCCACCAGCTCGTCGATCAACTGATCGTCCACGGCCTTCGCAGACACAGCCTTCACAGGCTCGACGGCCTCAGCCTCGGACACGTTCTCACTGGTCATCGATGCATCCTCCATGATCGGGAGTTACACCGATCGTTTTACAGACCCCCTCCTCGGTGAACCAGCCGGACACGGGAAGCCCGAATCGTCCCCCGCGGGCGCTTCCGACGACAGCGACGAGGTGCAGCGGCTTTCCGGCGTCTTCGTCTCTCCCCGAGTTGTTCCGAAGCGTCTCTGGGCAGCGGGTGGAGGTTCGTGGCTGAACCTCGGTCCAGGTCAGGCGGTGGTCCGGGCCTTCGTCGCGACGGGGTCGGGATCCGGGCTGAAGGGGGTGGTGCGGAGGTGGAGGGCGAGGATCGCCAGGGCGGTCAGGGCGGATGCCGTGCCTCCGAGTACGAGGCCGGAGCGGGCGCCCAGTTCCTCGCTGAGGACTCCGACGAGAAGGGCGCCGAGAGGGGTCGTGCCCTGGAAGACCAGGGTGTAGAGGGCCATGACGCGGCCCCGGTAGGCGGGGTCCGTGCCGAGCTGGATGCGGTGGTTGGCGGCCTGGGCGAAGCAGATGGAGCCGAAGCCCGTGCAGAACAGCAGTACCGCGGCCACGGCGTAGGTGGGTGCCAGGCCGGCCAGGGCCTGCAGGATGCCGAAGCCGAGTGCCGCCCCGATGACCAGGCCGAGCGGTGGTCTGCCGCGGCGCAGGGTCGTGGCGAACGCGGCGGCGAGGGAGCCGGCCGCGAGGGCGGTGGTGAGCAGCCCGAACGCGGCGGCGTCGGCGTGGAAGACGGTCTTCGCGAGCAGCGGCAGGGTCAGCTGGAAGTTGAAGCCCAGCATGCCGATCACTCCGACGAGCACCATCGGCAGGACCAGGTCGCGGCGGGACGTCAGGTGGCGGATGCCGTCCTTGACGCGGGCGCGTTCGGGGCGGGGGCCGCTGCGGTGGAGTTCCGCGGGGCGCATCATGCGCAGGCCCACCACGGTCGCCAGATAGCTGGCGGCGTTCAGGAGCATCACGGCCGCGGTGCCGGACCAGCTGATCAGCAGGCCCGCGAGGGCCGGGCCGACGACGCGGGCCGAGTTGAAGTAGGCGGCGCTCAGTGCGGAGGCGTTGGGCAGCAGTTCGGCGCCGACGAGTTCGCTGACGAAGGCCATGCGGGTGGGCACTTCGAAGGCGTTGGCCGTGCCGAGTCCGAGGGCGAACAGGTAGACGTGCCACAGCTCCACCCGCTCCGTCAGGACCAGCAGGGCGAGCAGCAGCGCGAGGACGCCCGAGGCGAGGTTCACGGCCGTCAGCAGGCGGCGTTTGTCGTAGCGGTCGGCGAATCCGCCGGCGTGGAGGGTGAGCAGCAGCAGCGGCGTGAACTGCAGGGCGGTCACCACTCCGAGGGCCGTACCCGAGTCGCCGGTCAGGGACAGCACCAGCCAGTCCTGGGCGACGATCATCATCCAGGTGCCTGCGACGGACACCAGTTGGCCCGCCGCGAAGAGCCGGAAGTTACGGATCGTCAGGGACTGGAAGCTGCTGGCGAGGGTGCGTTTCATCGGGTCCTTCACGGGGTTCGGCGGGCCCTTGGCGCGTGTGGGGCGCGTGCCGGGGTGTGCTGCGCGGGTCAGCGGCGCCTGCCGCGGCTGCAGTGCGGGGTGTAGAGGTTGCGGGCCTCTTCCCCGGCGCTGCCCCGGCGGCTTGCGTCGTCACGGGACTGCGGGCGGGGGCGGCGCAGCAGCGGCAGGGCACGCAGCAGCACGAGCCCCTTCGGCCGGAGGGTGTCGGTGCCGTGACGCCAGATCAGAGGCATGGTGATGATCCTCGTTCTCCTGGGAGAGGGAGCGGTATGCGGAAGGGGGCGGGGGTGTCAGTCGAGGCCGCGGAAGATGTGCCGTTCGGGGGTGTCCCGCTCTTCGCCGGCGAGCAGTGCGGGGCGGCTGGTGCCGGGCGCGCCGGTGCCGGTCCGGCCGGTGTCCGGGTCTTCGCGGACGGGCTCGTCGGTGCCCGGGTCTTCGCGGACGGGCTCGTCGATGACCTGGTGTTTCAGAGTGCTGGGGCTCACCGTTGCGCCTTTCGTGCGTGTGGTCGGGGCGGGGCCTTTCTCACGCGTGCACGCGTGTGGGCTGGGCTGCTGCCGGACGAGGCGTGTCCGGTTCTTCCGCGGCCGGTCGGGGGCGGCGCGCGGGCTGTCTTCGGGGTGGCGCCGTGTGCCGGGCCAGGAGGCACTCCTCCAGGAATCCCAGCGCCCTCAGGTGGTAGGTGCGGGCCGCCCAGCCGAGGCTGATGTTGTGCCCGGCGTCCGGCTGGTGGTCCACCGTCGCCTTCGTGGCGGACAGTGGTGCGGTGAGCTCCGCCAGGGCCTCTTCGTCGAAGCGCCACCACTGTTCCTGCTCGGCGAAGGTGAACCTGACGGGGACTGTGACCCGGGCGGCGATGCCCGGGTACAGGCGGGGCCACAGGGGGCCCTCGCTCGCCTCGAGTCCTGGCACCGGCGACACCAGTGCGCGGCCGAGGCGGAAGGCGTCCGGCGGG
This sequence comes from Streptomyces poriticola, assembly GCF_036689765.1. Taxonomy (NCBI): domain Bacteria; kingdom Bacillati; phylum Actinomycetota; class Actinomycetes; order Kitasatosporales; family Streptomycetaceae; genus Streptomyces; species Streptomyces poriticola. The sequence goes on from NZ_JBAGKH010000068.1 coordinate 2,686, forward strand.
TAGAACCGCAGGGACCCCCAGTGCCGGCGCCAGTCGCCGTGGCCGTCCGGGCCGGGCAGCCGGTGCGCGTCCACGGCCAGGGTGCTGCCGAGGCCGGATATGTCCAGGCCGATGAGCGGGCTGGTGGCCGGCCCGGCCGCGGCGGCCAGGGCCAGTTTGCCCCCGTTGGAGTGTGCCACCGCGAAGAAGCCCGCGCCGATGTCGTGGGTGCCCGCGAAGTCGCCGAGCGCGGCGTGCAGCGTCGCCGCCTGGCGGTCGACCGTCTGCCCCTTGGGCAGCCGCACGGCGGAGGCTCCGTATCCGGGCCGGTCCACGGCCAGTACGGAATAGCCGAGCTGAACGCCCAGTTCGAGCAGGGAAAGGCCGGGCCTGGCCCGGCTGTCGAAGTAGCCGGCGCTCATGCCGCCGCCGTGGATGGCCACCACCACGGCGTGCGGCGGGCCGGACGGCTCGGCGAGCAGGGCGGACATCGGAATGCCCGCGGCGTCGAGCACGATGCTGTGGATCTGTGCAGCTCCTGCCATGTCAGCTGCCCCCCGGCGCACGCGAGCGGCCGGCGGAAGGCGGGGATTCCCGTACGGGACGCTCCTTGGCTCTCCCCACGACGACGGCGACGCCCCATGCGAGGCGTCGCCGGACCAGAGTGCCGAGGGCGGGCGGGTGTACCTGTCTGTGTCGGGCTGGTGTGTTGTCAGCGGTCGAAAGCATGATCTCTCCCTGGGCCAGGCGGTTGCCTCGAAGTGGGAAGCGCACCGCGCCGGGTCCGGTCAGCCGGCGACGGTCCAGGTGTCGTTGCCGGTGAGGAGTGCGGCGAGGTCGCCCTTGCCGTACTGGTCGGTGGCCGCATCCAGCTGGTCGGACATCTGGGTGTCGTAGACGGGCCGGCCGGTGGAGCGGAACACGCCGATCGGGGTGTGGTGCAGGGTGTCGGGGTCGGCGAGCCGGGACAGGGCGAACGCGGTCGTCGGGGACGCGGCGTGGGCGTCGTGGACGAGGATCTGTGTCTGGTCGGTCTCGGTGAGGGGGACGACTTTCAGGTCCCCGGTCCGGTGGTCGCGGATCACGGCTCTCGTGCCGTGGGGGCCGAGGACGACGGGCTTGCCGTGTTCGAGGCGGATCACGGCTTCCTCGGCCTGCTGTGTGTCCTTGAGGGCTTCGAAGGCGCCGTCGTTGAAGATGTTGCAGTTCTGGTAGATCTCCACCAGTGCGGTGCCGGGGTGGGCGGCGGCCTGCCGGAGCACGTCGGTGAGGTGTGCGCGGTCGGAGTCCACGGTCCGTGCCACGAACGAGGCTTCGGCGCCGATGGCGAGGGAGACGGGGTTGAAGGGTGCGTCGAGGGAGCCCATCGGCGTGGATTTGGTGATCTTTCCGGCTTCGGAGGTCGGGGAGTACTGGCCTTTGGTGAGGCCGTAGATGCGGTTGTTGAACAGCAGGATCTTCAGGTTGACGTTGCGCCGCAGGGCGTGGATGAGGTGGTTGCCGCCGATCGACAGCGCATCGCCGTCACCCGTGACCACCCACACCGACAGATCCGGACGGGAGGAGGCCAGACCGGTGGCGATGGCGGGGGCGCGGCCGTGGATGGAGTGCATCCCGTAGGTGTTCATGTAGTACGGGAAGCGGGAGGAGCAGCCGATGCCGGAGACGAAGACGATGTTCTCCTTGGCCAGGCCCAGTTCGGGCATGAAGCCCTGCACGGCCGCCAGGATCGCGTAGTCGCCGCAGCCCGGGCACCAGCGCACCTCCTGGTCGGACTTGAAGTCCTTGGCGGTCAGGGGGAGTCGGGTCCTCGAGGGGGGGTCGGGCCTCAGGGGGGTTTCAGTTCTCACGGAGGGCCTCCTCGATGGCCGCGGCGAGCTGCCCGGCCTTGAACGGCATGCCGTTGACCTGCTGGTGACTGCGGACGTCGATCAGGTACCTGGCCCGCAGCAGCATGGCGAGCTGGCCCAGGTTCATCTCGGGGACGAGTACGCGTTCGCAGCGGCGCAGCACCGCGCCGAGGTTCGCAGGGAAGGGGTTGAGGTGCCGGATGTGGGCCTGTGCCACTTCGAGGCCCGCGCGGCGTGCGTCCCGTACAGCGGCGGTGATCGGCCCGTAGGTGGAGCCCCAGCCCAGCACCAGGAGGCGGGCCCGGCCGCTCGGGTCGTCGACCTCGAGATCCGGGACCTGGATGTTGTCGGTCTTCGCCTGC
>NZ_JBAGKH010000069.1:0-4722 GCF_036689765.1 Streptomyces poriticola
CCAGGCCAAGATCGACAACATCACCGTCGACGACCTCGAGGCCGACGACCCCGACGGCGCCCGCACCCTGGTCCTGGGCTGGGGCTCCACCTACGGCCCGATCACCGCCGCCGTCCGCCGCATCCGCCGCTCCGGAGGCCGGATCGCCCAGGCCCATCTGCGCCACCTCAACCCCTTCCCCGCGAACCTCGGGGCGGTCCTCGACCGCTACGAAACCGTGGTGATCCCCGAGATGAACCTCGGCCAGCTCGCCACCCTCATCCGGGCGAAGTACTTGGTCGACGCCCGTTCGTACAACCAGGTCAACGGCATGCCGTTCAAGGCGGAGCAGCTCGCCGCGGCGCTGAAGGAGGCCATCGATGACTGACACCAACGCACTGCTGCAGCTCGTCCCCCGGGCGGAGGGCGAGCAGTCCATGAAGGACTTCAAGTCCGATCAGGAAGTGCGCTGGTGTCCGGGCTGCGGCGACTACGCGATCCTCGCAGCGGTTCAGAGCTTCATGCCCGAACTCGGCCTGGCCCGGGAGAACATCGTCTTCGTCTCCGGTATCGGCTGCTCCTCCCGCTTCCCGTACTACATGAACACCTACGGGATGCACTCCATCCACGGCCGGGCCCCCGCCATCGCCACCGGCCTGGCCTCCTCCCGCCGCGACCTCTCCGTCTGGGTCGTCACCGGTGACGGTGACGCCCTCTCCATCGGCGGCAACCACCTCATCCACGCCCTGCGGCGCAACGTCAACCTGAAGATCCTCCTCTTCAACAACCGCATCTACGGCCTGACCAAGGGTCAGTACTCCCCCACCTCCGAAGTCGGCAAGATCACCAAATCCACGCCGATGGGCTCCCTCGACGCACCCTTCAACCCCGTCTCCCTCGCGCTCGGCGCGGAGGCCTCCTTCGTCGCCCGCACCGTCGACTCGGACCGCAAACATCTCACCGACGTCCTGCGTCAGGCCGCTGCCCACCCCGGCACCGCCCTCATCGAGATCTACCAGAACTGCAACATCTTCAACGACGGCGCCTTCGATGCCCTCAAGGACAGACAGCAGGCACAGGAAGCCGTCATCCGCCTCGAACACGGGCAGCCCATCCGCTTCGGCACCGACCAGGCCAAGGGCGTCGTACGCAATCCGCGCACCGGCGACCTCGACGTCGTCACCGTCACCTCCGACAACGAGGCCGACATCGTGGTCCATGACGCGCATGCCGCGTCCTCGACCACGGCTTTCGCCCTCTCCCGCCTCGCTGACCCCGACACCCTCCACCACACCCCCATCGGCGTCTTCCGGTCCGTCGACCGCCCCGTCTACGACACCCAGATGACCGATCAGCTCGACATCGCCATCGAGAGAGACGGCAAGGGCGACCTCGCCGCCCTCCTCGCCGGCGGCGACACCTGGACCGTCACCGGCTGACGCAGGCGCACGGCTTAGGACGAGGCCCGGGCGCTAGGTCCGGGCCTCGTCGTATGCCCGGCGCGCCGAGTCCACCTCGGCCATGCGTCGCTCCGTCCACAGGGCGAGCGTGCGCACCTGCTCCGCCGCCTCACGGCCCAGGGCGGTGAGGGAGTAGTCGACGCGCGGCGGAATCACGGGCTGGGCGTCCCGGAGGACCATCCCGTCGCGCTCCAGCGTCTGCAGGGTCTGGGCCAGCATCTTCTCGCTGACCGGTCTGCCCATCCGGCCGACCGCCCGGCGCAGCTCGCTGAAGCGGTGCGGGCGCTCCAGGAGGTGGATCAGGACGAGGACGCCCCATCTGCTGGTCACATGCTCCAGGACCAGCCGGTACGGGCACATCGCCTCGGCGGAGCCCTTCCCGGTCTGCGGGCCACTACTTACTGCCATGCCAGTACCTTACTTGAAAGTGGGTACTTACGTTTGGAAAGCACCCCGCCTACGGTCGATGCCGAACCACCCACAAGGAGTTCTGATCATGGGCATCATCGTCACCGGAGCCACCGGACATCTCGGCCGGCACGTCGTGGAGCAACTGCTGGGGAAGGTCCCCGCCGACCAGGTCACCGCCGTGGTCCGCAATCCCGCGAAGGCGGACGACCTCGCCGGGCGCGGAGTGCGGCTCGCCGTCGCCGACTACAACACCCCCGGGACTTTCGGAGAGCTGTTCTCGGCGGGCGACAAGGTACTGCTGATATCCGGCAACGAGTTCGACAAGGGCCGGGTGCAGCAGCACCGGGTGGTGATCGACGCGGCCGAGGCGGCCGGCGTCGCGCTGTTCGCCTACACCAGCGCCCCCGGCACGCTGACCGCCGCACTCGCCGACGACCACCGCGCCACCGAGGAGGCGCTGCTCGCCTCCGGTCTGCCGTACGTACTGCTGCGCAACGGCTGGTACCACGAGAACTACACCGAGAACCTCGCCCCGGTGCTCGAGCACGGCGCGGTCGTGCAGGCGGGCGGCGAGGGCAGGATCTCGTCCGCCGCACGCGCCGACTACGCCGCCGCGGCCGTCGCCGTACTGACCGGCGAGGGGCACGAGAACCGGACGTACGAGCTGGGCGGCGACGAGGCCTGGGGGTTCGCGGAGTACGCGGCCGAGCTGAGCCGGCAGACCGGCCGGGAGATCGCCTATACCCCGGTCTCCGCCGACGCCTACGCCGGCATCCTCAGCGGCGCCGGAGTGCCCGAGCCGCTGCCCGCCGTCCTGGCCGGCGTGGACGCCTCCATCGAGAAGGGCGAGCTGGTCGTCCCCGGCGGCGAACTGTCCCGTCTGGCAGGCCGTCCGACCACCCCGCTCGCCGAGGCGATCAGGGCCGCACTCGGCGACTGAACCGGGCCGTCCGCCCGGCTCTCCAGCGGTCCTCCGCCCCACCTTCCCTCCACCTGTCATGACCGTATGCCGAAACACACATGACAGGTAGGGTCTCGCGGCGCTACCTTCGTTCCGGCGTGCAGGACAGGTGAAGGAGGTGCCCGTGACCGGGACGTCCAGGGGTGAGCAGCGGACAGGCCTGCTGAACGGCTTCGCGGCATACGGAATGTGGGGGCTCGTCCCCCTCTTCTGGCCGCTGCTGAAGCCGGCCGGGGCGACCGAGATCCTGGCCCACCGGATGGTGTGGTCGCTGGTGTTCGTCGCCGTCGCGCTGCTCGTCGTACGACGCTGGGCGTGGGCCCTGGAGCTGCTGCGCCAACCGCGCAGACTGGCCCTCGTCACCTTCGCCGCGGCGGTGATCACCGTCAACTGGGGCCTCTATATCTGGGCCGTGAACACCGGGCACGTCGTCGAGGCCTCGCTCGGGTACTTCATCAACCCGCTGGTCACCATCGCCCTGGGCGTGCTGCTGCTGAAGGAGCGGCTGCGGCCGGCACAGTGGGCGGCGGTCGGGACCGGCTTCGCGGCGGTGGTCGTCCTCACCGTCGGGTACGGCAGGCCGCCGTGGATCTCCCTCGTCCTCGCCTTCTCCTTCGCCGCTTACGGGCTGGTGAAGAAGAAGGTCAACCTCGGTGGCGTGGAATCGCTGGCCGCCGAGACCGCGGTCCAGTTCCTGCCGGCGCTCGGCTTCCTGCTGTGGCTGACCGCGCAGGGCGAGTCCACCTTCTCCACCGAGGGCCCGGGGCACGCCACGCTGCTGGCGGCGACCGGTCTGGTCACCGCGCTCCCCCTGGTCTGCTTCGGCGCGGCGGCGATACGCGTGCCGCTGTCCACCCTGGGACTGCTGCAGTATCTGGCGCCGGTGTTCCAGTTCCTGCTCGGTGTCCTCTACTTCGGCGAGGCCATGCCGCCCGAGCGGTGGGCAGGCTTCGCGCTGGTGTGGCTGGCGCTGATGGTGCTCACCTGGGACGCCCTGCGTACCGCACGGCGCACCGCACTTGCGCTGCGCGCGAGCGGCCTGCGGGTCGGGACCGGGACCGGAACCAGGGCCGTGGCACCGGAGGCACAGGCCGGCGCGGCGGCGACCGCCCGGGAATCGGCCGTCGTGGCCAGGGCCGCCACGGTCCCGGCCGCGCCGACCACCGCGGCGACATCAGCGACTACGTCCGCGGCGGCTGCCCCGGCGGCATCAGCGGCGACTTCGGCGACTTCACTGACGGCCGGGGAGCCGGGCGGCCAGGAGGCTGCGACCGCCTCCGCCGTCCCGGCCGAGAGCCCGCGCACCAGGGGATGCCGGCCATAGGCCGCTCAGGACCAGGACCGGGGCCGAGGCCGGGACCGGGGCCGAGGCCGGGACCGGGGCCGAGGCCGGGACCGGGGCCGGTCCTGAGCGGCCCGCCTCGGCGTCGTCAGTGACCGCCCCCGGCCGCTCCAGGTGATCGCCGCGCCCGGTGGGCCCGGACCTTCTCGCGGTTGCCGCAGTGCTCCATCGAGCACCAGCGGCGCCGGCCCGGGCGTGAGGTGTCGACGAAGAGCAGCCGGCAGTCGTGGGCGCCGCACTCACGGATGCGGTCGGCGTACCGGCCGGTGAACACGTCGACGGCATCTCCGGCCACGGTCGACAGCAGCCGCGTCCCCGTGGCTCCAGGTGCCCAGCCCCGGGTCCCGTCCGGCAGGATCCGGCTGACCAGCGCAGGCTCGGCCGCGGCGGCGTTGACCACGTCCAGGTGGGTGGGATCGAGCGGGCCACCGTGGGCGCGGTCCGCGGCGAGCAGGAAGAGGGCGTCACGCAACTCCCGGGCCCGCGCCACCTCCTCCTCCCCGACGGTGAGTTCCAGCCCGGGGGTCGAAGCGGTACGGCCTGCCGTCCCGCGAGACCAGCGTCAGACC